>JANXYH010000162.1 GCA_025350145.1 Burkholderiales bacterium | reverse complement strand
CCAGGTGCAATGCCGGTCGACCCAGATCAAGAGACGGCCCGCGTATTGCCGGTGTTGCGCCATGTGCTGCGCCTGGGCGTCCCGGTCTCGGTCGATACCAGTCAGCCGGCGCTGATGCAGGCCGCGCTCGACTTGGGGGCCGATGTCATCAACGATGTCCGGGCGCTGACGCGGCCCGGCGCCGCAGCGGTCCTTGCCGCCCACCCCAGCGCGGGCATCTGCCTGATGCACATGCAGGGTCAGCCGCCGACCATGCAGGCCGAGCCCGGCTACGTCGATGTGGTTTGTGAAGTCGCGGCCGAATTGCGGGGCATGGCGTCACGGCTGACCAGCTTGGGCATCGCACGCGAGCGGATCGTGCTCGACCCCGGCATCGGCTTTGGCAAGACGGACGAGCACAACTGGGCGCTGCTGCGTCGCCAAGCTGAACTTGTGGCCATCGGCTACCCGCTGCTGGTGGGTTGGTCGCGCAAGGGCAGTCTGGGGAGGCTCACCGGTCGTACGCTGGCCGAACGCCTGGCCGCCAGCGTCGCAGCGGCGCTGGCGGCAATAGCCTTGGGCGCGCGGCTCGTCCGTGTGCACGATGTCGCAGCCACGGTGGACGCGATTGCCGTCTGGCGGGCGGCTGGCGCGCCGAAAATTGGACAATGACAACGACCCAGTTTGCAGGCACGACAACCATGGCACGACACTACTTTGGCACCGACGGCATCCGTGGTGAAGTCGGCAGCACGCCGATCACCGCCGAGTTCATGCTGCGCCTGGGCCATGCGGTCGGCCAGGTGCTGCGTCGTGACAACTCCCGGCCGGCCGTGCTGATCGGCAAGGACACGCGCATTTCGGGTTACATGATCGAATCCGCGCTCGAGGCCGGTTTGGCCTCCGCAGGCGTCGATACCGTTCTGACCGGGCCGTTGCCGACACCTGGCGTGGCCTATCTGACCCGCGCCTTGCGCCTGGATTTGGGCCTGGTGATAAGCGCCTCGCACAACGCCTACCAGGACAACGGGGTCAAGTTTTTCTCGGCAAAGGGCGAGAAACTGCCAGACGGATGGGAAATCGAGGTTGAAGCCGCCCTGAGCGCACCGGCGCGATGGGCCAATTCAGCCGAGTTGGGCAAGGCCCGTCGTCTGGACGACGCCCGCGGCCGCTACATCGAGTTCTGCAAGAGCACGGTCAGCAAGGACCTCTCCTTGCGCGGCCTGAAGATCGTCGTGGACGCGGCCCACGGTGCCGCCTACCAGGTGGCGCCGGCGGTGTTCCATGAGCTCGGTGCCGAGGTGGTCAGCATCGGCTGCGAGCCCGACGGCATCAACATCAACCATGGCGTGGGCGCGACCGCGCCACAGGCTCTGGTCGCGGCGGTCGCCAAACATGGCGCCAACTATGGGATCGCGCTCGACGGTGACGCTGACCGCCTGCTGTTGGTAGACCACAACGGGCGGGTGTTCAACGGCGACGAACTGCTCTACGCCATGGTCACCGATCGTCAGGCCCAGCACCTGCCCATGCCGGGTGCGGTCGGCACTTTGATGACCAACATGGCGGTCGAGTTGGCACTGCGCAATCGTGGCGTCGAATTGGTGCGCGCCAAGGTCGGCGACCGCTATGTGCTGGAAGAGCTCAGCGCGCGTGGCTGGCTGCTCGGTGGCGAAGGCTCAGGCCATCTGCTGGCCCTGGACAAGCACACCACCGGTGACGGCATCGTCAGCGCGCTGCAAGTGTTGCAGGCGACCCAGCGCGCCTGCGCACCGCTGGCCGAGTTGCTGCAGGGCGTCACGCTGTTTCCGCAGACCCTGCTCAATGTGCGCTTGGGCAGCCAGGATGACCTGCTGCATTGGAAGTCCAACGCCGGTCTGGCCAAGGTCACGCGCGAGGTCGAGACCGAATTGGCGGGCCAAGGCCGGGTGCTGATCCGGGCCTCGGGCACCGAGCCGGTCCTGCGGGTGATGGTCGAGACCCGCGACGCCGCCTGGGGGCAGCGTCTGGCGCGACGCCTGGCGGACGCGGCGGTGTGCTGAGTCGCTTCGTTCGGCGCGGTTTGTGACGGTTCCATGGCAAATGTGACGGACCCAGCCAGGGTGTCATAGCGCTGTCACACGGCCTGCCTACAGTCTTGGGTGGTGGTGCTCGCCACTCATCCTGTAAAGGCAATCCCATGAAATCGCTGTTTGTGGGCGCTGCGCTGGCCGCTGCCCTGTTCCAAATCCAGGCCCAGGCCCAGGACGCCACCGGCGCTGGCGCGACGTTTCCGGCCCCGCTGTACGCCAAATGGGCCGACGCCTACAACAAGGTGGGTGGCGCGCGCATCAACTACCAGTCCGTCGGGTCTGGCGCGGGCATCAAGCAGATCAAGTCCAAGACCGTCGACTTTGGCGCGTCGGACATGCCGATCAAGGACGAGGAACTCAAGGCCGACGGCCTGGTGCAGTTCCCGATGGTCATCGGCGGAGTAGTGCCGGTCGTCAACATTGCCGGCATTGCGCCGGGACAGCTCAAACTGACTGGGCAAGTCCTGGGCGACATCTTCCTGGGCAAAATCAGCAAGTGGAATGACCCGGCCATCACTGGGCTGAACGCTGGCGTGAACCTGCCAGACACGGTGATCGCGCCGGTGCGCCGTGCCGATGGCTCGGGCACAAGCTTCATCTTCACCAACTATCTTTCCAAGGTCAACGCCGAATGGAAGACCAAGGTCGGCGAAGGCACGGCGGTGAATTGGCCTACCGGTGCCGGCGGCAAGGGCAACGAGGGCGTGGCCGCGTTTGTCCAGCGTCTGCCCAACTCGATCGGTTATGTAGAGTATGCCTATGCCAAGCAGAACAAGATGGCGCATGTGCTGCTGAAGAATCAGGCCGGCAACTTCGCGTCGCCTGATGAGTTGAATTTCAAGGCCGCCGCCGCTGGCGCAAACTGGTCGCAGACTTTCTACCAGATCCTCACCGATCAGCCGGGCAAGGACGCCTGGCCGATCACCGGCGCGACCTTCATCATCATGCAAAAGCAGCAGGACAAAGTTGCCCAGGCTGCCGCGTCACTGAAGTTCTTTGACTGGGCCTATGCCAATGGCGACAAAATGGCCATAGATCTGGAGTATGTGCCGCTGCCAGACGCGGTCAAGTCCAAGGTGCACCAGGTCTGGGCGGCTGAAATCAAGGACGCCGCCGGCAAGGCCATCGGCTTCAAGTAGTCCCCTGTCGTCAGGCGATCAACACCTTCAGGCCATGGCCGCAACCCTGCCCGTCAGACTATTTTCGCCAGCGCAAGATGACTTGCCGCTGGCCGACCAGGGTTTGCCGACGCCACCACTCCGGGAGCGCCGTTCCGCTTGGCCGGACCGCATATTTGCGGGCTTGGCGCTGGCCGCTGCGGTCCTGACCCTGGCGCTGCTGGCTGGCATTCTGATCAGCTTGCTTGTAGGCGCGGCCCCGGCCATCCACGAATATGGCCTGGGTTTTCTGGTTCGCAGCGAATGGGATCCGGTGGAAAACCGTTACGGCGGTTTGGTCATGGTCTACGGCACCTTGATGAGTTCATTCATCGCCTTGCTGATTGCGGTACCTGTCAGCTTTGGCATTGCGTTGTTTCTGACCGAACTCAGCCCGGCCTGGCTGAAGCGGCCCTTGGGCACCGCCATCGAGTTGCTGGCGGCGGTGCCGTCCATCGTCTACGGCATGTGGGGTTTGCTGGTGTTCGGGCCAATCCTGGCGCGCTTTGTGCAAGCGCCACTGCAGGCGGTGTTCAAGGGTGTGCCGCTGCTCGGCAGCGTGGTGTCTGGGCCGCCGGTCGGGATAGGTTTGCTGTCCGCGGGCATCATCTTGGCGATCATGATCATTCCCTACATCGCAGCGGTCATGCGCGACGTGTTCGAGGTCACACCGGCCTTGCTCAAGGAGTCGGCCTACGGCCTGGGCGCCACCACCTGGGAAGTGATGTACCGCGTGGTACTGCCCTATACCAAGGCCGGTGTTGTCGGTGCGATCATGCTGGGCCTGGGTCGGGCATTGGGTGAAACAATGGCCGTGACTTTCGTCATCGGCAACATGAACCAGCTCAATTCGGTTTCATTGTTCGAGGCCGCCAACAGCATCACCTCTGCGCTGGCCAACGAATTTGCCGAAGCCGGTGAGGGTTTGCACCAGGCCTCGCTGATTTATTTGGGATTGGTGCTGTTCTTCATCACCTTCGTCGTGTTGGCTTTGTCCAAGTTGTTGCTCGCGCAATTGCGCCGGGGCGAAGGTCGACGCGCATGAGCCTGTTGCAGCAATCCGAGGTTGGTCTGCGCCGCCATCGCCAGCGCAAGCGGGTCAACGCACTGGCATTGACCCTGGCGTTGCTGGCAATGGCGTTCGGTCTGTTCTGGCTCACCTGGATCCTCTGGGAGACGCTCAAACTGGGTCTGGGCGGCCTGACATTGGCTGTATTCACGGAGATGACGCCGCCGCCCCAGGCCGAAGTCGGTGGTCTGGCCAACGCCATCTTTGGTTCGGTCGTGATGGTCGGTTTGGCGACGCTCCTGGGTACGCCTGTCGGTGTATTTGCGGGTATCTTCTTGGCCGAATACGGGCGAAACAATTGGCTGGGTCGGATCACCCAGTTCATCAGTGATATCCTGTTGTCGGCGCCATCGATCGTGATCGGCTTGTTCATTTATTCGACGGTGGTTGCCCGGGTCAAGTCATTTTCGGCCTATGCCGGTATTCTGGCGTTAGCATTGATCGTCATTCCGGTGGTGATCCGTACCACCGAGAACATGCTCAGCCTGGTGCCGGGCGCGTTGCGTGAAGCTGCCTATGCGTTGGGCGCGCCGAAGTGGCGCGTGATATCCTCGATCACCCTGCGTGCGGCCCGCGCGGGTGTCATCACTGGTATTCTGTTGGCGATCGCCAGAATTGCGGGAGAGACTGCTCCGCTGCTCTTTACAGCGCTGTCTAACCAATTTTTCACAAGTCACCTTGGCGAGCCCATGGCAAGTCTGCCGGTGACCATCTTCAAATTCGCGATGAGCCCTTACGAGAACTGGCAGAAGCTGGCCTGGGCAGGGGTGTTCCTGATCACCCTCGGGGTGCTCGCCTTGAACATCGTCGCGCGGGTATTTTTCCGAAACCGACAATGAGCCCGAGCCGATGAATGCGCGCGAAGCCAGCCTGGACGGATCGATCAAGATCGCCGTCCGCGACCTCAATTTCTTCTATGGCGGATTTCAGGCCCTCAAGCACATCGATCTGGATTTGCCCGCACACAAGGTGACGGCCTTCATCGGACCTTCGGGCTGCGGCAAGAGCACCTTGCTGCGGACGTTCAATCGGATGTTCGAGTTGTATCCCGAACAACGTGCCGAAGGTCAGATTCTGCTGGACGGTCAGAATATTCTCAGCCGCAAATTCGATGTCAGCCTGATTCGCGCCAAAATCGGCATGGTCTTTCAAAAGCCTACGCCGTTCCCGATGTCGATTTACGACAATATTGCATTTGGGGTCAAGCTGTTTGAGCGATTGTCCCGCTTCGAAATGGACGAGCGGGTCGAATGGGCCTTGAGAAAGGCCGCGCTGTGGAACGAGGTCAAGGACAAGCTCGATCAAATAGGTTCGGGCCTTTCGGGTGGTCAGCAGCAACGTCTGTGCATTGCTCGCGGGATTGCGATCAAACCTGAGGTGTTGCTGCTGGATGAGCCGTGCTCGGCATTGGACCCGATCTCCACTGGCAAGATTGAGGAGCTGATCCATGAGCTCAAGGCG
>JANXYH010000117.1 GCA_025350145.1 Burkholderiales bacterium | reverse complement strand
GCCGGCAAGGCCGCTTCGATCTCGCGCCGGCTGCACGCGCAGGGGTAGGCCAGACCGGCGGCGATCAGGCCGTCCAGCGCGGTTTGGTAGGCGGCGCTGCGGCTGGATTGCGACAGCGCCGCGCGGTCCGCGACCAGGCCGCAGCGACCGAGCTGCTGCGCGATCAGCGCGGCCGCGCCAGGCACGCAGCGCGGGGTGTCGAGGTCCTCGATGCGCAGCAGCCAGCGTCCGCCATGGGCGCGGGCGTCCAGCCAACTGGCCAGCGCCGCGACCAGCGAGCCGGCGTGCAGCGGCCCCGTCGGCGACGGGGCAAATCGGCCGACATAGCCTGAACCCGGCATCGCTACCGCGTCGCCGCGTTGTGGCCGGCACGCCGCTGTTGGCCACGGCGGGCGATGGGGTCCATCCTCACCAGGGCGTCGGGGTTGAGGGCGCTGCGGCGGCTTGGGTTCATGGGCAGGTGGCAAGCGTCGACTGGCGGCCAGCCGGAGTTCACCGCATTTGAATGGCGGCGCCAAGCCGGGTTGATCCCGGGGCGGGCCGACAGTGTCACCATCGCGGCCTTGAAAGGAGCCCTGCAACCATGCTCACACTGCGACGCGCCAACGACCGGGGCCATGCCGACCACGGCTGGCTCAACAGTTTCCACACCTTCTCCTTCGCCGACTTCCATGACCCCCGCTTCATGGGCTTCGGCAACCTGCGGGTCATCAACGAGGACCGGATCGCCCCCGGCACCGGCTTCGGCACCCATGGCCACCGCGACATGGAGATCGTCAGCTATGTGCTCGAAGGCGCGCTCGCGCACCGCGACAGCATGGGCCAGGCCACCACCATCGTCCCCGGCGAGATCCAGCGCATGACCGCCGGCACCGGCGTGCGCCACAGCGAGTTCAACCATGCGCCCGCCGCCACCACCCACTTTCTGCAGATTTGGCTCCTGCCGAGTGCCGCCAACCTGCCGCCGGGCTACGAGCAAAAGGCCTTCAGCGACAGCGACAAGCGCGGCCGGCTGTGCCTGGTCGCCGCCGCCGACGGCCGCGACGGCGCCATCACCCTGCATGCCGACGCGTCGATCCGCGCCGGCCTGTTCGATGGCGCCGAGGCGGCCGAGCTGGCGCTGGACCCGGCGCGCAAGACCTGGGTGCATGTGGCGCGCGGCGCGGTCGAGGTCAACGGCCAGGCGCTCGTGGCCGGCGACGCGCTCGGCCTGGCCGGCGAGCCTTGGCTGCGGATAGGCCGTGGCCAGGCCGCCGAGCTGCTGGTGTTCGACTTGACGGCTTGAAAGGCTGAGCGGCAGCGCCCGCGCTACAAGCCCAGGAACATCTTGACCGGCGCCACGCTCTGCGCCGCGTCCTCTTCCTGCGGGACATGGCCGAGCTGGTCAAACAGCACCAGCCGGCTGCCGGGAATGTCGTCGGCAAAGCGCTGGCCGAATTCGGGCGCGATCAGGTGGTCCTGGCCGCCCCAGAGGATCAGTGTCGGCAGGCGCAGGCTGGCGATCCGGGCGGCGTCGCGGCCGAGCTCGCGCTGGCGCAGGCGCTGCGCCAGCGCGGCGCGGTTGCCCTCGCGCAGGGTCAGCTCGAAATAGCGGTCGACCAGCGCCTCGCTGACCTTGGCCGGGTCGGCATAAACGGCCAGCAGGCCCTGCGTCACCAGCGGCCTGGGCAGCAGGTGCTGGCCCAGCCAATCGAACACCGGCAGCGTCGCCAGGCGCCAGCCCAGCGGCACCGACCCGGGGCTGAAGTCGTAGCCCGCCGCGTCGACCAGGATCAGGCCCTGTGCCCGCTGCGGCAGCAGCAGCGCCAACTGCCAGGCGACCTCGCCGCCCAGCGAATTGCCGGCGACGACAAAGCGCTGCACGCCGAGGCGGTCGAGCAGGTCGCGAACGAATTCGGCGCTGGCCTGGGCGCTGTAGGGGCGCCCGGCATAGCGCCCCGTCCACGGCCCGGTCAGGCCGAAGCCGGGCAGGTCCAGGCTGATGACACGGCGCTGGCCGCGCAGGGCTTTGGCCCAGCCCTCCCAGGTGTGCAGGCTGGCGGAGATGCCGTGCAGCAGCACCAGCGGCACCGGGTCGGCGCGCGGCCCCTCGTCGCGCAGGTGCACGAGTTGGCCGTCGAGATCGATCAGCTCGGACGGCGGCGGCGCCCAGCGCTGCACCAGCGTCTCGACCGGCCGGTCCGGCGCCTGCGCCAGCGGCAGGGCGAGTGCGCTCAGCAGCAGCAGCACGCCGACGATGCGCAGCAACATGGCGCCCATTGCCTCTCAGCCTCTCAGGGCAGCGGCCGCAGGTGGCGGTCGAGAGCGCCGCGCTGGTCAAAGACCACGCAGTCGCCCAGCCAGCCCGGCGCGGCGCCGGCGGTGGCCGCGAAGTAGTTGAGGATGCCGCCATCGAGCTGGTGGCAGTGGCTCAGGCCCGCCGCCTGCATCGCCAGCACCGCCTTCTCGCAGCGGATGCCGCCGGTGCAGTAGCTGACGACTGCTGTACCGTCGAGTTCGGCGCGGTGCGCGGCGAGCGCAGCGGGAAAGTCGCTGAACTTGGCCAGGCGCCAGTCAATCGCGCCATCAAACCGGCCGGCGTCGACCTCGAAGGCGTTGCGCGTGTCGAGCAGGCGCAGCGGCCGGCCGCCGTCGTCGCAGCCCTGGGCCAGCCAGCGCGCCAGCGTGGCCGGGCTGAGCGCCGGCGCCCGGCCCGAGGCCGGTGCGATCGCGGGCTGATCCATGCGGATGATCTCGCGCCTCTGCTTGACCTTCAGGCGCTGGAAGGTGGGGGCGTCGCTGGAACTGAACTTCAGCGGCAGGCCAGCCAGGCGCGGGTCGCTGCCGAGTTCGGCCAGCCAGTCATGCAGGGCCTGGGCCGGCCCGGACAGGGCGATGTTGATGCCCTCTGTGGCCAGCAGCACGGTGCCCTTGAGGCCGCGCCGCTGCGCGCCGTCGAACAGCCGCTGGCGCAGCCCGGGCAGGCCGTCGAGCGCGACAAAGCGGTAGGCGCTGACGCTCAGTGTGGCGGCGGGCAATGACATCGCTGGCATTCTAGAAAGCTGCTGGCAAAGCGGCCATGGCCCGGCTTTCTACAATCCCGCGATGGCCTTCATCCACCTGCGCACCCACTCGGAATATTCGGTCGTCGACGGCACCTTGAGGATCGATGACGCGGCCCGCGCGGCGCGCGCCGATGGCCAGGCGGCGTTGGCCCTGACCGATCTGTCGAACCTGTTCGGCGCGGTCAAGTTCTACAAGGCCTGCCGCGCCCAGGGTGTCAAACCGTTGATCGGTGTCGATGTGTTCATCGAGCCCGACGCCAGCACCAGCGACAAGCAGCCCAGCCGGCTGCTGCTGCTGGTACACGGCCGCCAGGGCTACCTGAACCTGTGCGAGCTGCTGGCCCGCGGCTGGGTGGACAACGTCCAGCGTGCCCAGGCGGTGCTCAAGTGGGACTGGCTGGCCGAACTCGGCGACGGGCTGATCGCGCTGTCGGGCGCCGATGCCGGGGCGGTCGGCCAGGCGCTGCTGAGCGGCGATGTCGAACGCGCCAAGGCGCTGGCGCTGCGCCTGGCCGGGTTGTTTCCGCAGCGTTTCTACATCGAGCTGCAGCGCGCCGGCCTGGCCAGCCACGAGGCCCATGTCCGCGCCGCCGTGCCGCTGGCTGCGGCGCTGGGTCTGCCGGTGGTGGCGACCCAGCCAGTGCAGTTCTTGAGCGCCGACGACTACGACGCCCACGAGGCCAGGGTCTGCGTCGCCGAGGGCCAGACGCTGGACAGCGTCAAGCGGGTGCGGCGCTTTGGCCGCGAGCAATATTTCAAGACCCAGGCGCAGATGCAGGCCTTGTTCGCCGACCTGCCCTCGGCCATCGCCAACACCTGGCAGATCGCCCAGCGCTGCAACCTGACGCTGGCGATGGGCAAGAACTACCTGCCCGACTTCCCGACCCCGCCGGGTGCCGACGGCCTGGCCCTGCCCATCGACGTCTACTTCCGCCAGGCCAGCCATGGCGGGCTGGAGCAGCGCCTGGCGACGCTGTTTCCCGATCCGCAAAAGCGCCAGGCGCGCCGCGCCGAATACACCGCGCGGCTGGATTTCGAGATCGAGACGATCCTCAAGATGGGCTTCTCGGGCTACTTTTTGATCGTCGCCGACTTCATCGCCTGGGCCCGCGCCAACGGCTGCCCGGTCGGCCCGGGCCGGGGTTCGGGCGCCGGCTCGCTGGTGGCCTATTCGCTGCGCATCACCGACCTCGACCCCTTGCATTACCAGTTGCTGTTCGAGCGCTTCCTCAACCCCGAGCGGGTCTCGATGCCCGACTTCGACATCGACTTCTGCCAGGCCAACCGCGACCGGGTGATCGATTACGTCAAGGGCAAGTACGGCCGCGACGCGGTCAGCCAGATTGCCACCTTCGGCACCATGGCGGCCAAGGCGGCGCTGCGCGACATCGGCCGGGTGCTGGGCATGGGCTACGGCCAGGTCGACGCAATCGCCAAGCTGATTCCGGCGCCGCCGGGCAAGACCGTGACCCTGGCGCCGCTGCCCGACAAGCCCGACGAAGGCCTGGTCTATGCCCGCAAGGAGGCGCCCGAGCTGGGCCAGCGCGAGGCCGCAGACGAGGCGGTGGCCGAGCTGCTGGCCCTGGCCACGCGGGTCGAGGGGATGGTGCGCAACATCGGCACCCATGCCGGCGGGGTGCTGATCGCGCCGGGCAAGATCACCGACTTCTGCCCGCTGTACCAGCAGCCGGGCAGCGATTCGGCGGTCAGCCAGTACGACAAGGACGATGTCGAGGCAATCGGCCTGGTCAAGTTCGACTTTCTCGGCCTGGCCACGCTGACCATCCTGGAGCTGGCCAAGGACATGATCGTCGCCCGCCACCCGGGTCGAGCGGATTTCAGCTTCGAGACCGTGCCGCTGGACGATCCGCGCGTCTACCGCTTGTTTGCCGATGGTCTGACCGAGAGCGTGTTCCAGTTCGAGTCGCGCGGCATGCAGGGCATGTTGCGCGAGGCCAGGCCGACCCGGCTGGAAGACCTGATCGCGCTCAACGCGATGTTCCGCCCCGGGCCGATGGAGAACATCCCGAGTTTTTGCGCGCGCAAGAACGGCAAGGAGCCGGTCGCCTACCCGCACCCGCTGCTGGCGCCGGTGCTGGGCGAGACCTACGGCATCATGGTCTACCAGGAGCAGGTGATGCAGGCCGCCCAGGTGCTGGGTGGCTACTCGCTGGGCGGCGCCGATCTGCTGCGCCGGGCGATGGGCAAGAAGAAGGCCGAGGAGATGGCGACCCACCGCGAGATCTTTCGCGAGGGCGCGGCCAAGCAGGGCATAGGCCAGGCCAAGGCCGACGAGGTCTTCGACCTGATGGAGAAGTTCGCCGGCTACGGTTTCAACAAAAGCCATGCCGCCGCCTACTCGCTGCTGGCCTACCACACCGGCTGGCTGAAGGTCCACTTCACCGCCGAGTTCTACGCCGCCAACATGACGGTGGAGATGGGCGACACCGACAAGCTGAAGGTGCTGCTCAACGACGCCAAGCTGTTCGGCGTGGGCTTCGAGCCGCCCGACATCAACGCCGGCGGCTACCGCTTCGAGCCGATCGACGCCAAGCGCGTGCGCTACGGCCTGGGGGCGGTGAAGGGCTCGGGTCAGAGCGCGGTCGAGGCCATCGTCGAGGCCCGCGACGGTGCGGCCGGCGAGGGCGGCGGGCCGTTCCACAGCTTCTTCGACTTTTGCGCCCGGGTCGACCGCAGGCGCGTCAACAAGCGCGCCGTCGAGGCGCTGATCAAGGCCGGCGCCTTCGACCGCCTGCACCCCGACCGTGCCAGCCTGCTGGCCAGTGTCGGCTTGGGTTTCGACTGGGCCGACACGCAGGTCGTCAACGCCTCGCAGGGCGGGCTGTTTGACGATTTCGGCGGCGACGCCCATGGCTCCTCGACCCAGGAGCCCGCCTTGCTGGCGGCCGAGCCCTGGGAGGTGCGCGAGCGCCTGATGCAGGAGAAGGCGGCGATTGGCTTCTTCCTGTCCGGCCACCTGTTCGAGCAGAGCCAGGCCGAGGTCAGGCGCTTCTGCAAGCGCCGCATCGCCGACCTGGTCGACAGCCGCGAGCCGCAGTTGCTGGCCGGCATCGTCGGCGAGGTCCGCATCGTCAGCGGCCAGCGCGGCCGGGTCGCGATCTTTGCCCTCGACGACGGCAGCGAGGCGATCGAGGCTGTCGTCAACGAGGAACTGATAGACGCCAACCGCGAATTGCTGCGCGAGGACGAACTGGTGATCGTCCAGGGCAAGGTGCAGAACGACCGCTTCTCCGGCGGTCTGCGCCTGAACATCAGCCAGGTCTGGGACCTGACTGCCGCCCGGGCGCGCTTTGGCCGCTACCTGCAATTGGCGGTGGCTCCGTTGGCGGTGGCTCCGCTGGCTGGCGGGCATGTCCAGACCTTGGCCGGCAGCCCCGCCAGAACCCTGGCCGAACTGGTCCGCACCTGGCCGCCGCGGCTGTTGCAGACCGAGCAGGGCGAGTTGACGCAAGGCCTGGCACTGCGCCTGGCGATCGCCCGGCCCGGGGCCAGCGCCGAGCTGGATCTGGGCGACGCCGGCCGCTTCTGGCCGACCGACGCGGCGCTGGCGCGTCTGAAGTCGATTGCCGCTGCCGGCCAGGCGGCGATCGTCTATGAGTGAGGCCGGTGCGCCAGGCGCAGCGTAAGGATTTGTGTTGCGGCCAACGCTGCGCCCCGCGCTGACGTTGTAACGGGGCTGGCAAACCCCTTGCCGCCACCCAGGAGTCGCCATGAAGTCACCCGCCCTTGCCGCATTTGCCGCCATCGCCTCCATTACCGCAGTGTTCTGTGCCACCGCGATCCAGAGCGCCTCGGCCGCCGATGTCGGCGTATCGGTCTCGATCAGCCAGCCCGGCGTCTACGGCCGGATCGACATCGGCCGCTTCCCGCAGCCGGCGGTGGTCGTCGCCCAGCCGGTCTATGTCGAGCGGCCGGCGCGGGTGGCGGCGCCGCCGCAGCCGGTCTACCTCTGGGTTCCGCCCGGCCACCAGAAGCATTGGCGCCAGCATTGCGCCGCGTACCACGCCTGCGGCCAAGCGGTGTATTTCGTCCGCGACGAGTGGTACCAGCAGCATGTCCTGGCCGGCGGACCGTTGCCGCGTCGGCATGAAGAGATGCGCGAGCGCGAACGTGAACACGAACGTGAGCGCGAACACGGCCGGGGCGAAGGCCACGGTCGCGGCCAGCGCGACTGAGGGTTCGCTGCCCGCCGCCGCCGGCTACAGTGCGGCGGATGTACGAGACCCCGACCACGGGCCTGGTCCTGACCGGCGGTGGCGCTCGGGCGGCCTACCAGGTGGGGGTGCTGGGCGCGCTGGCACAACTGCGCCGCGACAGCGGCACCGACCTGCGGCGCAACCCCTTCGCGGTGATCTGCGGAACCTCGGCCGGGGCGATCAATTCCGCCGCTCTGGCCTGCCACGCCGATGACTTCGATGCCGGCGTCGCGCAACTCGACAGCGTCTGGCGCCACTTCCATGCCGCCCAGGTCTACCGCTCGGACGCGCTGGGCGTGATCCGCAGCGGCGCGCGCTGGCTGACGATGCTGTCGATTGGCTGGGCGCTGAGCCGCTTTTGGCGTGAGCGTCCGCGCTCGCTGCTCGACAACCGGCCGCTCGGCCGCCTGCTCGCCCGCACCGTGCCACTGGATCGCCTGCCGCGCCTGCTGGCCGCGCGCCACTTACAGGCCCTGGCCATCACCGCCTCGGGCTACGGCAGTGGCGAACATGTCACGTTCTACCAATCGGCGGTGCCGCTGCAGGCCTGGTCACGCTCGCAGCGGGTGGCGGTGGCGACGCAGTTGACCCACCAGCACCTGCTTGCCTCGTCGGCCATCCCGTTCGTCTTTCCGGCCTCGGAGCTGGACCGCGGTGGCCAGCTCGAATGGTTCGGCGACGGCTCGATGCGCCAGGTCGCGCCGATCTCGCCGGCCATCCACCTGGGCGCCCAGCGCGTGCTGGTGATAGGCGCCGGGCGGATGCACGAGCCGCCCGGGCGGGTCGCCGTCAATGCCGGTTATCCGAGCGTCGCGCAGATCGCCGGCCATGCCCTGTCGGGCATCTTCCTGGATGCGCTGGCGGTCGACATTGAACGACTGGAGCGCATCAACCGGACCGTCCAGATGCTGCCCGAAGCGGCGCGGCTGGCGACCGCGCTGCGACCGGTGCAGGCGCTGGTGATCGCCCCCAGCCAGCGCCTGGACGACATCGCCGCCCAGCACATCGACAGCCTGCCGGTGTCGGTGCGCACCTTGCTGCGCGGCGTGGGGGTGCGCGCCAGCCAACTTCAGCCCAGCGCTGCTGCGCCGGCCAACGGCGACGCCCGCTCGCGCGGCGCCGCACTGGCCAGCTATTTGCTGTTCGAGTCCAGCTACACCCGCGCCTTGATGGCGCTGGGCCAGGCCGACACCCTGGCCCGGCGCGACGAGGTGCTGGCCTTCTTCGGCTGGCAGGCCCAGGGCAGCGCGGCGACCGCGCCATGAACAAGGCCGCGCCGGCTTGCGCCGGCGCGGCCTGGATCGAATCGCCGCAGTGCAGCGAGCGGCTTACTTCTTGTCGGCTGCGGCGGATGCGGCCTTGTCGGCCTTCTTGGCGGCCTTTTCAGCCTTGGCATCGGCCTTGGCTTCGGCCTTGGCCTTCTTTTCGGCCTTGGCGTCGGCCTTGGCGTCCATTGCCGGCTTGGCGGCTTCGGCCGGCTTGGCTTCGGCCTTGGCGGCGGGCTTCTCGGCCGCCTTGGCGGGTGCAGCGGCTGCCGCGCCGGCAAGGGCCTGGCCATTGACGGTCAGGCCGGCCTCGGACAGCTTGGCCGCGCTCTTGTCGCCGATGCCGCTGACCCGGCCAATGAAGTCGGCCCAGTCCTTGAAGTTGCCCTTCTTGCGCTCGTCGACGATCTTGGTCGAGATCGCCGGGCCTATGCCCTTGACGCCGTCCAACTCGGCGGCCGTGCCCTTGTTGACATCGACGGCGGCAAAGACTGCGAAGGTCAGGAAGGCCAGCAGACTGGCAAGTAGGCGTTTGATCAC
>JANXYH010000102.1 GCA_025350145.1 Burkholderiales bacterium | reverse complement strand
GGCGTGGGGATCGCGCCGAGGTAGGCGCGAAAGCGGCCCTTGGCCTCGAAGCGGGCGCGAAACGGCGAGCTGAAGAAGCGCTCGCCCAGCCGCGGCACGATGCCGCCGCCGATGTAGACGCCGCCGCGGGCGCCCAGGATCAGCGCCACGCTGCCGGCAAAGCCGCCGAGCAGGGCGCAGAACAGGTCCAGCGTCTGGCCGCAGGCGAGGTCGCTGCCGGCCAGGCCGGATTCGACGATCTCCTGGGTGCTGTCGGCCGCCGAGCTCAGGCCGGTGACAGCGCACAGCGCCCGGTGCAGCACCGGCAGGCCGATGCCCGAGAGCAGCCGCTCGGCCGAGACATGGTCGTAGTCGCGCCGCACCTGGGCCAGCACTGCGCTCTCAAGATCGTCGGCCGGGGCCAGCGTGGCATGGCCGCCTTCGCCCGGCAGCGCTGTCCAGCCATGGGCGGTCTGCACCACCGCGCCCACCCCCAGGCCGGTGCCTGGACCGATCACCGCCAGCGTGCCGGCAGCCGGCAGCCACAGCGGCAGCGCGCTGCGCAATTGCGAGGGCGCCAGGCGCGGCAGCGACATCGCCAGCGCCTCGAAGTCGTTGAGCACCAGCAGCGCCTGCAGGCCCAGCGCCTGGCTGACGGCCTGGCGCGAGAAGCTCCAGGGGCTGTTGGTGAAGGCCACGACATCACCGGCCAGCGGCGTGGCCACGGCAAAGGCAGCGCGGCGCGGCCGAATGCCACCCGACCCGTCGGCCAGGGGCGCGCGCTGCGCCAGGTAAGCCTGCGCCGCCTCCGCCAGGCTGGGGTGGTCGGCCACGGCCAGGGTGCGCACCTGCTGCACGCCGCTGTCGGCACCGGCGACCCAGCCAAACCGGGCATTGGTGCCACCGATGTCGGCCAGCAGCCAGGGGTAGGTGGACGAGGGCGGGCGCGGCAACATGGCGGGAGGTGCAGAGGCTCAAAAGTTCAGCATAGCATCGGCAAATCGCCACCCAGCCAGCGCAAAAGGACAGCCCATGGACCTCGGATTGCACGACAAACTGGTGCTCATCACCGGCGGCAGCAAGGGCATAGGCCTGGCCTGTGCGCAGGCCTTTGCGGCCGAAGGTGCGCGCATCGCCATCGCCTCGCGCGACACGGCCAACCTCGCTCAGGCGGCGCTGACGCTGCGCGCTGCCGGCTGCGACCCGATCCTGGTGCGCGCCGACTTGCAGGACGCCGCCCAGGCCGAGCGCATGGTGGCCGAGGTCGAGGCCCGCGGCGGCGCAATCGCGGTGCTGGTGAACTGCGCCGGCGCGGCCCGCCGCAGCCCGCCGGCGGAGCTGACGCCAGCCCATTGGGCGGCGGCGATGCAGGCCAAGTTCTTCACCACCATCCACGCCATGGGCGCGGTGCTGCCGGGGATGTGCGCGCGTGGCGCCGGCGCGGTCGTCAATGTCGTCGGCATGGGCGGCAAGGTGGCGGCGCCGATCCACCTGCCCGGCGGCTCGGCCAACGCCGCGCTGATGTTGGCCAGCGCCGGCCTGGCCAACGCCCATGCCGGGCAGGGGGTGCGGGTCAATGTCGTCAACCCCGGCCTGACCGCCACCGACCGCCTGCACGAAGGCCTGGCCGCCGAATCGCGTCTGACCGGCACGCCAGTGGACGCGCTGCTGGCCGCGCGCAGCCGGGCGATGCCGCTGGGCCGGATCTGCGCGCCGCAGGAGATCGCCGCACTGGTGCTCTTCCTGGCCTCGGACCAGGCCAGCTACATCAGCGGCGCGGTGGTCTCGGCCGACGGCGCGGCCACGCCGATGGTGGTGTAGCCCGGCTCAGGCCGGCGGAGAGTGGTGAACCCCCCGGCTCAAGCCGGCGGGTAGAGGCCGCGCACCCGGCCGAACAGCCGCGCCAGGCCGAGCAGTGCGTCGATGTGCGGCGTGGCCACGCCGACGCGTCGGCCGATCTCGTGGACCGCGCCGACGATTGCGTCCAACTCCAGCGGCCGGCCGGCCTCGGCGTCCTGCAGCATCGACGGCTTGAAGGCGCCGAGCCGGCGGGTGATGGCGTGGCGGTCCTGCGGCTCCTGGGCTATGGCGCAGCCGATGCGGGCGCCGACGGCAGCGGCCTCACGCATCGCCGCCGAGCAATGCTCGCGCAGCAGTGGGTCGTCCAGCACCCGGTCGGTGGTGGCGCCGGTGATGGCGGTGATCGGGTTGATCGTCAGGTTGCCCCAGAGCTTGAACCAGATGTCTTTGCGGACATCGGCCGAGACGCTGGCGTCGATGCCGGCCCGGCCGAACAGCGCGGCCAGCGCCAGCACCCGCTCGGACACACCGCCGCCGGGCTCGCCCAGGATCAGCCCCCGGCCCATGCGGTGCAGCACCAGCCCGGGCTCGGGCGAAGCGGCGCTGGCATGGACGACGCAGCCTATGACCTGGGCCAGCGGCACCGCCGCCGCCACCCGGCCACCGGGATCGACGCTGGCCAAGGGCGCGTCGGCCAGGGCCGGGGCCTGCGCGCCGAACCACCAGGGCACGCCGTTCATCGCCGGCAGCACCAGCGTATGCCCGGCCAGCAGCGGGCCGATGCGTGCCGCCACCTCCCCCAGCGACTGGCCCTTGACCGCCACCACCACCAGGTCCTGCGGTCCCAGCTCGGCCGGCTCAGCGCTGGCCCGGCAGGGCAGGCAGGCATCGCCGTCGGGCGACTGCAATCGCCAGCCCAGGCGCTGCAGGCTGGCCAGGGTGGCGCCACGGGCAACCGCGCTGATGCGCGACTGGCCGTCCAGCGCGGCCTGCGCCGCCAGCCGTGCGCCCAGCCAGCCGCCGATCGCGCCGGCGCCATAGATGCAGATGTCCATCGTCAGGGCTTGGGTCAGCTTGGGTTCAGCGCGGCTCGCTGGCACCGCCTTCGCGGCGCAGGCGCTGGCAATCCGGGTGTTCGCGCAACTCGGGCGCGTTGCGGCACTGGGCCTCCAGGCAACTGCGGTAGGCCGCGCCGCTGCGGCCCTCGCAGCGCTCGGCCGGGCCAAGGCTGCGCGAACGCAGCACCATCTCGGGCTCGGCCGCGCCCGGGCTTGGGCGCGTTGGTGCGGCGGCCGGCGGCGGCTGCACGGCCGCAGCCGGGGTGCTGACCGTTGCGGTCGCGCCGCTGTTGGCCGCTGGGGCAGGTGCGGGCGCAGGTGCGGGCGCAGATGCTGGTGCGGGTGCGGTTGCAGGTGTCGCCACCATGCTGGCGCCCGGCACCAGCCCGGCGCGGGCGGGCATGGCAGCCGGGCTGGGCGCGAACTCCTCGACCGGCGCCGCCGGCTTGGCTGCAGCAGCCTTGCGGCCGGGCGCCGCTGCGGGCACGGCAGGGTGGGCTTGGGCCTTGGCCTGGCGGGCCGCAGGCGGTGGCTGGACGGTGGTGGCCGCCGTCGCCGCAGGCTGTGGCGCTGGGGATTGCGCCGCTGGCGCTGGGGATTGCGCTGCTGGCGCTGGGGATTGCGCTGCTGGCGCAGGGCTTTGCGCCGCGCCATTGGCCAGATCGCTGGTCGGTGGCCCCAGCAGCGACGCCGCCGTGGCTCTGGCAGCCTCGGCCGCCGAGCTGATGGCTGCGGGCGCGGGGGCATGTGCCGGGCTGGTCGCCACTGCGGCCGGGCTAGGGCTTGGGGTCGGGGCGACGCTGCCGCCACGCAGCAGCAGCCACAGGCCGATCCCGGCCAGCAGCAGCGCGCCGCCAGCGCCGATCAGGGCCAAGGTCGGCCGGCGTCGCGCTGGCGCTTCAGCGTCCGGCGGCGAGCGGCGTGGCGCGGCGGTTGCGGGCGACCGGCGCGGCGTGTCTGTGTCGGCACGCATCGCGTCGTCGTCGGCTGCCGCCAGCTCCGGCGCCGGGGCCTCGGCCGGGACTGCGGCCGCGTCGCCAGGCAGTGCGGCGGCAGGCGCGGCCGCTGCGGTCTTCCGGGGGATCGCCATGGTCGGGATCCAGGGCTCGGGCGAATGCGGATCGAACCCGCTGCGGGCCGTGGTGGCCACAGGCGGGGATTGCCTCGGCGTGCCTGGCGGCGTGTCCGGCGGATTGTTCTGCGGGGCTGCGGATGCACCGTCGCCAGCCGGCAGTACGACGGTGCGGCTGGCCAGCCGGCTCATCCACACCGTGGGCTCCTGCGGCGCCGCGGACGGCCGCTGCGGTGGCGCCGGCTTGATCTGGTCCAGGTCGAGCACCGTCGGCGCGATCACGGCGGCCCGACCGGGCTCGATCCGGGTGGGCTCCCAGACCGGCTCGCGGCGCCAATCGGCCGGGCGTGCGGGCGGCGGATCGCGCCTGCCGAGCAGGGCATCGCGCGCCTGTTCGACGCTGCGCGGCCGGTCGTGGGGCCGTGGCTGCAGCATCCAGTCGACCGTGGCCAGAAAGCGCGCCGAACAGGCGGCCAGGGCCGGGTTGTCCTGGACCTGCTCGGCCAGCGTCGGCTGGTCGTCCTGCACCGTGCGGGTGGTGGCCGGCGCCGGCGGTCGACCCAGCAGCAGGTAGTGGATGGTCGCGCCCAGGGCGTACAGATCGGTCCAGGGGCCCTGCTTGACCGCACCGGTCTCGGCGTATTGCTCGATCGGCGCGTAGGAAGGCTTGAGGATCGCCGTCAGCGTCATGCTGCTGTCGCCCAGCACCCGCCGCGCCGCGCCAAAGTCGAGCAGCACCGGCCGGCCATCGGGCTCGATGATGATGTTGTCGGGCGAGATGTCGCGGTGGAATATGTCCTCGCGGTGCAGCCGCTCCAGCGCCCCGAGCAGGGCCAGCAGAAGTGACTGCAGCCAGGCCTCCTCGGGCGCCTGGCCCAGCGCCAGGCGCATCTGCTTGAGGTTGCCGCCGTTGTAGTACGGCATCACCATGTAGGCGGTGTTGTTGGCCTGCCAGTAGTGGTGCACCTTGACCAGCGAGGGGTCGTCAAAGCGCGCCAGCAGCCGCGCCTCGTTGACAAAGCTGCGCAGGCCGGCGGCGAAGCTCTCGGCCTCGGACTGCGAACGTACCGACACCGCCAGCGACGCCGCGCGCCCGGCCAGCGAGGCCGGCATGTACTCCTTGATCGCCACCTCGCGCTCCAGCGACAGGTCGACCGCCAGGTAGACGATGCCGAAGCCGCCGACCCCGAGCACGCGCTTGATCTCGTAGGTGTGCAGCCGGGTGCCACGCGGCAAGGCGTTGGGCGGGTTGAAGGCGGGCGCGGTGCTCATGGCGGCGACAGCAGGGGCCGGGTGGGTCGTGGGCGGGGCGCCATCGGGCTCAGCGCGAGGCCGCCGAAGCTGGGGCAACGGCCGGGGCAAGGGCTGGGGCTGGGGCAACCCCGGCCTGGCCTTCGCGCAGGGCGCTGGCGATTGCCTGGTTGGCCGCCGAGATGCCGAACAAGGCCATCCGCGCCAGCACCGGGCCATCGGTCTCGAGCACCACCTCGACCCGCTTAGGCGCCTCGGCGGCGGCATCGGCGCCACGCCGCAGGCCGGCAAACGGGTCGGGTGCCGCCGCAGTGCTGCTGCCGTCTGCCAGCCGCAATCGGCCGAATTCGCCCTCCAGCAACAAGGCCTCGTTGAGGTTGACCAGGCTGCGCTGGGCATGGGCAAGAACCAGCGCCGCCGCTGGCGCAGGGCCGATCTCCATCAGCGGCGAGATCGCCGCCGCCGGGTCGCCGCCAAAGCCCGACGGCCGCAACGCAGCGGCGTCGAGCACGCTGAGATTGACCGCCATCGCCAGCGACAGGCCCTCGACCCGGCCCTGGGCGTAGGCGCTGCGCGCCGCCAGATTGACCGAGCTCAGTTCGCCGGTTGGGCTGCGTGCGGCCAGCTTCATCCCGGTCGGTGCCAGCACCAGGTAGCGGCGCGCGCCGCCTGCCGCCCTGGCCGTGACGTACACCGGCGCATCGGCCGCGCTGGCGGGCTCGGTGGCCTCGAACACCGCGCCAAAGCGGGCGACGACGGGCCCGGCCGGCTCCAGCACCACCCCGGCGGCATCCAGCCGGGCGCGCAGATCGGTCCAGGCACGGTCGGTCAAGGCCTGCAGGCTGGCGATGTCGGGGGCGCTGCCATAGGCCAGGGTGACGCGCTCAGCACCCTGGTCGCGGCCGAACAGCCGGCCCTGGCGGGTGGCCGCGACGACCTGGGCGGCGACCTCGAACAGCAACTGGTACTCGGCGATGTAGACCCGCTTGCCGGCCAGATCCAGCCGGCCACTGACCGACGGCGAGTCCATCGCTGCGCCGACCGGCCGCGCCAGTGCCGGCGCGATGCCTGGCAGGTCGAGCGGCCGCAGCGCCCGGGCCGGCGCCGCCGCAGCCTCGGCCTGAGCATGGGCCGGGGGCGATGCGGCCAGGCTGGCGACCAGGGCCAACACCATGGCCAGCGCATGGTGCCTGGCTGGGCGGACGGGGCAGCAGGACATCGCCGTCGATTTTGCGCCACGACTTGCCGCTGCCAGGCCAGCCCGACCGTGCTTCGATGACGATTCGTTCATGCTGAAATCGCGCAGGCCCCCTTTGTCGCTCGACCTGAACGCCCTGCCCCGCCCATGAACCCGCTGCGCATCGCCGTCGTCGGCGCCGGCCAAATCGGCCAGGCCCACATCGGCGTGATCCGCGCCAACCCCGCCGGCCGGCTGAGCGCGATCGTCGACCCCGCGCCCGCCGCCGCCGCGCTGGCCCGGGCGGCCGCCGTGCCGCTGTTCAACACCCTGGCCGAGCTGCTCGCCGACGCCAGGCCCGACGCCGTGGTGCTGGCCACGCCCAACCCGCTGCACCTGCCGCAGGCGCTGCAGTGCCTGGCTGCCGGCCTGCCGGTGCTGCTGGAAAAGCCAATCGCCGCGACCGTGGCCGAGGCCGAACAACTGGTCGCCGCGGTGGCCGCCGCCAATGCCCGGCTGCTGATCGGCCACCACCGCGCCCACAGCCCGATCATGGCCGGCGCCCGCCAGGTGGTGGCCTCGGGCCGGCTCGGTCGGATCGTCGGCGTGCTCGGCAGCGCCATGTTCTACAAGCCCGACAGCTACTTTGCCGCCGGCCCCTGGCGGCGCGAGCGTGGCGGCGGGCCGATCCTGCTGAACATGATCCACGAGATCCACAACCTGCGCATGCTCTGCGGCGAGATCGTCGCGGTGCAGGCCTTTGCCTCGAACGCGGTGCGCGGCTTCGCGGTCGAGGACACGGTCGCGATCAACCTGCGCTTTGCCAATGGCGCACTTGGCAGCTTCTTGCTCAGCGACACCAGCGCCTGTGCGCGCAGTTGGGAACACACGTCGCAGGAGAACCCCGCCTACCCCAGCAGCCCGGACGAAGACTGCTACGTCATCAGCGGCACCCAGGGCAGCCTGGCGGTGCCGACCATGCGCTTGAAGACCTACCCCGCCGACACCGAGCGCTCCTGGCTCAAGCCCATGGCCAGCGAAGTGCTGGCGCTGCCGCGCGAGGACCCGCTCAAGCACCAGATCGACCACTTCATCGCCGTCGCCAGGGGCCAGGTGGCGCCGCTGGTCAGCGCCGCCGACGGGCTGGCGAACCTGCGCGTGACCGAGGCCATCACCCTGGCGGCCGCCAGCGGCGCGCTGGTACGGGTGTGAGCCTCAAAACCTGGAATTGACCCTTGGCCGCAGGCCGGCGCAGGCCGGGTGGGAGCCGGGCGCAGGCCGGGTGCTAGCCCGACGGCTGCCGCGCCGAGGCCAGGCGCAGCAGCGGCAAGTAGCCAGGTGCTGTCACCATCCCGGCGCTGGCGCCATGCGCGCGCAGCAGGGCATGGGCCTGCGCCAGCCGCCAGCATGGCAGGGCGGTGAAGAGGTGGTGTTCGAGGTGGTAGTTGACCCAGTACGGCGCGATCAACGCCCGCTCCCACCAGCCGGCCGCAGTGGTGCGCGCCTGGCGCAGCGGGTCGGGCTCATCCTGCGCCAGCAGCGCGTGTTCGGCGATGTTGCGGATGCGGGTGACCAAGGGCAGCCAGGTCGCCATCGGCAGCAGCCACAGCACCAGCCAGAGCCACCACCCGCCGGCCGCCGCAAAAACCGCCAGGCCGAGCAGATTGCCGAGCAGGAAGCGCCCGTCGCGGGCCAATTCCTGGCCGGCGGCGCGGGCGTTCGACTGCCCGACCGGATCGCGGGGTTGGCCCTGCCAGCCCAGGCGGATGCGCGCCACCAGGCCGGCCAGGCGCTGCTTGTAGAAGGTCTGGCCCGACAGATCGCGCCAGGCCTTGCGCAGCAGCGATGCCCGGGTGATCGGGAACGGCGCCGACAGCAGCAGGTCGGGGTCGCCCTGCTGCTGCACATGGCGGTGGTGCTGAAGGTGGTAGGGCCGGTAGCGGCCCAGCGAGGCCGAGCACAACCAGTGGCCGACGAAATCATTGACCCGGCGGTTCGGGTGCAACAGGCCGTGGGCGGCGTCATGCATCAGGATGAACAGGCCCAACTGCCGCGTGCCTATGACCAGCACCGCCAGCGGAATCAGCGCCGGCCAAGTCGCGCCGGCCCACATCGCCAGCCCGATCACGCCCCAGCAATGCGCCACCAGCCACAGGCCGCGCCAGGACGAGCGCTGGCAAAGCCGACGCCACTGGTCGGCATCGAAGTAGTCCTGCGGTCGGGCGCGTGGGGCGGCGGACATGGCGTGGCAGTTTACTGGCCCGCTGCCCGCGCAATACGGCCAGGGCGCTGCGCCGGCCTCAGGCCGCCACCAGTTGCTGGCGCAGGAAGTCCAGCAGCGCCTGGTTGCGCGGCATGCGCATGCGCTCGGGCGTGGCGACAGCCGTGATCTGCGTGCCGTAGCGGGTCTTCGGCACCCAGGCCGGCAGCACATGCACCAGCCGGCCGTCGGCCAGGGCCTGGCTGCACAGGTAGTCGGGCAGCATCGCCACGCCCAGGCCGGCGACAGCAGCGTCGACCACCGCCTCGGGGTTGTCGACGTGGTAGCGGCTGCGCACCCGTACCTGCAGGGATTGGGCGTTGGCCTGCAGGCTCCAAAGGTCGTCAGACGATTCGCGCCAGTAGCACAGGCAGGCATGCCCGGCCAGGTCGGCAGGCACCTGCGGCTGGCCCATCGCGGCCAGATAGGTGGGGGCGGCGGCCAGCACCCAGGCAATGGCCACCAGCGGCGTGGTGACGAGGTCGGGCGAGGGCGTGGCCGACCAGCGCAGCGCCAGGTCGAAGCGCTCGAAGGCCAGGTCGGTGATGCGGTCGTTGAGGCTCAACTCAAGTTCGACGCCGGGGTGCAGGCGGACGAACTCGGGCAGCTTCTTGGCCAGCACCCGCTGGCCCCAGGAGACGGTCGCGCTCAGGCGGATGCGGCCGCTCAGGTCCAGACGCAGGGCGCGCACCCGCTCGTCGCCGGCAGCGATCTCGGCCAGCGCCCGGCGGGCGAATTCGGTATAGGCCTCGCCGGCCGGCGTCAGCGCCACCCTGCGCGTGCTGCGGCTGAACAAGGTGGCGTCAAGCTCGGATTCGAGCTGCGCCACGCGCTTGCTGACCAGGCTCTTGCCGACCCCGAGCGCGTCCGCAGCGCGGCTGACACTGGCCAGTTCGGCGACCTTGACGAACGCCGCCAGCATGCTGGCATTGGGCATGACTGTTTCCAAATTGGCTACAACTGGTTCGCATTTGAGCGGTTGGACGGCCGCCCGTCAATCCGTAGACTTGGCACCCCACACGACCGCCCGGGCCGTGCCACCCCACCCCGCAGGAGACAGCGCATGACGATCCAGATCCACGCCGACCCCATCACCGTCAACTGCCGCAAGGTTCTGGCCGGGATGGGCCTGATCGGCGCGCCATTCGAGCTGGTCCATGTCGACTACTTCAAGGGCGAGCAGAAGGCCGAGCCCTACATCTCGCTCAACCCGAACGCCTCGGTGCCGGCGCTGACCGACGGCGACCTGGTGCTGTGGGAGTCGAACGCGATCCTGCAGTACGCCGCCGACAAGGTCGGCAACGACGCCGTCTACCCGCGCGACCTGCGCATCCGCGCCGACATCAACCGCTGGCTGCTCTGGGAGGCGTCCACCTGGTTCCCGAGCTGCTATGTGTTCCTGGTCGAGAACTGCGTCAAGCCGCTGCTCGGCGGCCAGCCCGACCCAGCGGTGCTGGAGGCGCAACTGGCGCAGTTCCACAAGCTGGCCAGCATCCTCGACCAACGCCTGGCCGGCCAGCCCTGGATCGCCGGCAATGGCCCGACCATCGCCGACATTGCCCTGGCCGCGCCCATGCACCTGCACGGCTGGCAGAAGCTGCCGCTGACCGACCACCCGAACCTGTTGCGCTGGCTGACCCAGGGCGTTGAGCAACTGCCCTGCTGGCAAAAGACCTGGGTTGGTGAGGGATTCACCACCCAGCGCCCGGCCTGAGGACCGGGGACGCCGCCATGAGCACCGCCATACCGGTACGCGCGACCATCAACTACACGGTCGACAACGGCGTCTCGCCCGACTACTACTTCTACGAGCCAGAACCGGAGGTCAAGCTCAACCCGCCGGGCACCGACCCGCGCGCGGTCGAGATCCACGACGCCTGGCCGCGGGTCAACGAGCTGTCGGCCGACCGCGAAGGCTTCGAACTCCACCCCTTCGGCGCCAGCTTCGACCAGTTCGACGACGAGCCTTCAGTCAAGACGCGGTTCTACCCGCAGGTGGTCGAGTTCGTGAAGCGGCACACCGGGGCCAAGCGGGTCGAGGTCTTCGACCACACCATCCGCAAACGCCTGCCGGCCGATTTGAAGCAGCAGACCGATGTCCAGCGTCCAGCGGTGATGCTGGTGCACAGCGACTACACCCCGGACAGCGGCCCGCAGCGGGTGCGCGACATCGTGCCTGACGACGCCGACGATCTGCTCGGCCGCCGGGTCGCGTTCTACAACGTCTGGAAGCCGCTATACCGCCGCGTCGAAGAGCTGCCCCTGGCGATGTGCGACGCCCGCACCCAGGACAACGCAGACCTGCTGCTGATGCAACTCAAGTACCGCGACCGCACCGGCGAAATCTACGTGCTGCGCTACTCGGCCAAGCACCAATGGCACTACTTCCCGCAGATGGATGCCAGCCATGCGCTGCTGCTCAAGACCTACGACTCCATGACCGACCGGGCACGCTTCATGGGCCACACCGCCTTCGAGCACCCCGACACCGCAGCCGACGCACCCCGCCGCGAGAGCATCGAGGTGCGGACCATGGCGTTTTTCTGAGCGGGAGGTTGAGCGGCGCTTGATCGGCCCTTGAGCGGCGGGCTCGGGCGCCGGCTTGAGCGGTCGGCGCCGCCTTGCCGGCCTCGGCCCAGGCCTATTGCAGCGGCTTCAGCATGTCGACGAATGCGGTGGCCCGGATGTAGCGCGCCGGGTTGTCTCCGGTCTGCAAGGCCGCAAAGTGCGCTTCGCCGCACAGCATCTTGGCGTTTTCCTTGCTGCGCAGATCGTCGCCGAACAGGCTGCTCTTGGTCTCGACGACAAAGTACAGGCGCTGCGTGCCGTCCTGGTCGAACAAGATGGCCCAGTCGGGGTTGTACGGCCCCAACGGCGTGGGCACCTTGAACCAGCTCGGCAGCTTGGCGTACAGCACCACGCCGTCGTTCGTCTCCAGGGCCTCGGCAAACCTGCGTTCGGTGTCGGAGTCGTAGATGACGTGCTCGTAGATCGACCGTTTCGTGTCCAGCAGCATGTTGCGCAGGTAGCCGGTCAGCTCGTCCTTGGCGAACAGCTCCTGGGCATAGAACTGCGCGTCGCCGATCTTCTGGTACTTGATGCCGTCCACCAGCGCCAGGCGCTTGCAGCGGTTGATGATTTCCGCCGTCTGCTCGATGAACTGCTGCGGGTTGCGCTTGAAGTCGTCCAGCCGGCCGCTCTCGGTCAGGATGGTGATGATGCTGCGCCGGGTGAGCTGGGTTCGGTCCTGCAGATCGGTCAGCAGGTCAGGCAGCTCGATGTCGGCCTCGTCCAGCACCACCGTCGCCGCACCCGCCTTTTCCGTGGCCTGCACGCCGGCCTGGCCGATGGCAATGTCGGCCTTGCGCCACTGCAGCCGGGCCTTGGCAATGGGCGGTGCCTTCTGCAGCCCGGCGATGCAGGCACTCAGCAGCTTGGCGTTGTCGAACTGCACGCGGTAAGTGGTCTGGTGCTTGATGCGGTCCCACAGCGCCTTGAAGTCGTCGGACAGGTAGACGGCCTTGCCGTCCTTGTCCTTGCGCAGCGACGCGGCCTTGCGCTCGTCGGCGTTCTTCACCTCCAAGCGGCCCGACACCTTGCGCAGCACCTCGGCGATCTGCGCGCGCTGGGCCTCGAAGGCCGGCGGCAAGCCCAGGCTGCCGCTCTTCAGGGCCAGCTTCAGCGAGTCCTGCACCTTGCCCTTGGCGTCCACATGCCCGGCCGCCAACAGGTGCTCCCACAAGGCCTTGGACTGGTCCACGCCCAGCGGCGCCAGCAAGCCATCCGCCAACTTGACGGTGATGGCCGCGAACTGGTGCTGCTCCAGCGTGCCGAACCGCAGGCCGGTGTCGGCCTCGATTTCCTTCTGTAGGTTCTCGGCGAACTGCTCGTAAGACTCGGTGGCAATGACGGTCAAGCGGTTGACCTCGAAGCCGCGCACCCGCTCGCCGTTCTGATCCACACACAGGCGCAGCCCTCGGCCGATGGTCTGCCGGCGTTCGCGCTCGGTGCCCATCTCCCGCAGGGTGCAAATCTGGAACACGTTGGGATTGTCCCAACCCTCCTTCAGCGCCGAGTGCGAAAAGATGAATTTCAGCGGCGTATTGATGTCGAGCAGTTTCTCCCTGTCCTTCATGATCAGGTTGTAAGCCCGCTCGGCGTTCTCGCGGTTGCCGGCGTTGTTCTCGGCCGTGTCTGACCAGCCGCCCCTCTTGTCGATGGAAAAGTAGCCGTTGTGCACATCCTCGGCGGCATGGCTCAGGTCCAGTTCGGCGAACAGGCTCTGGTAGGCCGGCAGCTTGGCCGCGCGCCGGTACTCTTCTTCAAAGATGCGGGCGTAGTCGCCCTTCACCGGGCTGCCGTTCTTGTCGTATTGGCGGTAACGCTCCACCGCGTCGATGAAAAACAGCGACAACACCTTGATGCCCTTCGGCCCGAGCCGCTTCTCCTTGTCCAAGTGCTCGCGGATCGTGCGCCGGATCATCTCGCGCTGCACCGCCAGGGCATCGACATCGCCATGGGCCTGGCCCAGGGCGAGCAGGGCTTCGCCGCCCGGGTAGCGCAGCTCCAGAAACTCTTCGCCCTTGGCGGTGTTGATTTCGCCGACGCGGAAGTCGGAATAGATGTCGCGCTGGGTCGTCTGCTGCAGGTCGTCGCCGTCGCTGACTGTGACCTCCTGGCGTTTCACGCCGGCCGCCGTCCTGACATCCAGCGCCACCTTGGCGCTGATGCTGCCGCGCTGGTTGTTGACCGATATCAGCCGCACAAAGGCCCGGTTGTGCGCGTCCTCGATGGTGGCCGCCGCCACCTCGATCTGCTTGACCAGCTTGCGTTCGTAGGCATCCAGCGCATCGAGCCGGAACACCATGTGGTGCTTGTTGGCATGAGTGGCTGAGTACCGCAGCGTGCACAGCGGGTTCATGGCATCCAGCGCCGTCTTGCCGGCGCCGGTCAGGCCGCCGTCTACGCTCTGCGGTTCGTCGACGATGACGATTGGCCGCGCCGCCTTGATGAGTTCGATGGGCTTCTCGCCGCCCGTCTTCTCGCTGTCCTTGTAGAGGTTGTTGACATCCTTCTTGTTGATGGCGCCAACCGTGACCACCATGACCTGGATGGTCGAACTGGTGGCGAAGTTGCGCACCTGACCCAGCTTGCCCGAGTCGTACAGGAAGAAGTCCACCGGTACGCCGGCATAGATGCCCCTGAAGTGCTCCTCGGTGATCTGCAGCGACTTGTAGACGCCTTCCTTGATGGCCACCGAGGGCACCACGATCACGAACTTTGTGAAGCCGTAGCGTTTGTTCAGCTCGAAGATCGTGCGCAGGTAGACGTAGGTCTTGCCCGTGCCGGTCTCCATTTCGACGGTGAAGTCGCCCGAGGCCAGCACATTGGAAGGCGCCAGGCCGCCGCGCAACTGAACGTCACGCAGGTTCTGCAACAGTTGCTCATCCAGCAGGGTCAGCCGGTTGCCGACGCCAAGGTCGGTCTCCGCCACACCCAGCGTCATTTGCTGCGCGCCGTGGGACTCAGGCAGCTTCATGGTGACCGTGAACTCGGTCCGGCAAACCTCCTGGCCACGGAACAGGTCGCAGACCGACTCGATGGCCTGGAGCTGGTAGTCCAGGTTGGGCTCGAAGTGGAGTTTCATTGCTCAGCCATCTCTGACTTCAGGCCCGTTTGGCCAAAAGAAAACTTAAAAATCAACAACTTACGGCGACTCCGATTGCTAGCGCCGGCCTTCGAATCGAATCTAGCTTTGACCATCAGGTCGCCCAGCACCCAAGCGCCAGACCGCTGTTGCCTTGGGGCCGGTGCGGTGAATCAGTTCGTCACGCCGCAGGGCTTGCAGCAGGTTGCGAATCTTGTGTGCCTTCTGGGTGGCAAAGAGCACGTCCGGCAGCTTCGCCAACAACAGTTCGTCCATGTCCTTGCGGGTGGCTTGCCCGTACTTCTTCAAATAGTCGGTCACCAGCTTGCGGTAATAACCGTCATCCAAGCCCTTGTTGCGGATGTAGCTGGCCTTCTGGTCCGCCCATTCGGCCACTTTGGCCGAAACAAAGAAGTTGGGTGAACGCCCCTCGATCAACTTGAGCGCCTTCAATTGACGAACATCGTCTACAGCCAAGCGGCGCTTTTTCTGCACCTTGTCGAGCAACAAAACCTGGCGCAAGTTCAAGTCGGCGCGCTTCATCAGCAACTGGGTGTACTTCACATCCAGAATCTGCCCTGGGATCGTCACCTCCACGCGCGGGTGGCCCTGCCCAGTTACTTCAAATGCGAAGTCTGGCAAGGGAAAGTAGCGGTCACGCTGCGTCTGGAACATACGCCGAATGCCACTGCCCACCTGGTCAATCATGCGCAGGCGAATCATGCCGTCGATGAGCCACTGGTTGCGGTAGTGCTCGGGCGGCGACTGGTGCTCCAGCATCCATTCCACACTGGGCGGGATGAACTGCCCCAGATTCGTGAACACCAACTTGTCGGGATGCTCCACCACATTGACCTTGCCACCCAGGCGGTAGTCCTGGTGTGCCACGCAGTTGTGCAGGGCTTCCCGAATAACCCAGGCGTCGTAGCGTTGCAGGGCCACGGGAAACAGCGTGCCGTCAGGCATGGCCTCAACGGCGTCGTTGCGGATGCGCCTGAAAATCTGGTCAGTGGCCAGCAGAAACGGCATGCCGTAAGGCTGAGAGGCGCCAGTTACGTTCTGTGCGTTGCGCGAAATCCAGCTCAGCTTGACGTCCACGGGCGCCAGAAATTGTGCTGACTCATCTCTGCCCAACAACAGCAGCGCCGCGCGCGTGATGCGCCCGGCCTTGGTGATACGTGCCTTGTTCAGCAGGGTCACGACATCCCAGCCTTGAGCCTCGGCACGAATGTGCTCATGCCGGGCGGCGTCAGGCTCGGCCTTGAGCAGATATTCTGTAAAGCGTCGGCGCGCGGCATCCAATGCCTCAGGATCCAAGTCATCCAGCGTCGCATCTGCCACGATTTCGCCCGACCAGTCGGACTTCTGTCCCAACAGATCCCAAATGCGCAATTCCTTATCCGGGTGATCGCTCAGCTTTGTTTTGTGGGTGTCAATGCGGATATAGCGAACCCCTGCGAACGCCAACGGTGCGGTGCGTGGTGTCTTGATATCCAGAAGCGCAACCGCCCCTTGCGGGTGTTGTATTTCGTAGAACTCGAAGTCCGGTTTGGGCGACGTGGCCTGGGTTAACCACATGATCAGCGCTTGATTGCCTTCGCCCTTGGCGCCGAATGGCTTGAACGTCGTGCCCCTGATCTCGTGTGTCTTGTCATTCACGCCCCACACCAAATAGGCATGGTCGTGCCGCTCCAACACTGCGGCATTGGCCAAGGCAGACAGGTACTCACCGATGTCACGCGGCAGGTCCCAGTTGGACTTGAACTCCACGGTGCTGGCCTCGCGTCCCTGGGCGCGCAATTGATCCACCAGGGCAATCAAAGCAGATTGGTCCATGGTCACAGGCTGCGCACGTTGACGATACCGTTCTGCGCCAAGATCGCCGCCATGTTGGTCTTGGCCACGTCGTCGGCAAAGGCGCTGTCGCGGAAGACGCAAGTCGTATCGCCGGCCGGTGACTGCTCCTTGTGCCAGGCGGCGATGCCTTGGGCCACGGCTTCGACATCGGCGGCTTCGATGTGCGTTGCCAAGCAGGCGATCAAGACGCCGCCTCCGACAGAATAGAGATACTTTCCCGCGACATGATGTCGGGCAATAGGAACGCACAGGTCGAGGCCCAACTTGAGCAGAAGCTCATGCAGAACATCAGGCTCAGTGCGACCTTCAAGGAGGTGATCCTGATGGCTGAACAAGGATTGGTCCAGGTTGACCGGATCGGGATTCCAAGCGCGGATGTTTGATGTGTTTAATCTGAAGACCCGAAAGCCGGTATCAATATCGCCAAACATGGAATCTGCTTTGATCGCTGCTCCCGCCCTACGCAGTCGCTCTTTCGTCAGTTCAGCAATATTTCTCGGCTTCCCAAGCTTGTCGCAGAACTTAGCAGCGACACGTTGATTTACATCCTCTGGGTCAAGCGGCTCTGGAAGTTGCACTAATATGAATCGACGGGATCGGCCATCAATCGCACTTCTCAGCCACGTAGCGTGGCCGGTCGTCCCCGATCCCGCAAAAAAGTCGAGCACAGTAGTTTTGTCATTCGCCGAGGATCCATACTGAATCAGGCGACTGATAAGCGAAGTCGGTTTAGGGTAGTCAAAAACACCTTTGCTACCCATGATGGCCGAACATTCCTCCGTACCGTCCTTAGTGGTTCCAGCGTCAATCAAAACAGAACTCGAAGTGCGAGTCTCGCCCGCAGTTAGGCGCTCCTTCAGGTAGAGCTTCTTCTTAGGCGCCGCGTCATTGCTTTTGCCAAATTTAATCCGACCATCATCGAACAATCTCTGAAATTCCTCAGGATTGATTGCCCAACTGCGTCCAATCGGCGGCAAATATTCAACGCCAGTCTTGGGGTTTTGGATCGGATACATTGTATTGCCACCTGGCTTATTGGCATCAAGCGGCACGAGCTTCCACGCTCCACGGGCGTCAGTATCTGGATTGTCATACTCTGACTCGTCAAGCGGATCGCCATGGTACTCCAGCGCCTCTTTCCGTCTGGAATAAATCAGTGTATGGTTGTGGTTCAGAGATACCTCTTGGTCGTCCGAAATTGAGGTTCTTGATCTCCACACCAAATTGGAGACAAAGTTTTCTTCGCCAAAGATTTCGTCTAGCGCAACCCGCAACCTAGCCACTTCCTTCTCATCGATAGATAGAAAAATAACACCGTCATCCTTGAGTAAGTCGCGCGCAATCTTCAGGCGCGGATAAATCATGTTCAGCCAGTCGGTATGGAATCGCCCGCTCGACTCCGTGTTGCTGCTGATCTTGCGCGCACCCTCCACCTGCCCAGTCAACTCCAGGTAGTTCTTGATGCTGTCTTGAAAATTATCTGGGTAAACAAAGTCTTTGCCCGTGTTGTACGGCGGATCAATATAAATCAACTTGACCTTGCCCGCGTAACTCTTCTGCAAGAGTTTCAGCACTTCCAGGTTATCGCCCTCGATCATCAGGTTCTGGGTGGTGTCCCAATCAACGCTTTCCTCGGGGCACGGAATCAGCGTTCCGGTGCTGGGCGTCAGCGCCAGCCTGCGGGCCTGGCGCTTGCCGTGCCAGTTAAGGCCGTATTTCTCATCAGCATCAGTCACGGTCTTGTCGCCGACCAGCGACTTGAGCACATCCACATTGACGGACACGCCGTTCGGCCCTTCGGTGAGCAGTTCTGGGAACAGCGCCCTGAGCTGCGCGATGTTGGCCGCCATCAGATCCGCCGATTGCGCCTGCGCACTGGCCGCGTCGATCTTCTGCATCTTGTTCTCCGTCATCGGGTTCATCTTCAAAGTTGTTCCCGCGCTGCCGCCAGATCGGTCTGCACCCGCTGAAGCGCCAGATTCAGCGTCACCTGCTTGGCCGACTGCACTTCCATGGCCACCAGCCCACACGAGCGGGCGGCCTCATGACTCAGCCGCTGGCACTCACGCGGCGCAACCCAGCGGGCGGACCGCCTTTGGCGAATGCATTCTTGACCGTTGTAAGCGGCTTCCTCCCAGGCCTTCCTGAGCCCGGGCGCAGGCCTGCGGTCTCCACTGCGCCTGCGGTTCAGTTCTGCATTGCCGGCGCCGCGCCGCTGACGCCACTCGTAGCCACCGCCGCCGCCAAGAACGACATCCACGCCTGGCGGTCCTCACCACCGCCGGCCCACATCGTGCCTACGGTCTCGACCATATCAACCATGTAGCGGCTGGGCAGCGAGAGCAGGCCAACGACCACGTCGATCAGGTCGCGGGTGGCATACGTGTCGGTGGGATCGGGCTTGCCGACGCGGGCGGCGACATCCTGCCAGCCCAGCCAGGCCTTGGTGGCATAGGCCGAAGGCGCCAGGGCGAGCTTGAGTGCGGCCACCGCCGCATGCGACCAGACCGGCGGGTGCCGGGTGACGATGGGCTCGCCCAGGGTCTGCCGGGCTTGCAGCGCGCTGGCGGCATTGAGGCCGCTGGTGACGGCGGCCTCGACGGTGGCCATGTCGATGTGGTTGCGGCAGAAGTCGCCGGCAAAGAACAGGTTGTGGACCTCGGGCGGGGCGGTCTCGGGGCGGTACTGCCAACTGCCGACCTGGTTGACGAAGATCACATGGTCTTCGTTCGACTGGTAGTTGCTGCGGTTCCAGTCGATGTCGCTGTCGGGGTCGCCCCAGTGGGTTCCGGGATCGAAATTTTTGACGTAGGAGGCGAACTCGCGGAGCATGGCGTGGGCGTTCTCGCGGCCGTTGTTGGACGGCAGTGCCCAGTAGTCCGAGGCCGCCAGGGTGATCGCGCTGACGCCCTCGCGCCGGGGCTGCGGCCACAGGTCGGAGAGGTCGGTGAAGCTGAAGTAGCAGCTCGAATCCAGCACCGAGACGGTCTCGGGCGGGATGCCACTGAGCTTGCGCTTGAAGTACACGTTCATCACCGCGATCGGCTCTGCGGGCAGGCGTTTGGCGGCATGCGCCAGCTTGGGCAGCAGGGTGTTCAGGCGCTGCTCGGTGGGTCCGGTGTCGGCCAGCCGGCCGAGCGTGCCGGGCGAGACCGCCAGGATCAGGTAGTCGAGTGGCGCCGCCGCCCTGGCCGCGCCCTTGACCTTGAAGTCGCGGGTGCTCCAGTCGAACTCGGCGTCCTTGAGCTGGAGCGCGGCGATCCGGCCGTTTTCAACCACCACCCGGTCGACGCTGGTGTTCTTGTGGATGCTGACCCCCAGCACCAGCAGGCGTTGCTCGAACGGGTCGATGAGCTTCTCCTGCAGGCTGCCCTTGAGCAACCAGAGCAGCGGCTGGACATTGCCGAAGGCGTGGCGGTAGAAGCTTTTGTAGGACGAGGCCGAGGTGGCGTCGGCATGGATCGACCAGATGAACATCACGATCGAATCGTGCAGGCTTGCGACCGCGTCGGTGGTGGTCGGGCGTGAGCGCACGAAGGCGTTGAGGTCCAGCCCGAGCAGGCCACGCTCGGCAAAGCGGTGGTTGATCAGGTCGAGCAGCGAGTACATGTAGAGGTACTTGTCGAGCAGGCTCATAGAGCCGTCGCCGGCACGCATGTCCTCCCACAGGACGCGCGGATCGAGCGTGCTGATGTTGCGGAAATCGCTGTAGCCGTGCTGCCGGTCCAGGGTCTTGACGCTGTTGCGCGGCGCAAAGTCTGAGTCCGGGCCGAGGTCGCGCTTGAGGCCCAGGTCCTGGCAGGCGATGTCCCAGAAGTTGACGTAGAAGTTCGAGAACATGTGCGGGAAGACGTCGTGGTAGACGTCGCTGCCCGGATCTCTCTGCGAGCTCATGTTGCCGCCCAGCCAGGGCTTGGCCTCGTACAGCGTCACCGCATAGCCGCGCTGGGCCAGGCGCAGCGCCGCAGCCATGCCGGAGATGCCGCCACCGGCGATGGCCACGCGCGGAACATTTCGGGTCTTGGGCATGTGGGCTCCGGGGTTTGGCGGGGCGGTGGTGCTGCGGCCTTACTGCCGCGAGAGTGCCCGGGTGTAGCGCACCAGGGCGATCAACGGGGCCGGGTCGGCGGCGAATTTTTCGGCCTGCTCGACCGCCTGCGCGGCGAACTCGTCGAGCAGCGCTTCAGCCTCGTCGAGCTGGGCGGCGTTGGCCTGGCCGAGGATGCGCAGCTCGGCGTCGCTGGGCTGCGGTTTGCAGAACAGGCTGCGGATCGCCGGGTCGCGGATCGCCAGCGCTGCCGGCAGGGTCAAGATGCCGTCGCGCAGATCTTCGACCCCGCCGCCGCCCAGCGCGACCGCGCCACGCACGTCGCCGACGTCGTCGCAGCCGTGGTAGACCATGCCCAGCAGCGCGCCGAAGCGGCGCAACTGTTCGCTGCGGGTGCCCAGGCAGGCGCAGACCTCGAACATCGAGCCGGTGTCCTCGCCGGCAATGCGGCGCCAGTCCTCGACCCCCAGCGGCTGGCGGCGCAATCGCCATTGCATCACCTCGGCCACGCCCAGGCGCTTGACCAGTTCGGACAGCAGCTTGACGTTCAGGCGCAGCAGTTCCGGGCTGGCCTCGCCCGGCTCGTAGGCGCGCGGGTCGGTGACGATGTCGTAGCCGTCGGCGACGATCCAGCCCGAGCACATCAGCGCCTGCAGCTCGCCGAAGCGGGTGTGCATGGTCGGCTTGCCGCGCCGGGCCGGGCTCTTGTCGAGGATGTCGTCGACGATCAGCGTCATGTTGTGGAAGATCTCCACCGCCATCGCGGCGTGGATCAGGCCACGGCTGATCGCCCCGCCGCCGACCGCGCGGTGGCAGGCAAACAGCGTCAGCGGCCGGAAGTACTTCGAGCCGGCCTCGAACTGCCAGGCCAGGAACGGGCGCATCTCCGGGTCGGCGCTGCCGCTCCAGTCGCGCAGGGCCTGGCGCAGCCGCGCCATCTCGGCCTCGAAGCCCAGCGCCTGGATCATCGATGGCGTGGCGTCGGGGTTGGGGTTGTTGTTGTTCATCGCTTCAAGACCATCTCTGCGACCGCTCAGGCGGCCGTGGTTTCAAGCTGCAGCCGGCACTGCGCCAGCAGCGCCGCCGCGTCCCTGAGGTCGCCACGGTCATGGCCCTCGCTAAATTCGGCCAGCAGCGGCGCCAGCAGCGCGCAGGCGGCGGCGGGGTCGTCGTCCTCGGCGCTGATCCGGGCCAGCGCCAGCGTCGCCCGCAACTGCCACGACAGCGCGCCCTGGCTGCGGGCCGCGTCGCAGGCGGTTTGCAGCGCGGCGCAGGCCAGGGCACGTTGCTCGCCGCCGTGGGCCAGCAGGGCCTCGGCCTCGACCAGCAACACCTCCTCGGCCATCAGCGAGCCGCCCGACTGCTCGACCTTGCCCAGCGCCTGGGCCACCGCCAGTTGCGCCGCACCGACATCGCCGAGCTGCAACAGCAGCCTGGCACGCCAGGCCAAGAACTGCGACCGCATGTAGCCCACGCCCATCGCTTCGACACCGGCCATCGCCGCATCCAGGGCCGGCAAGGCCGTCCGCGCGGCCTCGGCGCTGCGCCGGCCCAGCACGCTGTGGCGGAACATCTGGCCCGAGCAGACCATCTGCGGGTAGCCCAGCGCCGTGGCCAGTGCGATCCCCTCGTCGCTCAGCGCCAGCACGGTGTCGTCGTCGCCGCTGTAGGTCGGCACCAGCAGGGCGGCAAAGTTCAGCGAATAGGCCAGGCTGTACGAATCCAGGCTGCGTGCCAGCGCCAGCAAATCGTCGCTGACCTGGCGCGCCTGATCGACCCGGCCCAGCGCCCACAGCGCGGCGGCGCGAAAGCATTCGGCCAGGATGCGCGGATCGGCCGCGCCCAGCCGCGGGCCGACCAGGGCGCCGGCCGCGCACAGCCGGCGCACCTCGGCGGCGGCGACCAGCACGCGCTCGAACTCGCCAACGTTGCAGTAAGACCAGGCCAGCACCGCCTGGGCAAAGAGCTGCAGCCGCGCCTGGCCGGTGGCCTCAGCCTGGACCCACAGGCGCTCGAACGCACGGTGGCCGGTGATGATGTCGCCGCGCATGGTCTGGAACGCGCCGACGCCGTACAGCACCGGCACCTTCATCGCCGGATCGGCGAGCCGCTCGCACAGCGCCTCGGCGCGCTCGAACGCCGCCTGGGCCTGCGGCGCGGCGTAGCTGACGGCCGCGAAGTAGACCACCCCGAGGGTCGATTGCAGGCCCAGTTCCAGCCCATCGCGCAGCGCCGGCAAACTCACCTTGTCGACCGCATGGATGCCGGCTTCGAGGTGGGCAATCGCCTCCTTGGCAGCCCCCCGTGCCCAGGCCCGCTGCCCGGCCTTGAGCCACAGCGGCACGGCCTTGTCCCAGAGCTCACCGGCACCGTAGTGGCGCGCCAGCAGCTCGGGCTCGGTCTCTGCCAACTCGCTCGACTGCGCCTGCAGCAGCGCGCCGGCATGGGCATGCAGCAGGCGCCGGTCGCTCTTGAGCAGCGACTCATAGGCCGCGTCCTGAATCAGCGCGTGGTGGAAGGTATAGCTCGGCTCGGCGCCATCGCCGTTGCGGCTGAGCAGGCCGGCAGCGATCGCCACATCGAGCTGCGCGACCAGCGCGGCCTCCTCGCCGCCGTGCAGCGCCAGCAACATGCATTGGCGGAACTGCCGGCCCAGCGGCGCGCCGAGCTGCAGCGCCCGGCGGGTGCTGCCAAGCTGGTCGAGCCGGGCGGTGAGCGAATCCTTGAGCGTGGCCGGGATGGTGATGGTGTCGTCGGCGTGATCGGCATTGCCATCGGCCGGGCGGCCAGCACTGCCGCTGCCACGCGGCGCCACGCCCTCGGCCAGGGCGCGGGTGAGCTCTTCCAGGAACAGCGGCACGCCGTCGGTGTGGGCGACGATGCGCGCGACCATGCGCCCGGTCAGGCCATGGGCAGCGGCCACCGATGTCGCCAACTGCAGGCTGTGGCTGCGGTTCAGGCCGACCATGGCCAGCGTGGTGTGTTGCGGCTGCGTCGCCCAGCGCGCGCCCATGGCGGTGCGCGCGGTCATCACCATCAGCACTGGCGCCTGGCGCAGCGCGGCTATCAGCGCGTCCATCGCCTCCAGCGACGACGGGTCCATCCAGTGCAGATCTTCGGCCAGCATCAGCACCGGGCGCTGCTGCGCTGCGGCCAGCATCACCTGGACGAAGGCCTCGATCATGTCGAGCTTGGCCTTGGCCGGGCTGGCCTGGATCGGCGCAAAACCGTCCAGCGGCAGCGACAGCAGCGCCGCGAAGTAGCGGGCATGCCGCACCGCCATCGGCCCTATCCATTCGAGCACGCCCTGGAGCTTGGCCAGGCGCCGCGCGGGGTTGTCGGCGGCCTCGATCCTGGCGCCGCGCAGGACCTGGGTCATCAGCGGGTACATGGCCGAATTGCTGTGCAGTTGCGAGCACTGCAACTGCACCAGCACGCTGCCAGCCGGCACCCGTGAGACCAACTCGGCCAGCAAGCGGCTCTTGCCGATGCCGGGCTCGCCCGTCAGCAGCACGGACTGGCCCTGACCTTCGCAAGTGCGGGACCAGCGGTCGGTCAGCAGGGTCAACTCCAGATCGCGGTTGACCATAGGCGTCAACCCGGCGCGGCGCGCAGCGGCAAAGCGGGCGATCGAGCGGCCCTGGCGCAGCACCCGCCACAGCCGCACCGGCGCGGCAAAGCCCTTCAACCCGCACTCGCCCAGATCCTGGCCCTCGAACAAGTTGCCCAGCAGCCGCCAGGTACTGGCGCCGACCAGCAACTGGTCGGGTTCGGCCTGGCCCTGTACCCGCGCCGCCAGGTTGGGCGTCTCGCCAACGGCCATCCGCGGCTGGCTGGCGTCGCCGCTGCCGTCGCCCAGGCCGACCACGACCGGGCCGGTGGCGATGCCGATACGCACCTGCGGCGGCTCGGCAGCGGCGATGGCCTTGACGACCTCCAGCAGTTGCAGGCCGCAGGCCACGGCCCGCTGGGCGTCGTCCTCGTGCGCCACCGGCCAGCCGAAATAGACCATCAGGCCATCGCCCAGGTATTGCGCGACGGTGCCCATGTGGCGCGCCACCACCTCGCCGCAGACCTGTTGGTAGCGCTGCATCAGGCCGCGCAGGTCCTCAGGGTCCAGGCGCTGCGACAGCGCGGTTGAGCCGACCAGGTCGCAGAACATCACCGTCAGTTGACGCCGCTCGGCCAGCATCGGGATCGCCGTGGTCACGGCCTGCGCCGCCGCCAGGGCCGCAGCCGCACGCATCAGGGTGATCCGATGGCCCAGCGGGCCGACGCCGATCTGCTGCAGTTGCGCGTCGCTCAAGCCCGGCAGCAGGCCGAGGTCGATCGCCTGCTCGTCGAACAGGCGGCCATATTGGCCCAGACCCAGGCCGGCGAGAAAGTCAGCGAGCGACGTGCTCATCGTCACGTCCTGCGCTGGCCGCGGCTCAAGGCTTGACCCGGGCGTAGCGCTGCGGCTCGGCCGGCGGCGTTTGTCCGGGTTCAGCTGGTCCGGCGGGCTCGGCGGATTCGGCTGAGGTTGAAGGCGAAGGCTCGATCAGCCCGCGCAACTGCGCGTCCAGGCCGCGCAACTGCTGCTCGGCCTGGCGCGCCTCGTCGGCGGCGATCTCGGCCAGCCGCCGCAGGTGGGCACGGGCGGCGTCGACGCGGTAGGTCAGCTCGGGCTGGGTCGCCACCGCTTTGCCGTAGTCCAGCCAGGACTGGCTGCCGCGCTGGCCGGACCGCGCCAGTGCCGCCGAGCTGTGCCAGTGCGCCTGGGCCAGCAGCGCATCCAGCGGCGTCAGCCCGCTGGGGGCCGCGCCCGGCAGGGCGGTGGTGATCGCCGACCAGGCCCGCAGGGCGTCAGAGAACGGATCGGCTGGTGTCATGGTCTGGGGGCGGTTTCGGGTTCTGAGTGTTGCGACCGGGGCTATGCCGGCAGCCAGTCGGCTGGCGTCAATGCCGATCACGTGCCCTGCGGCGCAGGGTCAGCAGCGCCTGTCTGCGGGCCATTCTAGGAGGGCAGGGCCAGCGCTGCGGCCCGGGCGAGCGTGGGATTTGCCGCCTTGACAAGCGCGCCCGACTGGGCTGCGCTGCGGCGCAAATCAGCGCCACTGCGCCAGCAGCGCTGCCGCCTGGCGCTGGTCGGCGCTGTGCCGGCCTTGGGCCAGTCCGGCGAGCAAAGGCGCCAGCAGCGCCGCGGCGGCGGCCGGGCCGTCGTCCTCGGCGACCAGCGGGGCCAGCGCCAGGGCGGCGCGCAACTGCCAGGAGGGCGCGCCCTGCGCCGTCGCCAGCGCGCTGCGCAAGGTCAACCCGGCCTGCGCCCGCTGCGCGCCGCCCTGGGCGAGCTGCACCCGGCCCAGGGCCAGGCCGACCTCGATGGCCTGAGACGTTTCGCCCGACACCGCCAGCGCGTCCTGTGCCTGCGTCGCCGCCAGTTGCGCGGCGCCGGTATCACCCAAGGCCAGCAGCAGCTCGCTGCGCCAGCTCAGGTAGCGGCAGCGCATGTAACCCACGCCCATTGCGCCCAGGCTGGCCAGTGCGGAGTCGATCGCCGCCAGCGCAGGGGCCGGACCGCTGGCCTGGCGTTGCGCCAAGCTCAGGCGGGCCTGACCGGCGATCGCCAGGAACGGGTAGCCCAGCGCCCGCGCCAGGGCCACGCCTTCCTCGCAGCGGGCACAGACGGTGGCATCGTCGCCACAGAGTGCCGGCACCAGCACGCTGGCGGTGTTGAGGGCATAGGCCAGGCTGTAGCGGTCGAGCGTGCGGGCCAGGGTGAGCACGCCATCGCTGGTCGCGCTGGCATCGTCGACCTGGCCCAGCGCCCACTGCGCGGCGGCGCGGAAGTACCCGCTGAGGATGCGCGGATCGGTTGCGCCCATGCGCGGCAGCAGCGGCGTGCCGGCCTGGCAGAGCGCGTACACCCGGTCCGAGGCGGCGATCGCCTGCGGGTACTGGCCGATCAGGCAATGCGACCAGGTCAACACCGTGCTGGCATAGAGCTGCAGCCGCGGTGCGGCGGCGGCCTCGGCCACCGCACCCAGGCGCTGGAAGCTGCGGTGGCCGGCGCGGATGTCGCCCTTCATGGTCTGGAACGTGCCCACGCCGAAGAGCACCGGGGCCTTCAGCGCGCCGTCGGCGACGTGCTCGCACAGCGCCTCGGCGCGCTGGTAGGCCGCCTGCGCCTGCGGCGCGGCGTAGCTGACAGCGGCAAAGTACACCGCACCCAGCGCCGCCTGCAGCGCCAGTTCGAGCTCGTCGCGCCGGGCCGGGTCTTGGACCTGGGCGACGGCCGCGACGCCGGCCTCCAGGTGCGCAATCGCCTCCTTGGCCGCGCCCGCTGCCGAGGCACGCTGGCCGGCCTGGCGCCAGCACTGCGCCGCCTCGGCCCAGGCCTGGCCGGCGGTGTAGTGGCGGGCCAGCAGCTCGGGCGCGGCATCGTCGCCGGTCTGGGCCTTGAGCAGGCCAGCGGCCCGCACATGCAGGGCCCGGCGGTCGCGCTTGAGCAGGCTTTCATAGGCCGCGTCATGGACCAGGGCGTGGTGAAAGCCGTAGTGCGGATCGTCAGCGCTGCCGCTGCGGCTGAGCAGGCCGGCGGCCACCGCCAGGTCCAACTCGGCCGCCAGCGCCGCCGCGCTGCGGTCGTCGCCATGCAGTGCCTGGACCAGCGCCAGCGGGAACTGCCGTCCCAGCACCGCGCCCAACTGGACCGCGCGGCGGGCGCCCGCCAACTGGTCGAGCCGGGCCGTCAGCGAGTCTTGCAGCGTGGCCGGGATCTGGATTGACTCGGCGTCTGCGCCTGAGCGCGCGTCGGCGGCCTCGGCCAGCGCCCGGGTCAGTTCCTCCAGCGCCAGCGGTACGCCGTCGGCACGGCCGACGATGCGATCAAGGACCAGCTCAGACAGCGCCTGCGACTGCGCCAGCGCCGAGACCAGGCGCCGGCTGTCGCTGCGGCTCAGGCCGACCATGGTCAGCGAAGTGGCATGGGGTTGCGCCGCCCAGCGTCCGCCCAGCAGGTCTCGGGCGGTCAGCAGCAACAGCACCGGCGCCTGGCGCATGCCCCCGATCAGCGCGTCCAGCGCCTCCAGCGACGAGGGGTCCATCCAATGCAGGTCCTCGGCCAGCACCAGCACCGGTTGCCGGCTGGCGACATCGAGGATGTTGTTGATGACGGCGGCAATCGTCTCCTGCCGGGACTTGGCCGGGCTGGTCGGCAGCGCCGGATAGCGGTCCAGCGGCAGCGACAGCAGGGCCGCGTACTGGCGGGCATGGTGCCGCGCCTGCGGGCCCAGGCGCTGCAGCAGCGCCTCCAGCTTGTCCAGGCGTTGCTCGGGCAGATCAGCGCGCTCTATCCCTGCGGCGCGCTGCATCTGCAACGTGATGGGATAGAAGGCCGAGTTGCTGTGCAGCCCCGAGCACTGCAGGCGCAGCAGCAAGCTGCCGGCAGGCACGCGCTGGCACAACTCGGCCAGCACCCGGCTCTTGCCGATGCCCGCCTCACCCGCCAGCAGCACCACCTGGCCCTGGCCGTCGCAGGCCCGCGCCCAGCGGTCCATCAGCAGCGACATCTCGAGGCTGCGGTTGACCAGCGGCGTCAGAGCGCCGGCATGGGCGGCGGCAAAGTGGTCGTCGGCCGCCCGGCTCTCGCGCAGCACCCGCCACAAGCGCTGCGGCACGGCAATCCCGGGCAGGGCCTGTGCGCCCAGGTCCAGGCATTCGAAGCGTCCGCCCAGCAGGCGGTGGGTGCCGATCGCGACCAGCACCTGGTCGGGGTCGGCATGGCGCTGCAACTGCGCCGCCAGGGTCGGGGTCTGGCCCACCGCCATCGGCGGCCGGCTGGCGTCGCCGTCGCCGACATCGGCGCCCACCACCACCGCACCGGTGGCAACCGCCACCCGCAGCCGCAGCGGCTCGGGCGCGGCAATCGACTTGACCGCGTCGAGCAGTTGCAGGCCGCAGGCGACCGCGCGCCGGGCGTCGTCCTCATGCGCCCGGGGCAGGCCGAAGTACACCGTCAGGCCGTCGCCCAGGTACTGCGCGACCATGCCCTGGTGGCGCGCCACCACCTCGGCGCAGACCTGCCGGTAGGCCTGCAACAGGGCGCGCAGGTCCTCCGGATCCAGCCGCTGCGACAGCGCTGTCGAGCCGACCATGTCGCAGCACAGCACGGTCAGTTGGCGGCGCTCGGCGACCGCCGGGGCAGCGCGCGGGGCGGCGGCGGCGGCGACTGGCGCGGCCGACCGCAGCGCCGCTGCGGCCTGCATCAGCTTGATCCGGTGGCCCAGCGGCTTGACCCCGAGTTGCTGGAACTCGGCCTCGCCCAACTCCGGCAGCATGTGCAGGGCAATCGCCTGCTGCTCGAAGCCGGCGGCGTACTGCGCCAGCCCCAGCGAATCCAGCCAGGCCGGCACCGAGGCGGGTGGGGTGGCACTCACGGCGGCGGCCTCCAGCAGCGTTGTGGTTGTGGCCACGATCTCAGGAGGCCACCGCCGCCGGTACTGCCGCGGACAGCGGCCCGGCCGGTTGCAGCGCCCGGACGAAGGCCAGCATCCGCGCCAGCGCCGCGTCGGCCGAGGCCAGGCTGCCGGCATGGAGCTGGAAGACATGCCAGCGCCGCGGCGTGATCTGGCACTGCGCCGCTACCCCGGCCGCCACCAGCGCCGCGTGCAGCGCCAGCGCCTGGTCGTGCAGCATTTCGTCGGTGCCGGCCTGGATCAGGGTAGGCGGCAGGCCGCGCAGGTCGGCTCGCAACGGCGAGGCCCAGGGGTGGCTGGGCGGCGTGTCCCGGCCCAGGTAGTGCGCCGCGCAGGCCTGCGCCCAGGCCAGGCTGAGCATGGCCTCGCCCGGCGGTGGCGTGGGCGCCTGGCCATCGAGCACCATGTCGGCCCAGGGCGAGAGCAAGACCAGCGCCGCTGGCGCGGGCAGGCCGGCCTCGCGCGCCGCCAGGGCCAGCGCCAAGGCCAGCCCGCCGCCGGCCGAATCACCGGCCACGACCACCGGCCCCTGGGCCGCCATCACGCGGTAGACCGCCAGCACGTCGTCCAGCGCCGCCGGAAACGGCGCCTCGGGCGCGAGCCGGTAGTCGGGCATGAACAAGGCCATGCCGCTGCCCAGCGCCAGCCGGGTGCCGAGATTGCGGTGGCTGCGCGGCGAGCCGATGCAGTAGGCGCCGCCGTGCAGGTACAGCCATTGGCCGGCCTCGGCGCCGCTGGCAGCGCCCGCCGCGCTCGGTCGCGACCACTCGCCGGCAACCCCGCCAACCACCCCGGCCTGCAGCACCGCAGCGCGTGGCAGCCGATTCAGGCGCGACAGTGCCGCCAGCCAGCGGCGTTGCAGGGCGATGCTGCGGCGCGGCGAGAACACCGGCTTGAGCAGGGTCTGCAGCAGCCGGCGCAAAACCAGGGCGGTGATGGCCTCGGCGATGCCGCTGGGCGGGTGTTGGCTCAGCATGGCGGCGTGGTGCTCCCGGTTTGGTTCCTGGCGCTGATGTTGGCACAGCCCCGCACCGAGTCCCGGCCAGGGCTGCGGCCGGCGCTGCGACGACCGGATCGCGCCACCGGCTTGGTGTACAACCCCCGCCTGCCCAACCCGAGCCCACCGACCATGCGCAACCGCCGCCACTTCATCGCCCAGCAATCGGCCGCCGCTGCGGCGCTGGCCTTTCCCTTGGTCGGCGGGGCCCAGCCCAAGACCATCAAGGTCGGCATCCTGCACCCGGTCACGGGCGCGCTGGCGTTCTCCGGCCAGCAGTGCCGCGAGGGCGCGCTGCTGGCGATCGAGGACATCAACGCCAGCGGCATCGCGACCATGGGCGGGGCCAAGCTGGAGGTCGTGCTCGGCGACGCCCAGAGCACGCCGCAGGCCGGCGCCGCCGAGGTCGAGCGCATGAACGAGGCCGGCTGCTCGGCAATCGTCGGTGCCTACGCCTCGGCGATCTGCCTGGCGACGACCCAGGCGGCGGCCAAGTACAACCTGCCGCACGTCGTCGACGTCGGCGTGGCCGACCAGATCGTCGAGCGCGGCCTGAAGAACACCTTCCGCTTCGGCCCCGGCTACAAGGCCTGCGCCCAGGTCGCTGTCAGCAACCTGCATGTCCTCAACACCCTCGCCGGCAAGCCCGCCAAGAGCGTGATGATCATCCACGAGGAGAGCCTGTTCGGCAGCGGCACGGCGGCGCTGCTGGCGCGCGAGCTGCCGGGCTACGGCTTCGAGGTCAAGGAGGTGCTCAAGCACGCCAACCCGACCCGCGACTTCAACAACATCGTGCTGCGGATGAAGGCGGTCAACCCCGACATCGTGATCCCGGCCAACTACTTCAACGAGTACGCCCTGCTGGTGCGGACGATGCAGCAGCAGAAGTTCCAGCCCAAGGCGATTTACTCGGTGCTGGGCGGCGCGGCGTCGAGCTACAAGTTCTTGAAGGAATTTCCCGACGCTGCCAACGGCATCATCGACTGCAACCACTGGTTCAACCCCAAGGACAAGCGCGCCGCCGCGCTGCGCAAACGGGTCGAGGCCAAGGGCCTGTACTTCACCTACGAGGTCTTCAACACCTACACCGCGGTGCGGCTGCTGGCCGACGCGATCGGCCGCGCCAAGAGTGCCGACCGCGGTGCGATCACCGAGGCGCTGGCCAACAGCAAGTTCGCCGACCACTTCATGCCCTACGGCACGACCCGCTTCGAGAACGGCCAGAACACCGGCGCCCAGCCGCTGATGACGCAGGTGATACAGGGCGACATCCGGGTGATCGTGCCGCGCGAGTACCGCGAGGCCGAGCCGATTTTTCCGCTGCGTGGCTGAACTCGGCATCCTCTTCCCGTCGGTCCTCAATGGCCTGACCACGGGCGCGGTCTACGCCCTGATCGCGCTCGGCCTGACGCTGATCTATGGCGTCCTGCACATCATCAATTTCGCCCATGGCGCGGCGTTGATGGTGGCGCTGTACGCGGTCTACTTCCTGCATGCCCAGTTCGGTTTGGACCCGTATCTGGCGCTGCTCCCGGTGGTGCCCGGGATGTACGCACTCGGCTATGCCCTGCAGCGCCTGGTCATCAACCGCGCCAGCCACGGCAAGGACGAGAACATCCTGCTGGTGACGCTGGGCCTGGCGATCGTGCTGGAGAACCTGGCGCTGCTGCTGTTCAAGAGCGACACCCGCAGTATCGACACCGCCTACACCTTGAAGACCGTGCAGATCGGCCCCGACAGCTTCGGCCCGGCGATGATCGCCCTGCCCAAGCTGATCGCCTTCGCCGGCGCCCTGGCGTGCAGCGCGGCGATGCTCTGGGCGGTGAACCGCACCGACCTGGGCCGGGCGATCCGCGCGGTGGCCAAGGAAAAGCACGGCGCCAAGCTGATGGGCATCGATGTCGACCATGTCTACGCCGTCAGCTTCGGCCTGGGCTTTGCCTGTCTGGGCGCGGCCGCCTGCTTCCTGCTGCCGGCCTACTACGTCAACCCGCAGGTCGGTGGCGGCTTCGTGCTGGTGGCCTTCACTATCGTCGTGCTCGGCGGCATGGGCAGCTTTGCCGGGGCGCTGCTGGGCGGCCTGCTGATCGGTGTGGTCGAGTCGCTGGGCGGGCTGCTGCTGGGCGAGTCGCTGGGCCAGATCGGCATCTTCGCGATTTTCATCGTGGTGCTGCTGTTCCGGCCCACCGGCCTGTTCGGGGCCCGGGGATGAGGCGCGATCTGGCGGCCATCGCCGCCTTCGCCCTGGCCGTCGCCGCCGCCGCCGCGCTCAGCGGCTCCGGCGTCTGGCTCAACCTGCTGATGATGACGCTGTACGTGGCACTGCTGGCCAGTGCCTGGAACATCCTGGCCGGCTTCGGTGGCCAGTTCTCGTTCGGCCACGCCCTGTTCTTCGGCAGCGGCGCCTATGTCCAGGTGCTGGCGCAGACGGCCGGCGGCGTCAACGCCTGGCTGGCGCTGGGGCTGGCGGCGCTGGCGGCTGCGGCGATGGGCGCGGCGGTCGGTGCCCTGAGCTTTCGCTACGGCCTCAAGGGCTCGTACTTCGCCCTGGTGACGCTGGCCTTCGCCGAGTTGCTGCGCATCGCTGCGGTGTCGGTGGCATTCACCGGTGCCGGGGTGGGCTTGATGCTGCCACTGCGCCCGGCCGCAGCCAACCTGCAGTTCGAGTCACGCGCCGGCTTCGTCGGCCTGGCCCTGGCGCTGCTGCTGCTGGCGCTGCTGGTCTGCGCCTGGCTGCGGCATTCGCGCTTCGGCGCGCAACTCCAGGCGGTGCGCGACAACGAGGACGCGGCGCGGGCCGTCGGCGTCAACCCGTTCGCGGTCAAGCTCGGCGCGATCACGCTCTCGGCTGCGCTGATGGGCGGTGGCGGGGCGTTCTACGCCCAGGTGTTCCAGTACATCGACCCGGGCATCGCTTTCGGCCCGGCCAGCTCGGTCGAGGCGCTGGTCGCGGCCATCGTCGGCGGCCTGGGCACGCTCTGGGGGCCACTCCTGGGCGCAGCGCTGCTGCACCTGCTGGCCGAGGCCACGCGCAACCTGTTCGGCCAGTTGCCGGGGCTGAACATGGTGGTCTATGGCAGCGTGCTGGTGCTGATCGTGCTGTTCCTGCCGCGCGGCCTGGCCGGTGCCGGCCAGCGCCTGGCCGAAGTCTGGCGCGGCCGTGGCTGACACGGCCCCACAGCCACAGCAACCGCTGCTGCGGCTGGACGGCGTCGGCATCGCCTTTGGCGGTCTGCGCGCGGTGCATAACGTCAGCCTGACGGTGCCGGCCGGCAGCCTGAGCGCGCTGATCGGCCCCAACGGCGCCGGCAAGACCACCCTGTTTGCCCTGATGTCGGGCTTTCTCAGGCCCGACAGCGGGCGGGTGCATTTCGACGGCCGCGACATCACCGGCCAGGCGCCGCACCGCAATGCCCGCGCCGGGCTGGCGCGGACCTTCCAGATCGTCCAGCCCTTTGCCGCCCAGACGGTGCGCGAGAACATCGCCGTCGGCGCCCACCTGCGCCTGGCCGAGCGCCAGGCGGCGCTGGCCGCGGCTGAAGGCGTGGCGCAGCGGGTCGGCCTGGGGGCGCTGCTGGAGCAGCCCGCCGGTGAGCTGACCGTGGCCGGCCGCAAGCGGCTGGAGCTGGCCCGGGCGCTGGCCACCAGCCCTAAGCTGCTGCTGCTCGACGAGGTTCTGGCCGGCCTGAACCCGCAGGAGATCGCCGAGATGCTGCCGGTGGTGCGTGGCATCGCCGACAGCGGCGTCACGGTGCTGATGATCGAGCATGTGATGCAGGCGGTGATGCACCTCGCCGGGCAGGTCTGGGTGCTGGCCCAGGGCGAGCTGATCGCCAGCGGCACGCCGGAGCAGGTGACGCGCGATGAGCGGGTGATCGAGGCCTACCTCGGCCGGGGCACGGCCGCGCGGCTGAACCGCAGGTCACCGAGATGACCACTGCGCTGCTGGCCATCCAGGCGCTGCACGGCGGCCATGGCCGCAGCCAGGTGCTGCGCGGCATCGACCTGCAGGTCGGGCCCGGCGAGATCGTCGCCCTGCTGGGCAGCAACGGCGCCGGCAAATCGACGCTGAACAACACCGTCTGCGGGATCGTGCCGGCCTGGTCGGGCCAGATCCGCTTCGATGGCCGCGAGATCAGCCGCCTGCACTACCGCGAGATCGTCCGCGCCGGCCTGATCCAGGTGCCCGAGGGGCGCAGGATATTTCCCAATCTGAGCGTGCTCGACAACCTGCTGCTCGGCAGCCATGCCCGAGCCCAGGCCAGGCGCGGACGCAACCTCGACCAGGCCTTCGCCACCTTCCCCAGGCTGGCGCAGCGCCGGGCGCAACTGGCCGGCTCGCTCAGCGGCGGCGAGCAGCAGATGCTGGCGATTGGCCGCGGGCTGATGGCCGAGCCGCGGCTGCTGATCCTCGACGAACCCTCGCTGGGGTTGTCGCCGCTGCTGGTCGAGGAGCTGTTCGCGCTGATCCAGCGGCTCCACCGCGATGGCCTGGCGCTGCTCCTGGTCGAGCAGAACGTGGCCCAGTCGCTGGAGATCGCCGACCGGGCCTATGTGATGGAAAACGGCAGCATCCGCTTCAGCGGCAGGCCGGCCGAGCTGTTGGCCAGCGACAGCCTGCGGCAGGCCTACCTCGGCCTGTGACGGGTGCACACTGCGGCGCTGATGAACTCGAACTGGCCCTTCGCCCCCGCCACGCTGGCGCAGAAGCTGATCGCCCGCGCCGCCGGCCGCTCCCAGGTCAAGCCGGGCGAGATCGTCACCTGCAAGGTCGATCTGGCGATGTTCCACGACTCCGGCGGCCCGCGCCGGCTGCAACCGATGCTGGCCGAACTCGGCGCCACCATCTGGGACAAGCGCAAGGTCGTGCTGGTGATCGACCACTACGTGCCCGAGGCCGACGCAGCCTCGCGCCAGATCGTGCGCATCGCCCGCGAATTCGCCGCCGCGCAGGGCCTGCCGCATGTCTACGACAGCCAGGGGATCTGCCATGTGGTCGTGCCCCAGCATGGCCACATCCGGCCGGGCATGTTCTGCGTCGGCGGCGATTCGCATTCGCCGACCGGCGGGGCGTTCGGCGCCTTCATGTTCGGCATCGGCGCCACCGAGATGCTCGGCGTGGTGGTGCGCGGCGAGATCTGGCTGAAGGTGCCGCAGACGATCTTCATGGACTGGCGCGGCCGGCTGGCCGAGGGCGTGACCGCCAAGGACATGGTGCTGCACATGCTCGGCCAACATGGCATGAACGGCGGCCAGTACGGCGCGCTGGAGTTCTGCGGCGAGGCAGTGACGGCGTTGTCAATGGCCGAGCGCATGACGCTGTGCAACATGAGCGCCGAGTTGGGCGCCCAGGCCGGGCTGATCGCCCCCGACGCGACCACCGCCGGCTGGCTGCACGGCCATGGCGCGGCCAGCTTCCAAACCCAGCCCTGGCACAGCGACAGCGGCGCCGCCGGCAGCCGCCACAGTTTCGACGCCGCCAGGCTGGCGCCGCAGGTGGCCAGGCCGCACAGCCCGGCCAATGTCTGCGCCGTCGACGCCCTGCCCCACACCCCCATCGACATCGCCTACCTCGGCGCCTGCACCGGTGCCAAGCTCGACGACCTGGAGGCCGCCGCCCGGGTGCTGGCCGGACGGCGCATCGCCCGCGGCGTGCAACTGCTGGTCGCGCCGGCCAGCGTGCGCGAGGCGACCTCAGCCCGCGGCCAGATCGTGCTCGCCCAGTTGGTCGAGGCCGGCGCCAGCGTCCTGCCCAGCAGTTGCGGCGCCTGTGCCGGCTACGGCAGCCGGATCGCCGAGGGCGCGACCGTGGTCTCGTCGACCGCGCGCAACTTCAAGGGCCGGATGGGCGCCGACACCGCCCAGGTCTACCTCGGCTCACCCTACACCGTCGCCGCCTCGGCCCTGCGCGGGGCGATCTGCGACGCCCGCGAGCTGCTTTGATGAGCCGCGACGGATCTGCGGCGGCGCCGCTGACCACGCCCGCCGCGCCCCTGACCACGCCCGCCGGGCGATTGCTGGCGCGGCGCACCCCCGCCACGCCGCGCGGCAACCGCGTCTGGCGCCTGCCGGCCGACGTCGACACCGACCAACTGGCGCCCGGCCCGACCATGCAGCACGGCATCGCCGTCACCGCCGCGCAGTGCCTGCACAGCCTGCGGCCGGACTTTGCCGCAGGCGTGCAGCGCGGCGACTGGATCGTGGCCGGCGCCGACTTCGGCATCGGCTCGTCGCGCGAGCAGGCCGCCAGCGCCCTGGTCTACCTGGGGCTGGCGGCGGTGATCGCGCCGGGCTTTGCCGGGCTGTATTTCCGCAATGCCTTCAACGTCGGCTTGCTGCTGCTGACCTGCCCGCAGGCCGATGAGATCGGCGAGGGCCAGGCCATCACCATCGACGCCCGCGCCGGCCGCATCGGCCTGGCCGACGGCCGCAGGCTGGCCTGCGAGCCCATCCCCGGCTTCTTGCTCGACATGGTCGATGCCGGCGGCCTGTTGCCGCTGCTCAAGCGCCAGACTTCCAAACTTGCCAACCCGCACCCGGAGAAGCGCCGATGACCGCCCCTGCATTCGACCTGCTGCTCAAGCGCGTGCGGGTGGTGCGCCCGCATGGCAACGTGGTCCACGAGGCCGACATCGCGGTCAGCGGCGGCAAGATCGCCCGGGTCGCGCCGGGCATCGATGTGGCGCTGGCCAAGCAGGTCTATGACGGTGCCGGCCGATTGGCGTTTCCGGGCGTGGTCGACGCCCACATGCACGCCGGCATCTACGCCCCGCTGGCCGAAGACGCGGTCAGCGAGAGCCAGGCGGCGGCACTCGGCGGGGTCACCTCCAGCCTCAACTACTTCCGCACCGGCCAGTATTACCTGAACCAGGGCGGGCCATATGCAAAATTTTTTCCAAAAGTATTGAAGCTGAGCCAAAAACGCTTCCATGTCGATTACGGCTACCACCTTGCGCCGATGAACGGGGAGCACATCGACGAAATCCCGGAGTTGATTGAAAAGCACGGCGTGGCGAGCTTCAAGATATTCATGTTCTACGGCTCGCATGGTCTCCACGGGGCCAGCGACGCGCAGCGCGAATTTCTCATGATAGGCGCCGACGAGCGCTACGACTACGCCCATTTCGAGTTTGTCATGCGTGGCGTCCAGGCGGCCCGCGAGCGCTTCCCGGAGCGGGCCGCGCAGATCTCGCTGTCGCTCCACTGCGAAACCGCCGAGATCATGACCGCCTATACCCACAGGGTGGCCCGCGACAAATCGCTGCAGGGCCTCGCGGCGTACAGCGCGTCGCGGCCACCGCACTCCGAAGGGCTGGCTGTGTTCATCGCCAGCTACCTCGCCCACGAAACCGCCCTGCCGAACATCAACCTGCTCCACCTGTCGTCGCGCAAGGCGCTGCAGGCGGCGCTGATGATGGCCGAAACTTTTCCCCACATCGATTTCCGCCGCGAGGTCACGATCGGCCATTTGATGCTCGACATCACGAGCCCGGCGGGCGAGTTGGCGAAAGTCAATCCGCCGATCCGGCCGCGCGCCGATGTCGAATACCTGTGGCAGGCGCTGCTGGCCGGCGAAGTGGATTGGGTGGTCAGCGACCATGCCTGCTGCCGGCACGAGACGAAGGTTCCAAAACATTATTTCGGAAATATCTGGATGGCGAAGAGCGGGTTCGGCGGCACAGAATATCTGCTGCCGGCCCTGGTGAGCGAAGGCATGAAACGCGGGATGGCCTTCAACCAGATCGCGCGGGTCACCAGTTGGAACCCCGCGCAGCGCTTTGGCCTGAACCAAAAGGGCGACCTCGCCGAGGGTTTCGACGCCGACATCGCGCTGGTCGACCCGGCCAAAACCTGGACGATTGCCGCCAAGGATTCGCCGTCGACCCAGGGTTACACCCCGTTCGAGGGGCTGGAATTGTCGGCCCGGGTCGACGCCACCTTCCTGCGCGGCATGCTGGTGCACGAAGGCGGGCGGATCATCGGCAAACCGCGCGGCCAGTACCTGCACCGGCCGACGGCCTGATGCCGGCACCGGCCGACGGCCTGATGCCGGCCGCAGCCCGGGTTGTCCGCGCCGAGTGCATGCCCGCCGGCACGCCCGCCGTGGCGGTGGCGATCGTCGGTGCCGGCGCCTGCGGCCTGGTCGCCGCGCTGGGCCTGCGCGACGCCGGGGTAGAGGCGCTGCTGCTGGAGCGCGACGCCCAAGCGCAGGGCTCGACCGCGCTGTCCTCGGGCTTCATCCCCGCCGCCTGCACCCGGGTGCAGGCCGCCGCCGGGGTGCTGGACGATTCGGCCGAGCGGTTCGCCGCAGAGATCCAGGCCAAGGCCAGGGGCCGGGCGGCGCCGGCGCTGGTGGCGGCCTACAGCCGGGCGATAGGCGGGGTGATCGACGACCTGCAGGCCCGGCATGGCCTGGACTTCGAGCTGCTGGACGGTTTTCTCTACCCCGGCCACAGCCGCCGCCGCATGCACAGCCTGGCGCAGCGCAGCGGCGCGGCCCTGGTCGCGGCGCTGGCCGCAGCCGCCGAGCGGGCCGGCGCCAGCGTGCTGACCCAGGCGCGGGTGGAAGAACTCTGGTGCGACCGCACCGACCGGGTGATTGGCCTGGCCTGCCGCCGGCCCGACGGCAGCCTGGAGCAACTGGGCTGCCAGGCGCTGATCCTGGCCTGCAACGGCTTTGGCGGCAACCCGGCGATGGTCCGCCAGCACCTGCCCGAGATGGTCGACGCGGTCTACGCCGGCCACGCCGGCAACGACGGCGCGGCCATCACCTGGGGCCAGCAGTTGGGCGCGGCACTGGCCGATCTGGGCGGCTACCAGGGCCATGGCGGCTGGGCGGTGCCGCAAGGCGCGCTCATCACCTGGGCGCTGATGGTCAACGGCGGCATCCAGGTCAATGCCGCGGGCCGGCGATTTCACGACGAGACCGCCGGCTACTCCGAGGCTGCCGTGCAGGTGCTGGCCCAGCCCGGCGGGCTGGCCTGGATGGTGTTCGACGCGCCGCTGCTGGCGCTGGGCCAGGGCTTTCCCGACTTTGTCGCCGCGCAGGCCGCCGGGGCGGTCCGCAGTGCCGCCGATGCGGCCGCGCTGGCGGACCTGATCGGCTGCCCGCCAGCGCCCCTGACCGAGACCCTGGCGGGCAGCGGCCTGGCGCCGCCGTGGCACGCCATCCGCGTCAGCGGCGCGCTGTTCCATACCCAGGGCGGGCTGGACATCGATGCCGACTGCCGGGTGCTGCGGCCCGACGGCAGCGCCCTGCCCAACCTCTGGGCCGCCGGCGGCGCGGCGCGCGGCGTGTCGGGCAACGCGGTCTGGGGCTACCTCTCGGGCAACGGCCTGCTCAGCGCCATGGCCGGCGGTGCGATTGCGGCCCGCAGCGTGCGCAACCAACTGGGGAATCAACCATGACCCTGCCCAACCCGCTCAAGGCCCGATTGGCCGCGGCCCAGCCGCTGCTCGCCGCCGGGGTCTACGACGCCCTGTCGGCGCTGATCGCCGAGCAGGCCGGGTTCGAGGCGCTGTACCTCTCGGGCGCGGCCATCGCTTACACCCGGCTGGGCCGCTCCGACATCGGCCTGACCACCTACAGCGAGGTCGCCGACAGCCTGGCGCACATCCACGAACGGGTCAGCCTGCCGCTGATCGTCGACGCCGACACCGGTTTCGGCAACGCCCTGAACGTACAGCGCACGGTGCGCGGCCTGGAGCGCGCCGGGGCGGCGATGGTCCAGCTTGAGGACCAGACCTTTCCCAAGCGCTGCGGCCATTTGAGCGGCAAGTCGGTGGTCAGCAGCGCCGAGATGTGCGGCAAGCTGCGCGCCGCGCTCGACGCCCGGGCCAGCCAGCGCACGTTGATCCTGGCCCGCACCGACGCGCTGGCGGTCGAAGGCCTGGACGCCGCACTCGACCGCGCCGAGGCCTACCTGGCCTGCGGCGTCGACGCGCTGTTCATCGAGGCGCTGCGCAGCCCCGCGCAGATGGCCGCCGCCTGCACCCGCTTTGCCGGCCGCGCGCCCTTGCTGGCCAACATGGTCGAAGGTGGCCTCTCGCCTGCCTTCAGCGCCAGCGAACTCGGCGCCATCGGCTTCAAGATCGTGATCTTCCCGGGCGGCGCGGCGCGCGCCGTCGGCCATGCCCTGCAGGCCTACTACGCCAGCCTGCGCAGCCACGGCAGCACCGCCGCGTTTGCCGCCCAGATGCTCGATTTCGACGGTCTGAACCGGCTGATCGGCACGCCGCAATTGCTGGCGGCGGGGCAGCGCTACGACCCCGCGAGCAGCGCAGGCGCTGACACCCCATCACCGAATTGAGCCTCGAAGACAGCGGCTAGGCCAGTGCGGCAAATGTCGGCTTACTGAGAGGACAGAGCCCGCACCATGGCTCGCTTTATGGCAAACTCCAAAACATTAATTGGAGTATTCCAATGCCGATTGCCGACATCGCTTCGACCCGAATCTCTCGCGGTCCTGGCACTGCGGACGCCGCACTTGACATTGATCGTGCTGCAGTCGACGCCAAGGTGATCGCGCTGTTCGACGACACGACGCTGCGAAGCCATGTTCGCAAGCTCGATAAGGTCGAACTGGCCAGCGTCTGGCGTTTGACGCTGTCGGTGCTTTCGCGCAAGACCGCGAGCATTGCGGAGCCGCTCAGCCCGATTGAAGTCCACCAGCGCATGGTGGACGGCCTGGCCGGCGAGACGCTGCTGGTCTCGTCGGCGATGTTCTTGAGCACCCTGGCCGATGCCGAGAAATTCTTCGACCTGAGTTTCAAGACCATCAAGTCCCGCCTGGGTGGATCCCTCGACACAGCCGCAAGCGAGCGGGCGATGCGTGCCGCGAGGGCGACGATGACGGCTGCCGACGTGCTGGGGAGCTACGACGCCGCCCGTAGCTACATGCACACCCGAAATTTCGCGCTCGGTGGCGCTACGCCGGCAGACTTGATCAAGACATCTGACGGCGAGCGCATCGTGCTCAATGAGTTGCACACACAGGCCGAGGGCGGGCCGCTCTGAATATTGCCGATGCTGGTATTTCGCGCCAGTCGGCGTCCGCGTGCCGGGTTTGATCCACTCGATTCGCGCGCCTCGGTCGCCCGGGATGGCTGGCGCTTCAACGACAAGCGCAGCGAGATTCTTTACACCTCCGAGCTGCAGTCGCTGGCGATTCTCGAAGTCGCCGCGCGACCTGGCTGGGACACCGTGTCAGAGCTGACGATTGCGGCGATCCAGGTGCCCGACGGCACCGTTGTCGACCTGGATGACCTTGGAATCGTCCTGCCGTCGAACTGGAATCTGCGGCCGGCTGGCCCGAATGCCCAGCGTATCGGCGGTGAGTTCCGCGCAGCGGTTGACCGCGAGGTGGCGGCGGGCCGGCAGGTTTGCGGGCTGCGGGTGCCATCGGTCATCAGCACGACGGACCACAACGTCCTGCTGGACCCGAGGCAAAAGGCCAGCTATGCCGTCGCATCCTGGGCGTGTGTTCCCTTCGATTGGCTGGTGGGCACGGCCACGTAGACGCCCGAGAAGAGTAAACGCCAGGAGCGGCCCTCCATCAGCGCCGCTTTCAGTCCCGGAGACGGGCCGCAGCGATTGTCGGAGCGTCCGGGGGCTCGCAGAGGATGCAGGCCGGGATTCCCGCACCGGGCGCTACCCATAGTGCCGCGGCCAACGAGCAAGGACAGGCATGAGCATTCAGGAATGGATCGCGCCCGCGCGACTCGCGGCCATGGCAACGCTGTTGATTTTCGCCCAAGTCATTGCCCAGGAGGCCCAGGCGAGCGATGCCGTGGCCGCTGCCCGCCCCAGCGAGGGCGTCTTTCAGGGACTGTTGGGCCACAAGAGGGTCCACCTATGCGTCGAGGCCGAGCGCAGCCGCTACCGCTACGCCGGGCGCGCCCAGAGCCTAGATCTGGCGATGGCGCCGACGGCTGGGTCGAGTCGGTCGACGGCGCCACCACCGGCCGTTGGCAGCCCAGCGGTGTGGACTACCGCCTGACCGGCGACTGGACCGATCCCAAGGGTGCACGCCGCCTGCGTTCGATCCAGACGACCCGTTCTGACCCATCGCACCGGCCATGCCCAACCGCGTCGGCCACACACCCAGACCCACCCCATCAGGATCTCCGCGCAGGTCCTGATGCCGTTGGGCAGCAGCAGCGATATCACCGCAAGTCAGCGCCGGCATGCAAATCCGCCACCTCGTCAGCGAAGAGACGCGGATTTACATCAACGCCAACAGGCGTGGCAGTCCGGCAGGACGGCTCGGTCTGGAAACTGGGTTACTACTGCGCAGAGGTACCGCGGCTGGTGGGCCTCGATTTCATCCGCTTCGTCAGCGCTGGCAACCAGTCCTACGGCATCAAACGCGACGGCAGCCTGTGGACGCGCGGCGACAACAGCTCTGGCCTGTTGGGCAACGGCAGCAGCGAGGCGGCAATTTTTGAACGCTTCGTCAAGGTGGGCAGCGACTTCAGCGAGGTCGCCGCAAGGGAGGCCCATGCGCTGGCGCTCAAGCGCGACGGCACGCTCTGGGCCTGGGGTCACAACGCTGCGGGCGAGCTTGGCGACGGCAGTCAGCAGATGCGCCTACGCCCTGTGTTGGTTGCGCTGAGACCGACCAGCTGAATCCCTACATTGCCAGCAGCATCCTGCCAGGTCGCAAGTAAGCGTCCAGCCTCCCAATCTTGAGCCCGTGACTGGCGCATAGCAACGCTGTGTCCACCTCAACTCTTGGTGGACAGGTGAACACTGTCTCGAACCCATTGCTTGCCGACGGTCGTTGGCGCCGCCGCCGCCGGCACAGCGCCGAATTCAAGGCCCAGGCGGTCGCTACTTGCGTAAGCGTTCCGCGAACGACACCCTTGCGCCGCTGATTGCGGCGTGCTGAGCTTGGCGATAAGCGCCACCGCGTGGCCGGCGATCAGGCTGGCGTTGAATTGCTGCGCCTCGAACAGCTTCCTGCGCGCCTGCGCCATGCACAGCGCAGCGTTGACGCCCTGGCTTTGGCAGCAGGGAGCGTCCTCAAGCCGGCCGTGCCGCTGTCAGGCACTCACCAACTCACAGCGCCGCGCCCCACGTCCATGACCATGCGCGTGCTGAGGTACAGGCGGGGCGCAATCGAGCTGACGAAGATGTACTCGTCGTCGTTGGAGTGCGCCCCAAAGCCGCGCAGGCCGAAGCTCTCCAGCACGCCACCCCGCGGGCGCAAGCCGGCAAAAGCGGCATCGGTGCCGCCGCCGGTGGCCCGCTCGCGCAGGTCGAGCTTTTTGCCGATCTCCTGGTAGATCTTCTGCGCGTGCTGGGCCAGTACACGCGACGCGGCGTTGGACACGAAGGCCGGCCGGCTGCGGTAGAAGCTGAGCTCGATGCCGGTTTCGGGGATCAGCTTGTCTTTGATGGCCTCGCGCAGGCGCGCTTCCAGCGCGTCCATGTCCTCATTGGCCAGCGCACGCACATCGGCAACGGCGGTGGCGCTGGCAGGAATGACGTTGCGCGTCTGGCCGCTATTGGCCACGGTCCAGTTGATCTTCAGACCCTTCTCGGCATTGCCAAATTCGCGGGTCTTGAGGATCTGGTGCGCCATCTCGTACAAGGCATTGCGGCCACGCTCCGGGCTGCTGCCGGCATGGCTGGCCTTGCCGGTGATCTTCATCTCCACGATGGCGATGCTGCTGGTGGCCAGGCGCACGTAATCTTCCTCAAAGCCGGCGCCTTCGAAACTGAAGACCGCGTCGTACTCCGCGCCCAACTGGGTGATGTAGGCCCCCGAGCCCGGCGAGCCGATTTCCTCGTCGGCATTGATCAGAACGCCGAACTGCGCGTAGTTCTGAAAGCCCATCTGATCCAGCAACTGCGCCGTGTGCAGCGCCAGAGCCACGCCGGCCTTGTCGTCTGAGATGCCCAGGCCCCAGGCCTTGTCGCCTTCCACGCGGAACGGCTGCCTGGCGCCCATGCCCTTGGTGTAGACCGTGTCCATGTGGGCAATCAGCAGCACCTTGCGCTTGCCCGTACCGCTGCGCGTGGCATAGACCATCGAACCCACGGCAGCGCCCTTGAGCTGCGGATGGAAGTCCGGCGCCTTGGCCGGCAGCACCTGCACCTGCATGCCTGCCGCCTGCAGCCGCCTGGCCACGAGGCCGGCGATCTGCGACAGGCCTTCCAGGTCGCGGCTGCCCGACTCGATGGACACCATCTCCTTCAACGATTGCAGCACGGGTTGCACCTGTTCAGCCACCTGCGCCTGCACCGCCGCAGGCGTCTGCGCGCGGGCACCAGGGTTCAGGCCAACGGCCAGCACCAGGGCCGCAGCCATCAGGGCGGGACAAAACCTCATCGGCGAAATCTCCTGGTCAGCTCGTGGATGCGCGCGCTGCAACGGTCGCTGCAATGCCAGCCCCGCCCGCGCTGCTGCCAGCATAGCCCGCCCCTTGGCCGGCAAGGTACGGGCATTCCCGTTTGAGGCTCTGCAGGGCGCGGCGCCGGACAGCGTGTGCGATCCATGCATCGCTCCGTGCGCCGATCAGCCTGCGGGCGACGGTGGCGCCTGGGCGGCAAGCTGCAGCCCAGTGGGCGGCAGGCTGGGGTTGCGTCGCTGGGCGATGTCTTGCATCCGCAGCGTCACCAGTTCCTGCAGCGCCGGCTGCGCCGGGATGATGTAGAACCGGTCGCCGCGCACGCCCTCGACCACCGCGTCGGCCACCTCGGCGGGCTCATAGCCGGCATCCAAGGCCTTGGCAAACACCGCGTTGGCCGCCTGCACGCTGGCCGAGGCCTGGCTCAGATCGGTCGGCGGGCCGAATTCGGCCGGGCGGTTGCGCTCGGCGTCGAGGATCTCGGTGCGGATCAGACCCGGGCACAGCACCGAGGCCGACAGCCTGGCGCCGCTGCGCTTGAAGTCCTTGTACAGCCCCTCGGTGATGCAGACCACGGCGTGCTTGGAGACGTGGTAGGGGTGCGCCGCCGTCAGCAGGCCGGCGACCGAGGCGGTGTTGACGATGTGCCCTTCATCGCCGCCCTCGGCCATCCGCGGCAAGAAGGCACGCAGGCCGTAGAGCACGCCCATCAGGTTGACCTGCAGGATCCACTGCCAATCGCCCAGCGGCGACTGCCAGCCGGCGCTGGTCAGTGCCGGTGACGAAACCCCGGCGTTGTTGCACAGCAGGTGGACCGCGCCAAAGCGCGCGAAGGCGGCGTCGGCCAGGGCGTTGACCTGGGCCTCGACGCCGACATCGGTGGCCACGCCAATCGCCTGCGCGCCCAGCGCCTGGACCTCGGCCAGGGCCTGGGCCAGCCGCGCCGGCTCGATGTCGGCCAGCACCAGGCGCATGCCTTCCTGGGCCAAGCGTTTGGCCAGGCCCAGGCCGATGCCGCTGGCGGCGCCGGTGATGACGGCGACACGGTCGCTGAGCTGTTGCATCCTGCTGCTCCGGAGGGGGTCAATGGCGGCGCATTGTCCGGCCCGCGGCCGCAGGCCAGCTCAAACCTTGCGCACCGTGCAACTGTTGTCGAACCAGCCTTGCATGCCCACCAGCGGCGCCGGGTAGATCGGCAGGATGGCGTTGATGTTGTAGCCCGAGCCCAGGCCGTTGCCCGAGCCGGTCAGGCGCGACCAGAGGCTGCTGCCCTCGCCCCACCACAGGTCCTGCGACAGGTCCTGGTCCTCGGCGATGACCCGCTCGTCAAAGCCCGGAAAATCCGCCCGCGGCCCGCGCCTGCCATTGCCGGCGCGGCCATGGAAGATGTTGCCCAGGCTGTTGGACATGGCGATCACGCGGGGGTGTATGCCCTCGGTGACGAACACCGGCACCACCGCCTTGCCGACCACATCGCCGGCCTGGCCGCTGCTGTGCTTGTAGGCATGGGCCGCCCCGCGCCAGGTGGTGAGCTCGACCAGATCGCCGGTCTTCAGGCCCCGCGCCACGGCCGCCTGCGGGTGCATCCACAGCGGGTTGTGGTGGACGATCTCGGTCAGGTACTTTTGCGAGGCGGTGCGGCCCTGGGTGTGGACGTTCCACTTGAACGTGACCAGGTGCAGGTGATCCGGCCCCATCGATTGCAGCGACGGCACGCCAAACCAGCCCGGCATGCCGGCGCCATAGGGTTCAGGGAATTTCAGCTCGCGCGCGGCATCGGCCACGTCCTGGCTGAAGACCTGGAACTTGCGCGACGGCGTGGCAAATCCGCGCCGCGCCTGGCCGTCCTGCACCAGCCCGACCAGGCTCTCGCGGCCGTCGGCGGCCTTGCGCCAGACTTGGCCGCTGGCCGCGTCGACACGGGTGTTGCGCAGCTCTGCGGCGCTCAAGGCCCAGTTGTACAACTCGTAGTACTTGGGCTTGCTGGTGTCCTGCCAGACGCCGTGCTTCTTCATGTACTCGAAGCCGTCCTCGCCGACTCGGGCGGTCAGCGCCTGGCAGCGCTGGCGGACCCAGTCCTCGTGGTCCTTGAAGGGCAGGAAGCGGGCGGTCTCGGGCGAGATGCGCTGGGCCAGGTCGATCATCACGTCGACAAAGCTCTTGCACTGCCCCGGCGGCGCGACGATGGGCTGGCGCAGCGTGACGTAGTCGCGCAGCTCCATGTTGTTGCGGGTGTCGAAGCCCCAGCGCTCCATGTAGCTGGCGTCGGGCAGGATGATGTCGGCGTAGTGCGCGGTCTCGCTGTAGACCACGTCGGAGCAGACATGCAGCGGGATCAGCTTCTCGTCCTTGAGCACCTCGACCGCCAGGCTGCGCCCCTCGGGCCAGGTCTGCGGCGAGGCCAGGGTGTAGCTGAAGTAGACCTGCAGCTTGCCGCGACCCTGCTTGAGGTAGTCGTAGACGATCTGGCCGACCTTCATGCGCTGCCACTTGTTGGCCAGCGGCCACTCCGGCGGGTTCTCGATCGCGCTCTTGGCCGTGGCTGCGGGCGGCTGCGGCGCGGGCTGCGGAAAGACCCGCGGCGGCACCCGTGTCGGCTCCTCGCCATAGCAGTAGCCGCCGGGTTTGCCGATGCTGCCGACGATGGCGTTGAGCAGGATCACCGCGCGGTCGTTGTTGAAGCCGTTGTAGTGCGCCGACGAGCCGCGGTTGGTGAAGGCCACGCAGGCCGGCCGGACGGCGGCAAATTCCAGCGCCATGCGCCGGATGTCGGCCGCCGGGATGCCCGAGAGCTGCTCGGCCCACTCGGGCGTGTAGGGTTTGAGCCAGTCCTGCAGGGCGGCCGCGCCGACATTGCACCAGTCGTCGAGAAACGCCCTGTCGGCCTGGCCCGCGGCCATGATCGCGTGGGCCATGCCCAGGGCAATCGCGCCCTCGCTGGCCGGGTTGGGCGCCCACCATTCGTCGCTGCGCCCGGCGGTGTTGGACAGGCGCACGTCGAAGGTCACCAGCTTGGCGCCGTTGTCAAAGCGGCCCTTGATGACCCGCTTGGCGACGTGGATCGCGCCCTGGTGGGCCTCGTAGAAATTGGCGCCGAAGTTGAGGATGTACTTGGTCCGCTCGGCGTCGGGCGACTCCCAGTCGGTGTCGCCCAGGCAGACATAGTTGGCCGCGCGCTTGTTGCTTGAGCACAGCGCGCGGTGGTTGAACAGCGAGGGCGTGCCGATCGCGTTGAGGAACCGCGTCATCTCCTCGGCGATGCGCGAGCGGCCGATGTGGATCGCCACCTCCTCGGGTCGGCCCTGGTCCATCGCCTGCTTGATGCGCGGCGCTATCCGGGCGTAGGCGTCCTCCCAACTGATGCGCCGCCATTGCCCGCTGCCGCGCGGGCCAACCCGCTCCAGCGGGTACAGCAGCCTGTCGGCATAGGTGTTGATGCTGGGGCCGCTCTGGCCCTTGGCGCACAGGCTCTTGCCGTTGTTCGGGTCCTCGGGGTTGCCGCTGACCTTGACCAACTGGCCGTCGATCACATAGCCCTGGATGCCGCAGACGGTCGAGCAGTTCAGGCAGACGCTCTTGATGATCTTGGCGCGGCGGTAGTCGTTCTTCAGCCGGCCGCGGCCGTTGGCCCGGCGTGCGGCCTTGCGCTGGCCGATCAACTCGGTCGCGGCGGAGGCCTCGGTCGGCGTCAGGGCAATCGTCTGGCCCAGCGCCAGGCTGCTGAGCGCCCCCAGGCCGCCCTGGCGCATGAAGCCACGGCGGGTCGGATCGAGATCGGATGTCGTCTTGGTCATGGCCATCAACCCTTGCCCTGGCCGGCGGGCTTCATCCACACCACCCGCTGCTCGGGCGGAAACTGGCTCTTGAGCTGCGACCAGGTCTCGATCTCGTAGGAATACCGGTCATGCACCCGGCCCTTGGGAACCTTGGCCTCCATCGGCACATGGTGGCCGCGGTAACTCACCCGCGGCCGGGTCTTCTCCTCGGGCTTGAGCACCTTCAGCTCCGGCCCGCGCTTGGCCACAAACTGGGCATAGGGCGAGTCGGCGTCATTGGCGTCGCCGAAATGGAACACCTCGCCGGGGCAGGTCTCGACGCAGGCCGGCTCCATCCCGACCTCGAGCCGGTGCGAGCAGAAGTCGCACTTGTCGGCGACGTCGTTGTCGTCGCAGCCGATCGCGCCATAGGGGCAGGCGGCCTCACAGGCGCCGACATGCTCGCAGCGGTCGGGATCGATACGGACGATGCCGTCGGCGCCCTTGACGATGGCGATCCGGTCGCAGGCCTTGAGGCAGGGCGTGTCCTCGCACTGCATGCACAGCGTCGGCAAGAAATGCCGCTTCATCTTCGGGAACTGGCCCTCGTCGAGGTAGTAGACCTTGGTCCGAAAGCGGCCCAGCGGGACGCTGTTCTCGACCTTGCAGGCCACGCTGCAGGCATGGCAGTCTATGCAGCGCTCGATGTCCAGCGCCATCCGCCATCCGCCAATTGGCGGTCTTGCCGGTCTTGGGGTTGGGTGGGGTCTCAGTCACCGCCATGGGCGGCTCCAATCCTGTCTCGATCCTGTGTCGCCCGGTCATGGCAGCGCTGCAGCAGGCGTCCGGGTGGTCGAGCCGACTGTCGGAGCAGGCCCATGCCGCAGTGCCAGCCTGGGACTTCCGCCCCGGCCCGCCGCCGCGCTACTCGACCTTGCCGATCAGCCGCACGACCTCGGTCATGCGCTTGGCGTCGGCGTCCCAGTAGGCCTGGAATTCGGGCGCGTCCAGGTACTCGATGGGGCTGCCGGCGCGGACCACGGTGGCGACGACTTGGGCGTCGCTGGCGGCCTTCGCGGCGGCCGCGCGCAACCGGGCAATGATCGGCAGGGGCGTGGCGGCCGGGACAAACAGTGCCGCCCACTGGGCGAACTGGACCGGGTAGCCGAGCTGGGCCAGGCTGGGCACGTCGGGCAGCGCCTGCAGCGGCCTGTCGCCCCAATGCGCCAGCGCCCGCAGCTTGCCGGACTGGATGAACTGCAGCACGCTGGCCGGGCCACTGGCGACGGCGTCGACCTGCCCGCTCTGAGTCAACGAAGGGCCGCTCCCGAGTTGACTCATGCCCCTCGGGGGGCGGCGGCGGGCCTTTGCCGCCGCCTGGGGGCGCTCATCAGCGCCAGCACCGCCGGGCCGGCCCCGGTGTAGGGGATGTGGACCATGCGAAAGCCGGCCTTGGCCTTGAGCATCTCCATCGGCACATGCATCGTGCCGTAGTTGCCCGAGCTGCCGTAGTTGTACCTGGCCGGGTGCTGGCGGGCGTCGGCGATGAGGGCGGCGGCATTCGCCCAGGGGGCGTCGGCGCGCACCACCAGCACGGTCGGATCGGCGGTGAAACGGGCGATGGGGACGAACTGCTTGAGCGCATAGGCCGGCTTGCGCGCCAGGATCGCGTCGGCCTCGGGCAGGATGCTGATCGACGACAGGCTCAGCAGCAGGGTGTAGCCGTCGGCCGGCGCCCGCGCGGCCGGACCTATGCCGGCCGCGCCGCCGGCCCCGACCCGGTTGTCGCCGATCACGGTCTGCCTGAGCTCGCGGCTGAACGCCTCGGCCACCGGCCGCGCCACGGTGTCGGCCACGCCGCCGGGCGGAAAGGGCACGATCAGGGTGATGGCCTTGTCCGGCCAGCTTGTGGTTGCCGACTGCGTCTGCGTCTGCGTCTGCGTCTGCGTCTGCGTCTGCGTCTGCGTCTGCGTCTGCGTCTGCGCGCCCAGCGGGCCCAGGCCCAGCGCCAGCGCCGCCCAGGTGACCAGGCCGAGGCGGGCCGGGCGCGGCGCGCTCACGCCGCGTCCTCAAGCTCGAAGCGGTTGCTCAACTCGCCCAGACCGTCGATGGCGATGCGCACCCGGTCACCGTGGCCCAACCAGCGCGGCGGGCTCATGCCCATGCCGACCCCGGCGGCGGTGCCGGTGGCGATGATGTCGCCCGGGTACAGGGTGATGCCGCGCGAGCAGGCCTCGATGATGGCCGGGATGTCAAAGATCAGGTCGCGGGTCTGGGCGTCCTGGCGCAACTCCTCGGCGCCGCCGGCCGGCGTCACCCAGCAGCGCACCCGGGTGTCGGCGCCGTCCAGGGCGTCGGCGGTGACGATCCACGGCCCCATCGGGCAGAAGCTGTCGAAGCTCTTGCCCAGGTGCCACTGGGCGTGGCGCATCTGCACGTCGCGCGCGGTCACGTCGTTGACGATGGTGTAACCAAAGACATGGCTGAGGGCATCGGCGCGGGCGATGTTGCGCCCGCCCCGGCCGATCACCAGGGTCAGCTCGGCCTCGTAGTCGATCTGCGCCGAGATGGCCGCGCCGGGCAGGCGCACCACCGCGTCCGGGCCGACCACGGTCTCGGGCACCTTGCTGAAAATGATCGGCCAGGACTCGGGCGCGTTGCCGACGAACACCGAGGCCGCCAGTTCCCGCGCATGGGCGTGGTAATTGCGGCCGACGCAGAAGATGTTGCGCCGTGGCAGCGGCAGCGGCGCCAGCAGACGAACCAGCGACAAGGCCAGGCTCTGGCCGCCGGGCTGCGGCAGCGCGCCGCTGGCCACGCTGTGCTCAATCAACGCCTGCGCACCGCGGCTGGCGTCGAACTGGCCGGGCAGGTAGGGCGTGACGTTCGCGCCATCGGCGCTGACCCGGCCGACCTGACGCTGGCCCTGGTGTTGGAAGGCGGCGATGCGCATGTTGCGGCTTTCTGGCGGGGTTGTGGGGCGATTTCGAACCAAATCCTACCATTTAGGCCCATTTTGGCCGGCCCCTGGCCCGGGCTCAGGCCGGTGGCCGGCGCGGAATGGCGTAGGTGCCCACCGCATGGGCGACCGGCTCGGGGTCGCCGTCGGAGTACAGCGTCACCTCGCCCACCGCCAGCGTGCGGCCCAGCTTGAGCAGCCGGCACACGCCCAGTACATCGGCGCTGCCCGAGGGTTTGCGCATGAAGTTGATGCTCAACTGGGTGGTCACCGCCAGCGGCACGATGCCGATCTCGCCCAGCAGCGCCACATACAAGGCCACGTCCGCCACAGCCATCAGCACCGGCCCGGCGACCGTGCCGCCCGGGCGCAACTCGGCCTCGCCGATCGGGTGGCGGATGGTCGCGCCGCGCCCGCCGACGGCCTCGATGCGGTACTTGGCCTGGGGAAAGATCTGCGCCAGGAAGGCAGCGATTTCGGCGGTGTTCGGCATGCGGCGGACCGGGAAAATTTGACCAAATGCTACCATTTGAGCCCATTTTGGTCGCCGGTGCGAACTTCAGTTTTGCGCAGGCCGGCAGCAAGCCGCCAGCCGGGGCCCAACCACCAGCCAAGGCTCAGCCATGGACGCCAGCGCGGTGTTGCGAGAAGCGATTGTCGAAAACCTGCGCAGCCGCCAGTGGCGCGCCGGCCACCGCATCCCGACCGAGCGGGCGCTGGGCCTTGAATTCGGCCTGTCGCGCTCGACCGTGCGGCGGGTGCTGCAAGACTTCAAGCGCCAGGGCCTGATCACGCAGACCGTCGGCAGCGGCACCTATGTCAGCCCGCAGGCCCAATCCGCTCTGGCCCTGCTGTCGCCGGGCGCCGACCTGGACGCGGTGCAGACCGCCAGCCCGGCCGAACTGATGGCCGCGCGGATGGTGCTGGAGCCGGCCTTGATCGACCTGGTGGTGGGCAATGCCGGCAGCGCCGACTTCGCCCGCATGGACGAGTGCAACGACCGCGCCGAGGCCGCCGCGACGCTGCCAGACTTCGAGCACTGGGACAGCGCCCTGCACCAGGCCCTGGCCGACGCGGCGCACAACGTCTTCATTGCCGGCATCCTGCGCCTGCTGAACGCGGCACGGGCACACAACGAATGGGGCGCGCTCAAGCGCCGCAGCCTCACGCCCGAGCGGCGCCTGCAATACCAGCAGCAGCACCGCGAGATCGTCGCCGCCGTCAAGGACCGCGACGCGGCGCGGGCGCGTGCGCTGTGCCTGGCCCACCTGGTGCAGGTGCGGATCCACCTGCTGGGAAGTTGATGCAGTTGATGCCGGTTGCGGGCGGCTGCGCCGCTGCCTAAGTGTGATCCACATTGACCCACCCCAGGCCACTGGCTACAGTGAAGCGATGCCCGCGCCAAACCCAACCAATTCAAACCAAAGCGGTTCAACCACGGTCGCGCTGCGCGTCGTCACGGTGCTGGCCGGGTGCTGGCGGCACGTGGCCCAGGCCGGCTTGGTGGCGCTGGCCGCCGCAGCGCTGCTGGCGAATCCGGCGCGTGCGCAGGACTACCCCAGCAAGCCGGTGCGCATCATCGTGCCGTTCGCCCCGGGCGGATCGGCCGATGTGTTTGGCCGGTTCATCGCCCAGCGGCTGCACGAGGCCATGGGCCAGAGCTTCGTGGTCGAGAACCGGCCCGGCGGAGGCTCGGTGATCGGCACCGACGCGGTCGCCAAGAGCCCGGCCGACGGCTACACGCTGCTGTTGATGTCGAACACCCACACCGTCAACGAGTCGCTGATCCCGAACAAGCCGTTCGCGCTGCTGCGCGATTTCGTTGCGGTGGCGCCCATCAACGCCTCCGACCTGGTGCTGGTGACCAAGACCGGCCTGCCGTTCAGCAACGTCGCCGGGCTGATCCAGGCGGCCAAGCGCAAGCCCGGCAGCCTGTCCTACGCCTCCAGCGGGCCGGGCACGCCGTACCACATGGCCGGCGAGCTGTTCAAGGCCATGGCCGGGATTTCAATCGTCCACATCCCATACAAGGGCAGTTCGGGCGCGCGCACCGACGTGCTGGGCGGGCAATTGGAGATGATGTTCGACGCCATCCCGACGATGAGCGAGCACATCCGCTCGGGCAAGGTGGTGGCGCTGGCGACCACCGGCAAGTCGCGCTCGGCCACCCTGCCCGAGGTGCCGACCATGGCCGAGGCGGGCGTGCCGGGCTACGAGGCGACGATCTGGCTCGGCCTGATGGCGCCCAAGGGCACGCCGGCTGCGGTGGTGAACAAACTCAACGCCGAGCTGTCCAGGATCACCGCCAACCCCGAGGTGCGCCGCGCCTGGGCGGCCCAGGGCAGTGCGCCACTGACGATGGGGGTGGACGAGTTCGGCCGCTACATCAGCGCCGACATCGCCAAATGGGCCCAGATCGTCAAAATCTCGGGCGCCAAGGTCGAATGAGCACGCTGAACATCAACGGCAGCGTCCACGCGCTGGCGGCGCTCGGCGACCCGCCCGCGAACACCCGTTTGCTTGACCTGCTGCGCGACGGGCTGCGCCTGGTCGGCAGCCGCGAGGGCTGCGGCGCCAACGCCTGCGGCGCCTGCCATGTGCTGGTCGACGGCAGGAGCGTGGCGGCCTGCGACACGCCGCTGTGGGCGGTTCAGGGCAAGGCCATCACCACCGTCGAGGGCCTGCCGGCGCGGCTGCGCCAGGCCTTCGTTGACGAGCAGGCAGCGCAGTGCGGCTATTGCAGCAGCGGCATGCTGGTGGCCGCCGCCGCCCTGCTGGCGGCCGAGCCCGACCCCGACGAGGCCCGCGTGCGCCAGGCGCTGGACGGCCACCTCTGCCGCTGCGGCGCGCACAACCTCATCGTCCGCGCGGTGCTGCGGGCGGCCGCGCACAGGGCCACGGCATGAGCCAGGCGATGGCGGCGGTGGAGGTCGACGCCGAGGGTCGGCTGCGGGTGCGCACCGGCAAGGTCGAGCTTGGCCAGGGCCTGCACACCGCGCTGGCGCAGATCGTGGCCGAGGCCCTGGGCGTGGCGCTGGCGCAGGTGCAAATGCTGGCGGTCGATACCGACTGGAGCCCCGACCAGGGCGTGACCTCGGGCAGCCTGTCGGTGCAGGAGGCCGGCCAGGCGCTGCGCCAGGCCTGCGCGGCGCTGGACGCCGCCAGCCTGGCCAGGCTGAAACGTGATCCGGCCCTGCCCGCGGCGCGGCTCGGCGAATCGGTGGCGCGCCCCGAACTGCCCGGCCTGTTCGCCGGCCAGGCGCACTTCATCCACGACCTGCTGCCGCCCGGCACGGTCCATGGCCGGGTGCTGCACCCGCCGCTGATCGGCGCCACGGTGGCGGCCTGGGACGAAGCCGCCGCCCGCGCCAGCCCCGGCCTGCTGCAACTGCACCGCGACGGCAACCTGTTCGGCCTGGTCGCCAGCGGCAGTGCGCTGGCGGACGCGGCGCTTGCGCGGCTGGCCGCCTCGCTGCGCTGGAGCCTGCCCGACTGCCTGGCCGACGAGGCCGACGACCTGCCGCAACTGCCGAGCACGACCACCCACATCAGCGGCGGCGCCGCCCCAGCGCAGGGCGGTCACAGCGACAACGCCCTCACCGACGGACGCCAAGTCACCGCCCGCTACACCAAGCCCTGGATCGCCCACGCCAGTCTGGCGCCATCCTGCGCCCTGGCCTGCTGGAGCGCCGACCTGTCCAGCCTGCGCGTCTGGTCGCACAGCCAGGGCATCTTCAACCTGCGGCGCGACCTGGGCCTGGCGTTCGACCTGGCGCCCCAGGCGCTGCGCGTCAGCCATGTCCGCGGCGCCGGCTGCTACGGCCACAACGGCGCCGACGATGCCGCTTTCGATGCCGCCTGGGCCGCCCGCACCGTGCCCGGCCAAACCGTGCGCCTGGTCTGGCGGCGCAGCGACGAGCTGAGCCATGGGCCGTTCGGCCCGACGATGCGGATCGAGCTCCAGGCCAGGCTGGGTGGCGACGGCCGCATTCACGGCTGGCAGCACGATCTCTGGAGCGCCGGCCACAGCCGCCGGCCCGGCCGCAGCCCCAGCCCGGCGCTGCTCGGCGCCTGGCAACTGGCCTCGCGTGCGCACGCGGTGCCGGCGTCCATCGATGTCGGCCTGGCCCAGGGTGGCGGAGCGGCGCGCAACGCCCTGCCGGGCTACGACTTCGCGCAGTGGCAGGTCCATGCCCATTCGGTCGTGGGCACCCGCCGCAGTTCGGCGCTGCGCTCGCTGGGCGCCTTCGCCAACACCTTTGCCGCCGAGAGCTTCATCGACGAGATCGCCCATGCCGGCGGCCTGAACCCGTTGGCGCTGCGCCGCGCCCACTTGCAGCATGACCCGCGCGCGCTGGCGGTGCTGGACGCGGCGGCGGCCCGCGCCGGCTACCACGGCGGCCGGGCCAGCGCCGCCGCTGAAGGCGTGGGCCAGGGCATCGCGGTCGCCCGCTACAAGGGCAGCGGCGCCTGGTGCGCGGTGGTGGCCGAGGTCCATGCCGGCGAGCGCCTGCGGGTACGGCGGCTGACGATCGCGGTCGATGTCGGCCTGGCGGTGAACCCCGACGGCGTCGTCAACCAGATCGAGGGCGGAGCGATCCAGGCCACCAGTTGGACACTGCTCGAAGCCGCTGCCCGCAGCCACGAGGGCTGGGCCGATTACCCGATCCTGCGTTTCAGCGAGGTGCCGGCGGTCGAGGTGCTGCTGATGCCATCGAACGAGCCCTCGCTCGGTGCCGGCGAGGCCTCGATGGGCCCGACCGCTGCGGCGATCGCCAATGCCCTGTTCGACGCGCTCGGCATCCGCGTCCGCGACCTGCCGCTGACGCCGCAGCGGATCGTGGCGGCGATGGCATGACCGCGCCGCCGCTGCTGCTGAAGCCGCTGCAACCGCTGCAGGTGCTGAGCGCTGGCGCCGCCAAGGGCCTGTTCGCGGCGCTGGCGCAGCGCATCGCCAGCGACTGTGGCGCGCGCGTCGAGGGCCGCTTCGGCGCCGTCGGTGCGGTCCGCGAATGGCTGCTGGCCGGCGCCGCCTGCGACCTGATGGTCAGCACCCAGGCCATGCTCCAGACCTTGGCCGACGGCGGACAGGTACGGGCCGACCGGTGCGCGCCGCTGGGCCGGGTCAAGACCGGGGTGGCGGTGCTGGCCGCTCAGCCGCTGCCCGACCTGGCCACGCCCGAGGCGCTGAAGGCGGCCCTGCTGGCGGCCGAGGCGATCTACTTCCCCGACCCCGAGCGCGCCACCGCCGGCATCCACTTCGTCCAGGTGCTGCGCCGGCTCGGCATCCACGACACGCTGGCGCCACGCTTTCGCAGCCACCCCAACGGCGCCGCCGCGATGCAGGCCATGGCGGCAGCGGGCGCGCCGGGCGCCATCGGCTGCACCCAGGTCAGCGAGATTCTCTACAGCCCCGGCGTGGCCCTGGCCGGCGCGCTGCCCGCAGCGTTCGAACTGGCCACGCTCTACAGTGCCGCCGTCGGCCGCGACGCCAGCGACCCGGCCCTGGCGGCGCAGGTGGTCGCACTGCTCTGCGGGCCAGCCTCGGCCGGGCTGCGCGCCGACGCCGGGTTCGAGGCGCTGGACTGAGCGGCGATTGGTCGTCGTCAGTCCGCGCCTCCTGATCGCAACACCCGACCGCAACCCCAAGCCACAGCGCCTACCGCCATCCTCCAGCACCCCATGCAACGCCGCGCCCTACTCACCGCCCTGCCGCTGGCGCCCTGGCTGGCGGCCGACGTCCAGGCCCAGTCCGCCTTCCCCAGCCGCCCCTTGCGCTACATCGTGCCGGTGGCCGCCGGTGGTGGCAGCGACCTGATCGGGCGCACCGTCACCGAGCGCTGGTCGCGCCAGCTCGGCCAGGTCTTTGTGGTCGACAACCTCGGCGGCGGCGGCGGCGCGATTGCCTGCCAGACCACCGCCAAGGCGCCGGCCGACGGCTACACCCTGCTGCAGGGCTACGTCGCCACCCATGGCACCAGCCCGGCCACGCGCAGCAAGCTGCCCTACGACGCGCTGAAAGACTTCACGCCTGTGGGCATGATCGGCGCCACGCCCAATGTGCTGGTCGTCAACGCCGGCCTGCCGGTGCAGACGCTGGCGCAATTTGTCGACTACCTGCGGCGCAATCCCGGCAAGGTCAGCTATGGCTCGGCCGGCCAGGGCTCGTTGACCCACCTGACGATGGAGCTGTTCAAGCAGGCCAGCGACAGCTTCGCCGTGCACATCCCCTACCGTGGCATCGCCCCGGCCTTCAACGACCTGCTCGGCGGCCAGACTCAGGCGATGTGCCCGGGCCTGGCGGCGGCGCTGCCGCACCTGCGCTCGGGCCGGGTGCGGGCGCTGGCGGTCACGGGCACGGCGCGGCACCCGCTGCTCAAAGAGGTGCCGACCCTGGTCGAATCCGGCTACGCCGGTTTCGACGCGGTCCAGTGGTACGGCGTGGTCGGCCCGGCCGGGCTGCCCGCGCCGGTGCTCAAGACGCTCAACGACAGCTTGAACGCGGTCCTGACCGGGCCCGACCTGCGCGAACGTCTGGCGGCCGAGGCGGTCGAACCACAGGCCATGACGCCCGAGGCCTTTGCCGCCTTCATCCGCCGCGACATCGCACGCTGGACCCAGATTGCCCGCGCCCGCAAGATCGATCTCGACACCTGACCCCACCCAGCCCCTGCGCTCAAACATGGCCCACAACACCGCCGTCAATGCCGTCACCGACGCCCCCGCCATCACCCGTGCCCTGGCCGAATTCGTCGCCCAGCACCCCAGCCGAGGCTGGAGCGACGCGGTCGAACATGAAGCCCACCGCACCTTCCTGAACTGGTTCGGCTGCGCCGTCGGTGCGGCCCGGCATGAGGCGGTCGAGGCCGCGCTGGCGGCGGTGCAAATGCTGCAGCCGGCGCCGCAGGCGCAACTGCTGGGCCGCGCCGAGCGGGTCGACATGGCCAGCGCCGCGCTGCTCAACGGCATCGCCTCGCACACCTTCGACTTCGACGACACCCATTTGCGCACCATCATCCACCCCGCCGGCCCGGTCGCCAGCGCGGCGCTGGCACTGGCCGAGCACTGCGGCGCCAGCGGCCGGCAACTGATGGACGCGCTGGTGCTGGGGGTGGACGTGTCCTGCCGCATCGGCAACGCCGTCTACCCCGAGCATTACGACCGCGGCTGGCACATCACCGGCTCGACCGGCATGCTCGGCGCCGCCGCCGCCTGCGCCCGGCTGCTCGGCCTGGACGTGCAGCAATCGACCATGGCGTTGGGCATCGCCGCATCGCAGCCGGTCGGGCTGCGCGAGCAGTTCGGCACCATGACCAAGCCGCTGCACCCCGGCGCAGCCGCCCGCGCCGGGCTGATGGCGGCGCTGATGGCCCGCCACGGTTACACCGCCAGCGCCCGCGCCCTGGAAGCCCCGCGTGGCCTGCTCCAGGTCTTCTCGACCAAGGTCGACTGGGCGCAGGCCACCGTCAACCTGGGCCAGCAATTCGAGATCAGCGCCAACACCTACAAACCCTTCGCCTGCGGCATCGTCATCCACCCGGCGATTGACGCCGCCACCCAGTTGCGCGCGCGAGGCGTGCGGCCCGAGCAGGTCGAACGGATCGAGCTCAAAGTGCACTCGCTGGTGCTCGAACTCACCGGCAAAAAAGAGCCCGCCGACGGCCTGGCGGCCAAATTCAGCGTCTACCACGGCTGCGCCGCCGGCCTGGTCTTCGGCCAGGCCGGCGAAGCCGAATTCGCCGACGCCATCGTCACCCGCCCCGACCTCGTCGCCCTGCGCCGCCAGGTCGTCGCCAGCGTCGACCCCAGCATCGACGAGGCCGCCGTCGACATGACCGCCGTGCTGCACGACGGCCGCCGCGAACATGTCCACGTCGAACACGCCATCGGCTCGCTGCAACGGCCGATGCGCGACACCGACCTCGAGGCCAAATTCCACGGCCTGGCCGACCCGGTGCTGGGCACCGAACGCAGCACCAGCCTGATCGCCGCGCTGTGGGGCGTGGCCGGGGCGGCGGACCTGAGGGCGTTGATGGCAAACGCGGCCTCAGCGGCTGCGGCGCACTGACTTCCTGACCGTCGAAAACGCTTATTCGCCCAGCCTTCCTCGGCCAGGCTTGACGGCCGGAGTCGCTACTTGTCGCGCCGTGCAGATTTGCGGCGCCATTTCTGCGTGACAGAAATTCTGCTCAGCTCCGGCCCGCCGCGAAGGTCCAGGGATTCAGGATTGGAACCCTGGCGCGCTCAAAGTCCGACACATCGCGTGTCACGACGATCAGCCCATGGTGGGCGCCTGTGGCGGCGATGATGAGGTCAGGTTGCGAAAAAGTGTGGCCGGCTTTGCGGCCCTCTTCGACCATCAGCCGCCACTTCAGCATGACATCTTCAGAGACTGGCAGCACGCGCTGCTCGAACATCGGCCGAACCTTGTTCGTCAACCAGTCCCTCAGGTCGGCGCGCCGGGTCGCGTCTGCGACGAGTTCGATGCCGAATCGAATTTCGGCCAGCGTTACCGCGCTGATGAACAGCGATTCCAGCGCCTGCGACGCGACGAATGCCACCACGCTCCTGTCCGCATGCGGGCGACGCAGTTCCGAAATGACGTTGGTGTCGAGAAGCCAGCCGGTCACAGCGCCACGTCCCGCACTGGCATCGGTGCGCGTGGCACCGCAAGCTCGATGTCGCGGTGCGGCGATGACTGCATCGCCTCCACGAGACAGAGCCCGCTCTGATCGCCCCGCAAGCGCCGAAACTCCTGCGCCGCGATCACAACGACTTCGTCGCGCCCGTGTACGGTGACGTGTTGAGGGCCTTCGCTGCGAACGCGGCGAACCAGCTCGCTGAACCGCGCCTTGGCGTCCTGCAACGCCCAATGCCCCGCAAGGCCCGTCGTCGGTGATTTGGTGATCTTGTCCATAGTCCTCATTTCTAGTCAGCATGACCAGAATACCCTTTTGTGCCGCCCCGCTCAAGGAAAATCCTGCGCCTCAGTGCGAAACCGTGAACGTCGCGCTGTCTTCGGGCGTCTTCAGCAGGGACGAGCCTCAGCCGGCCAAGGTGGTGCGCTACCGCAGGTGGAAAATCGATTCTGAAAAGCTTGTTGCGAATATTGGGACAATCAGCTCGAAGCTGCTGCGCAGCGCATAACGGGCTTCTCATTCGCGTTGGACCACAACACCGGCAGCCGCTTGATGCGCGACATCCTCGTCTTGTGGCCGGGCGCGTCCCGGTGGCTGCCCGGTTTGCAGGGACCGCGCTGGGATGTGCCTGCCACGTCCACCGAACCCGCCGCTGAACCCCCGCACGCTGTCCCGCCAACCTTGCCCCGCCTGCCATGAACCTGCCCGCCGAGGCCACAATTCCCCGCCGCGCCCTGGTGCTGCTGGCAGTGCTAACCCTGGTCTGGGGCACCAACTGGCCGCTGTTTGCCTACGCGGTGCGTGAGGTCTCGGTCTGGACCTTCCGCGCCATCGCCATGCCCTCCGCCGGCGCGGTGCTGCTGTTCTATGCCTGGCGCCGCGGCCAGGCGCTGACGATCCCGCGCCGGCACTGGCGGCGCGTCGCCCTGGCCACCTTCGCCTACCTCTCTGTCTGGAACGTCGCCAGCACCTACGCTGCGGTGCTGATCCCGTCGGGTCAGTCGGCGGTGTTGGGCTTCACCATGCCGCTGTGGGCCGCCCTGCTGAGCTGGGCGGTGCTGCGCCAACGCCTGGGCACCCGGCTGTGGCTGGCGATTGCGCTGGCTGGCGTCGGCGTGCTGCTGCTGGCATGGCAGAACCTGGGCACCTACGCCCATGCCCCGGCCGGGCTGGCGCTGGGGCTGCTCTCGGGCCTGGGCTGGGCGGTGGGCACGCTGGTCCTCAAACACCGGCCTATCGCCGTGCCGGCCGCCGTGCTGGCCGGCTGGCAACTGCTGCTGGGATCGGTCCCGGTGGTTGTCGGCGCCTGGCTGCTCGGCGACCACCAATGGTTTGTGCCCAGCGCCGGTTCGATCGCCGTGATCGCCTACATCATGCTGGTGCCGATGTGCCTGGGCAACCTGTGCTGGTTCTCTATCGTCGGCCTGCTGCCGACCAACCTTGCCGGCCTGTCGTCGATCCTGGTGCCGGTGGTGGCCATGGTCGCCGGCGCCATCGTCCACGCCGAGCCGTTGGGGCCCCACCAGTGGGCGGCGATGGCCTGCTGCGTCAGCGCCCTCAGCCTGGCCCTGATCCGGCCGGGCAGGGGCTGAGCCGGGACGCGCAGGCGACACCCTGCCCTGGCCGCCGCCGGACAATCGCCGCCATGCCCCAGGCCAACGCCGTCCTCAGCTCGCCCGGTGGGTCGGGCCTGGCCGCGCCGCTGCCGAGCTAGCCCATGGCCAGATCGCCACGCCCTGGCCTTAGCCGCGCTGGATCGCGGGCCAGGCTTGAAACCAAGGCCGCCCCTGCGGCTGTGGCCGGCACACCGCGGCCCGAACGCTGGCGCGCCGAATCGGCCCATGCCGACATCGCCAGCCTGCACATCCCCGCCTGTCTGGACGGGCGGCGGGTGTTCGAGATCGATGTCCGACTGCTGGTCCGCGCCAGTGCGGCTGCGCCTGCGCCGTGGCTGGCCCTGACGGTGGAACTGGACGGCGTGCGCGAATGGTCACGGCGCGTGGCCGCCGCCTGCCCGGGCGCCAGCGACAGCCTGGATTACCACTGCCGGCGTGAGCTGGCGCCAGGCCAGGGGCTGCGCATCCGCGCCCTCAGTGGCCTGGGCGGGGCAGCGCGGCTGGCCCTGCTGATCGAGGCCGAAGAGGCGCTGCCGCCGTGAACACCCTGCCCAGCGACTGCGATGTGCTGGTCGTCGGCGGCGGCATCAACGGCACCGGCATTGCCCGCGACCTGGCCGGGCGCGGGCTGAAGGTGGTGCTGTGCGAGCAGGACGACCTGGCCTCGCACACCTCGTCGGCCTCGACCAAACTGATCCATGGCGGGCTGCGCTACCTGGAGCATTTCGAGTTCGCGCTGGTGCGCAAGGCGCTGGGCGAACGCGAGGTGCTGCTGCGCAGCGCCCCGCACCTGATCCGCCCGCTGCGCTTCGTGATGCCGCACGACCCGGGCATGCGGCCGGTGTGGATGGTGCGCATCGGATTGTTCCTCTATGACCACCTGGCACGGCGCGAGCTGCTGCCGGGCTCGCGCACCATCGACCTGCGGCGCCATGCTGCCGGCGGGCCGCTGCAGAAGATCTTCCGCAAGGGTTTCGTCTATTCCGACGGCTGGGTCGACGACGCCCGGCTGGTGGTGCTGAACGCGGTCGATGCCGCCGCGCGCGGCGCCAGCGTGCTGACGCGCTGGGCCTGCGTCGATGCCCAGCGCGGCAGCGACGGCTGGCAGGTCAGCCTGGCGCAGGCCGGCGGACGGCGTCTGGACCTGCGCGCCAGGGCCCTGGTCAACGCCGCCGGACCGTGGGCGGCGCAGTTCCTCAGCGAATGCGCCCACCTGCCGCAGGCCCGGACCTTGCGCCTGGTCAAGGGCAGCCACATCGTCGTGCCGGCACTGTTCGAGCATGCCCACGCCTACATCTTCCAGAACGCCGACCAGCGCATCACCTTCGCCATCCCCTACGAGGGCCGCTTCACCCTGATCGGCACCACCGATGTCGAAGTCCAGGGCCGGATCGGCGCGGCCCGCATCAGCCCCGAGGAGACCGACTACCTCTGCGCCCAGGCCAGCCGCTATTTCGCCAAGCCGGTGCGGCCGGCCGATGTGGTCTGGTCGTATGCCGGCGTCCGACCGCTGCTCGACGACGAATCGGGCAGCGCCGCCGCGTTGACGCGCGACTATGCGCTCGAACTCGACACCAGCGCCGCGCCGCTGCTGTCGGTCTGGGGCGGCAAGATCACCACCTTCCGCAAGCTCGCCGAGGAAGCCGCCGACCTGCTGCTGCCCAGCCTGCCTGGCGGCGGCGGCGCGGCGGCGCAGAGCCGGTCGGCCTGGACCGGCACGGCCCTGTTGCCCGGCGCTGACCTGCAGGCCTGGATCGGCCGGCCAAACCGACCCGACGCCGACTTCGAGCGCTTCGTCGCCGCGCTCGGCCAGCAGCACCCGCAGTGGCCCGCCGCGCTGACCCGGCGCCTGGCCCGCGCCTATGGCGGGCGCATCAGCCTGCTGCTGCAGGGCGCGGCCGACGACAGCCTCGGCCCGCAGGTCGCCCCCGGCCTGCACGAGGCCGAGTTGCACTACCTGCACCGCCATGAATGGGCGCTGACCGCCGACGACGTGCTGTGGCGACGCAGCAAGCTCGGCCTGCACCTGGAGCCGGCGCAGCGCGCTGCGGTGGCGGCCTGGTGCGAATCGAACTGGGCGGCCTGAGCCGCACCGGCCGGCGGGCCGGTCGGCGCTTACTCAGGGCGCGGCCTCGGGCTCGGCCGCCAGCAGCCTGCGCAGTTCGGCCTTGGCCACCTTCTCCAGCGTCGAGCGCGGCAGGCTGTCCACCAGGCGCAGCGCCCGTGGGCGCTTGAAGTCGGCCAACTGGCCCAGGCAGGCAGCGTCGATGCGCTGGCTCAGCGCAGCCCTGGCGACGGCGTCCAGCCCCGGTACCGGCAGCACGAAGGCCACCGGCACCTCGTCGAGCATGCGGTGGGGGCGGGCCACCACGGCGCACTCCTGCACCCCGGGCACGGCGGCAATGACGCGCTCGACCTCGGAGGCGGCGACGTTCTCGCCGCCGACCTTGAGCATGTCCTTGCTGCGGTCGCCGAAGCGGATCGAGCCTTCTTCCAGCAGCTCTACCTGGTCGCCGGTGCGGAACCAGCCGTCTTCGGTGAAGCTGTCGGCGGTGGCCTCGGGCGCGTCCAGGTACTCCTGGAACAGCGACAGCCCACGCCGGCCGCGGACCAGCAACTGGCCCTGGCCGCCGGGCGCTACATGGCGTGCCTGGGCCAGTGGCAGGCTGTCGTCCTCGACGATGGCGATGCCGTACTCCGGCGCCGGCCGGCCAATGCTCAGCGCCGGGCTGGGCAGGTGCAGGTCGGTGACGATGCCGTGGCTGATGGTCTCGGTCATGCCCCACCAGCCGATGCTGCGGACGCGGAAATGCGCGTCGGTGGGCAGGCCGGTGGCGGCGGCGCCCCAGAGCCGGTAGGGGTGGGCGGCGGGCACCTCGTGGGCCATCAGCGCGCGGATGCAGAACGGGATCATCGAGCCCCAGGTGCAGCCATGCTTGAGCGACAGCGGCCAGAAGCGGCTGGCCGAGAAGCGCGGCAGCAGCACCGCCGTGCCACCGGCCCAGAGCGTGGCCAGCGCCGAGTAGGCCAGCGCATTGGTGTGGAACAGCGGCATGTGGATCAGGTGCACGTCGCTGGGCCGCAGATCCTGGTGGGCGGCGTTGATGCGCGCGCCCCAGAGCGCATTGGCGTGGGTCCAGAGCACCGCCTTGGGCCGGCTGGTGGTGCCCGAGGTGTACTGCACGCTGCACGGCGCCAGCGGGTCGGGTGCGCGGCGCGGCGCGGCCTGGGCGAGCAACAGGCTGTCAAAGCGCTGGCCGGCCTCGACCGGGGCGGCAGGGGCGTCACCGTTGTCGGTTTCGGTCACCACCTGCCAGCGCAGGCCGGGGCAGTTGCGCGCCACCGCCTGCGCAAACTTTGGCTGCGTGATCGCCGCCACCGCCCGGCTGTGGCTGGCGTAGTAGGCCAACTCATCATCGGCGGCACGGGCGTTGGTGGTCACGGCCACCGCGCCGATCCAGACACAGGCATGCCAGGCCAGCAGCGCCTCGGGGCAGTTGTCGAGGTGAATCAGCACCCGCTCGCCGGCCACCACGCCGCGTTTGCGCAGGCCGGCGGCGATCCGCCCGACCTGGTCATGGAACTGGCCGTAGCTCCAACTGTCGGCCTGGCCCTGGAAAGGCTCCCAGACGATGAAGGGGTGGTCGCGGCGCGACTGCGCCCGCTGCGCCAGCAGCGTCGGCATGTCCATGCCGGTAAAGGGATGCAGGTCGGTGGCGCTGAGGATGCGGCTCATGGCGGGTGCTGGTCGGGGTGGTTTGGGGTGGTTTGGGGTGGCGTGGCGGCGAGCCTGAACCTTGCGCTGCGGCGCAATCGCCAATCGTGGATTCTGCTGTGCCGCGCCGACACTGCGCCCTGTCCGAGCCTGCCAAAATGGGCGCCAGTCTTGGCGTCAGTCTTGGCGTCAGACGCGCCGCCCACCCCTGGCCCTGACTGCGGCTGCGGCCCGACGCGCAGTCAATCGTTCTGCCCTGCACACCCCCACTTGGAGCACCCACCCATGTCAACTTCACGCCGCGCCTTCATCCAGATCCTGCCCGTCGCCGGCACAGCCCTGCTGGGCGTCCGCCACGCTGCCGCTGCCACCCTGGTCGACGACAAGGATCCGCAGGCGGCGGCGCTGGGCTACGTCGCCGATGCCGGCAAGGCCGACAAGGCCAAGTACAAGCAGTACGCCGCCGGCCAGACCTGCGCCAATTGCGTGCTGTACCAGGGCAAACCGGGCGACACCGCCGCTGCCTGCCCGCTGTTCGGTGCCAAGCATGTCGCCAGCACGGGCTGGTGCTCGGCCTGGGCCAAGAAGGCCTGACGAAGTTGCCGCTGCGGCGCCGGCCCGGCGCGCGGGCCTGCCGGCTCAGGGCCGGCGATGCTGGCGCCAGCTATCCACCGCCTTGACCGTGAGGATGCTGGCCGACAGCACCAGCGTGACCAGGTTGGCGACGATGATCGGCGCCTCGCGCACCCACAGCCCGTACAGCAGCCACAGGCCCACCCCGACGGTGAAGGCGGCGTACATCGTCAGCGAAATGCCGCGGACATCGCGGGTGCGCAAGGTCAGCCAGGCCTGCGGTACAAACGAGCCGGTGGTCAGCACGGCGGCGCTGTAGCCCAGCCATTGGGTGTCGGTGAGGTCCATGCGATGGGGTGGGTGGTGGGGGCGGCCGAGCCCGATTCCACGGGCCAGCCGAATTCAGGGATAACCCGGATTATCGGCTGGGCCCCGGGGCCTTGGCGGTTGGGGCGCGGTGTCCGAACTTGTCCCGCAGCCGAATCGCGCGGTCAGCCGGCGGCGGCGTCTGCCTGCGGCTTGTCGCCGATCCGCTCCAGCGGCGCACGCATCGGCGCGGCGTCGCCCAGCGCGACCGTTGGCGCCGCCCATTGCACGGCGTTGGCCAGCACCAACTGGACGTTGGCGTCGCGGTAGGTCGGGTAGGACTCGTGGCCGGGCCGGAAATAAAACACCCGGCCATGGCCGCGCTCCCAGCAGCAGCCCGAGCGAAAGACTTCACCGCCCTCGAACCAGGAGATGAATACGGTCGCGTCGGGTCTGGGGATGTCGAAGCGCTCGCCGTACATCTCCTCCTGCGGCAGCTCGAAGTACTCGCCCAGACCGGCGGCGATGGGGTGCGAGCGCTCAACCACCCAGAGCCGCTCGCGCTCGTCGGCGACCCGCCATTTCAGCGAGCAATGCGTGCCCATCAGGCGGCGAAATATCTTCGAGTAATGGCCCGAATGCAGCACGATCAGGCCCATGCCGGCCAGCACCCGGCGCTGCACCCGCTCCACCACGGCGTCGCTGACCGCGTCGTGGGCGCGGTGGCCCCACCACAGCAGCACATCGCAATCGGCCAGGCGCTGCTCGCTCAGGCCGTGCTCGGGCTCGTCGAGTGTGGCCGTGCCAATCTCCAGCGCCTGGCGCTGCTGGCCCTGCGGCTGAACCAAGGCCAGGCCGTCGGCGATGGCGCGGTGGATGCCCTCGGGGTAGACCGCAGCGATGGCCGCACTCTCCCGCTCGTGGCGGAACTCGTTCCAGACAATGACGCGCAAGGGCATGGGGTGGGTGGTCTGGCAGCGTCACGCCAAGCGTGGTTTTGTCGCCTCGCGGTTTTCAGCGACCCGGTCTTGAGACGGCCGGAGCGGCAGGGCACAAAGTCCGTCACGCGCCCACGAATTGCCCGTTGTTGACACCATGCTTTTTTGCAACACAGAAAATCGCGGCACGCGCATACTTCGCGCGCAATCCATTGTCACTTTTTACCCGAAGAAGATATGCAAGACGGAGCCGTTTTCATTGTGAACATCCGCGTTCAGTCGCGGTCTGGCTACCTGTACGCCGCCAGCCCCGAGCTTCCCGGCCTCCATGTCTGCGGTGCGACCGAAGAGGGTCTTCACGCGAGCCTGGTTCTCGCCATCAAGACACTGTTCAAGAGAAACCGTGCGCTGGATGTTCAGGTTCGCCCCGTTGCAGAGTCGTTGGATACCTTCCCGATGGATGGCGCCAGACCCGAACGGCTTGCCGTTTTGCGTTGCTGAACGCATTGACCCGTTGCAGCCGTCCGACGATCTTGTCCCTTCTGCGGAAGTGCAGTCGCGCCTCAATGCGCTGAACTGCTATTGGGGTTGTGACATGGACGACTATCACCAGGTGTGGATCACTGCCTGGGGCTTCTCGTTCATCGTTCCGATGATCGGCAGGGACAGGGCCTGCCCAATAGACATCTTGATGGAAATCGAAGCCGAAATCAGGCGGATCAAGCCTTAGCCGTGTTGGGCGCAGTACGCGCTACCAGTACAGGCGATGCTCCCAAATGCTCGGCCAGAGTGCCAAGCCAACGCCCCCGCCGGTCGGGTATCGCCGGCAGCAATCGGGAGTTGAGGCGAACCCGCACTCAGCGCGCTGTGGCCTTGCCCGGCTTGGGCCAACTGGCCGGCGCCACCGGGCCGCGCAGCGCTGCCTGGGCGAGGATGAAGAACACGTCGGTGTTGTCGATCACGCCGCTGAAAGACCAGGAGGCGGGGCCGAAGGCCGACAGCGGCACGTCGCTGCCGGTGTGTACCGCCGAGCTGCCGGGGACCTGGCCAGTGACCAGGAAACGGCCATCGGCGTCGCGCGCCAGCGGGCTGGCGGGGTAGCTGGCCAGCGGCTCGCTCTTGGCGAAGGGCTGCTGGCTGTCCAGCAGGGGCTTGGGGTTGGTCCGCCAATCCTCGTAGCGGTCGGCGTTGGCGCCGTAGCCGATCAGCACCCGGCCGTCGATGTTGGTGCTGACGGGGTAGCCGTCGGCGGCAAAGCGGTATTGCGGAAAGCCGGCCTGCTCGTAGATGCCGACGACCGGGTCACGCAAGTTGGCGGCGCCGCCGGCAGCGGCCAGTTCCTGCAGCTTGGCGTCGCTGACGCGCGATGCGCCGATCAGCGCCACGCCCGAGCATTCATGGTCGGCGGTGACGATCACCAGGGTGTCGCCGCGCTGGGCGGCAAAGTCGCGGGCGACGGCGACCGCCCGGTCGAACTCAAGCGTGTCGAGCAGCCAGCGCTCGGTGTCCATGGCATGGGCCTGCTTGTCGATCGACGCGCCCTCGACCATCAGCACAAATCCCTTGGGCGCCCGGCCCAGCACCGCCAGCGCCTTGGCAGCCATCTCGTCGAGCATGGGCTGGTCGGGGAAGCCGTAGTCGTCGACCACGGTCGGGGTGGTCTGGCCGGCGGCCTTGGCGCGGCGGCCATCGATCTTGTCCAGCGCCACGTTCATGTTCGACAGGGCGAACAGGCCGAGCAGCTTGTCGCCGCGGCGGGCATCGAAGGCGTCGAGCTCGCTGCGGTTGGCGGCGTAGGCGAAGCCGGCCGACTGGAAATCGGCGATCAGGTCGCGGCCGGCGTCAAGCGCACCGGGCGAGGCGCCCCAGCGCTTGACGATCTCGGCGGTGTGCGGGTCGGTGGCCGAGAAGGCGTAGTCGCTTTTGGCGTCGCGTGCCGAGCCGGGCACGCTGGCCGGCAGGAACCACTTGCGGCCGCCGCCCATCAAGACCTGCAAGCCGGTGCGGCTGCGGTCGTCGAAGAACTGGTCGACGACGCCGGTGCCGGCGCCACGGTTGCTGCTGTGCACGGCGTTGCCGGCGGGGGTGGCGTCGAACACATCGGCGGTGGTGACGATGCCCAGCGCCTTGCCCTGGGTGCGGTGCAGGTACTCGCTCAGGTATTCGATCCGCGGGTTGTCGAACGCGTCGAGGGTGTCGTCGGGGAACACGCCCTCCTCGTTGTTGTCGTTCTTGTTGCCCAGCACATAGGCCGTCATGCCGGGCGAGGAGTCGGTCACCACCGAATTCAGCGATGCGGTCTTGACCAGGGCAGTGGCCGGAAAGCTGTCCATCGCCAGCGGCGTGACTACCTTGCCCTGGGCATAGCCGCCACGCATCAAACGGGCAGCGCTGCGCTGGGCGATGCCCATGCCGTCGCCGAGCAAGATGATGATGTTCTTGACCTTGGGCCCGACCGCCGCAGCCAGCGGCACGACCAGGAAGTTGCCGCTGGCGCTCACGCTCTGGCCGTCGTCCTGCGTCGCGCGCACGGCAAAGCGGTGCAGGCCAGGTTTGTCGACCGCCACGGCGCGGACGGTGGCGATCGCGGTCAGCGCCGGCAGCCCCTTGCGACAGCCGCTGGCGCAGTCGCGCAGGGCGTGGCTCAGCTCGACCGGGCGGCCGTCGATCTCGAAGCGCGCCGAGACGATTTGGCGGCCGTCGTCGGGCCTGAGCGTGGCCTGCAGGTCAAAGCGCTGGCCGGGCAGGAAGCGGGCGACGACGGGGGCGCTGTCGGCATCTCGGCCGCTGGCAAACAGCTCCGACGGCGGTGTCAGCCGGCTGACGCTTGGCGCGGCCTCGACCGGCGCAATTCCGACCGCAGCGGTTGCTGCGGCCGCTGCGGCGAAGATCGCGCGGCAAAGTCTGATCCGGTTCAAGGCGGCAAGGCTCATGGCGTTGTGGGCGGGTTGAAGGTGGCGGGCAAGGCCGCAGGCTGGGATGGTGGCAGCACCGCATCGGCATCGAGCTGCAGGCCGACCCAGACGATGCGGCCATCGGGCTCGGCATGGCGGCCGTAGCGCAGCACGCCGGTCAGGGCAATCGGGCCGCTGCGGTGCGGCAGGGCCAGGGCTTGCTGTGTCGAGTGCAGCCAGACCGCCAGCGTGGCCGGCGGCAGATCATCGGCGTCGCCGTCGGCATGCTCGCTCATGCGCAGCGGCAGCGGCGTCAGCAGGAATCGGCCCGGTTGCGGATCTTCAGTCGCGACCATGTAGCCGACGATGCGCACCCGCTGGCCATCGGCGGCGAGCAAACGCGGCCCCGGCGCCAGGCCATGCCGGCCGACCGGGTGGGCGAAGAAGTCGGCAAAGCGCAGCAGCAGCGGCTCGGCGGCCAGGGCAGGCAGGAAAGCACCCGCCAGAAGCAGCCAAGCGCTCCAGCGTGAACTGGAGCGCTTGGCGTGTTTCAGCGGGTCAAGACGCATCCGCGCATCCTGCCACGGCGGCGTGACATGCCAATGTCACAGTGCCGAAGGCGGGCCGGCGGGCGGCCGCGGTTCAGCGGCCGACGGCTTCGTCGGCCGCAGCGTTGGCCGCCGTCTGGGCGTCGACAGCGGCCATCCGCACCGCCGCCAGCTCCTCGGCCTCTTGCAGGGCGATGGCGCGGCGTTCGGTCTCGTCCATGTCTTCCTTGACCTTGCGCGCCTGGTGGAAAGCCATGCCGGTGCCGGCCGGGATCAAACGACCGACGATGACGTTTTCCTTCAGCCCGCGCAGTTCGTCGCGCTTGCCCATGATCGCCGCCTCGGTCAGCACCCGGGTGGTCTCTTGGAACGAGGCCGCCGAGATGAACGAGTCGGTCGACAGCGAGGCCTTGGTGATGCCCAGCAGCACGTCGGCATGGTTGGCCGGCAGCTTGCCCTCGCCGCGCAGCCTGTCGTTGGTGTCCAGCAGCTCCGAGCGCTCGACCTGTTCACCGACGATGTAGGTGCTGTCGCCAGAGTTGGTGATCTGCACCCGACGCAGCATCTGGCGGACGATCACCTCGATGTGCTTGTCGTTGATCTTCACGCCCTGCAGGCGGTACACGTCCTGGACTTCGTCGACGATGTAGCGGGCCAGCTCCTCGACCCCCAGCAGGCGCAGGATGTCCTGCGGATCGGCCGCGCCGTCGACGATCAACTCGCCCTTGTTGACCACCTGGCCCTCGTGCACCAGGATGTTCTTTTCCTTGGGCACCAGCTCTTCGTGGACGCCGCCATCGGGGTCGGTGATCTGCAGCCGCACCTTGCCCTTGGTCTCCTTGCCGAAGCTGACCGTGCCGGTCTGCTCGGCCAGGATGCCGACATCCTTGGGTGAGCGCGCCTCGAACAGCTCGGCCACGCGCGGCAGGCCGCCGGTGATGTCGCGGGTCTTCTGGCCTTCGATCGGGATGCGCGCCAGCACCTCGCCGGGCGCCACATCCTGGCCGTCACGCACCTGGACCAGGGCGCCGACCGGGAAGCCAATCGTCACCGAGTGGTCGGTGCCGGGGATCTTGACCTCCTGCCCGGCGAGGTCGAGCAGCTTGACCTGCGGCCGCACCACCTTGGTGGCGCCACGGCGTTTCGGGTCAATCACCACCAGGGTCGACAGGCCGGTGACCTCGTCGACCTGCTTGGCCACGGTCACGCCCTCTTCGACGTTCTCGAACCTGGCCCGGCCGGCGAACTCGGTGATGATCGGACGGGTCAGCGGATCCCAGTTGGCCAGCACCGTGCCGGCCTTGATCGACTGGTCGGCGCGGATGTTGAGCGTGGCGCCATAGGGCACCTTGTGGCGCTCGCGCTCGCGGCCATGTTGGTCGCTGATGACGATCTCGCCGGAGCGCGAGATCACCACCAACTCGCCCTTGCCGTTGGTCACGTAGCGCATCGTGGCGTTGAAGCCGACGAAACCGTCGGACTTGGCGTCGACGCTGTTGGCGATGGCCGCACGCGAGGCGGCACCGCCGATGTGGAAGGTGCGCATCGTCAACTGCGTGCCGGGCTCACCGATTGACTGCGCGGCGATCACGCCCACCGCCTCGCCGCAGTTGACCAGGCCGCCACGGCCGAGGTCGCGGCCATAGCACTTGGCGCAGATGCCGAAGCGGGTGGCGCAGGTCAGCGGGGTGCGGACCTTGACCTCGTCCACGCCGGCGGCTTCCATCAGGTCGAGCGCCTCCTCGTCGAGCATGGTGCTGCCGGGGATCAGCGGCGCCTGGGTTTCGGGGTGCAGCACCTCGACCGCAGACACCCGGCCGAGGATGCGGTCGCGCAGCGATTCGATCACCTCGCCGCCTTCGACCAGCGCCCGGGTGGCAAAGCCACGCTCGGTGCCGCAATCGACTTCGGTCACCACCAGGTCCTGGGTCACGTCGACCAGGCGGCGCGTCAGGTAGCCCGAGTTGGCGGTCTTCAACGCCGTGTCGGCCAGGCCCTTGCGCGCACCGTGGGTGGAGATGAAGTACTGCAGCACGTTCAACCCCTCGCGAAAGTTGGCGGTGATCGGCGTCTCGATGATCGAGCCATCGGGCTTGGCCATCAGGCCGCGCATGCCGGCGAGCTGGCGGATCTGGGCGGCCGAGCCGCGCGCGCCCGAGTCGGCCATCATGTAGATCGAGTTGAACGACTCCTGGTCGACTTCCTTGCCATGGCGGTCGATCACCTTCTGCTTGGACAACTGGGCCATCATCACCTTGCCGACCTCGTCGCCGGTCTTGCCCCAGATGTCCACGACCTTGTTGTAGCGCTCGCCGGCAGTGACCAGGCCCGAGACGTACTGCTGCTCGATTTCCTTGACTTCCTTCTCGGCGCGCTCGATCAGGCCATGCTTTTGCGGCGGCACCAGCATGTCGTCAATGGCAATCGAGATGCCGGCGCGCGTGGCCAGGCGGAAGCCCGCCTGCAGCAGCTTGTCGGCCAGCACCACGGTCTCCTTCAAGCCGCACTTGCGGAAGCTGATGTTGATCAGCTTGGAGATTTCCTTCTTCTTCAGCGCCTTGTTGATGTTCGCAAAGGGCAGACCCTTGGGCAGGATCTCGCTGAGCAGGGCGCGGCCGACGGTGGTCTCGACCAGCTTGGTCTCGGCGACAAAACCGTCACCTTGCGGATCACGCAGCCACTCGGTCAGGCGCACCGTGACCTTGGCGGTGACCTCGACGTGGGCGTTGTCAAGGGCGCGTTGCAGCTCCAGCAGATCGGCAAAGATCATGCCCTCGCCACGGCCATTGGTGCGCTCGCGGGTGGCGTAGTACAGGCCCAGCACCACGTCCTGCGAGGGCACGATCGACGGCTCGCCCGAGGCCGGGAAGAGCACGTTGTTGGACGCCAGCATCAGCGTCCGCGCCTCCATCTGCGCCTCGATCGACAGCGGGATGTGCACGGCCATCTGGTCGCCGTCGAAGTCGGCGTTGAAGGCCGAGCAGACCAGCGGGTGCAACTGGATCGCCTTGCCTTCGATCAGCACCGGCTCAAACGCCTGAATGCCCAGGCGGTGCAGGGTCGGGGCGCGGTTGAGCAGCACCGGGTGCTCTTTGATGACCTCTTCGAGGATGTCCCAGACCACCGGGGTGCCGGCTTCGACTTCCTTCTTCGCCGCCTTGATGGTGGTGGCGATGCCCATGGCTTCGAGCCGGCTGAAGATGAAGGGCTTGAACAGCTCCAGCGCCATCAGCTTGGGCAGGCCGCACTGGTGCAGCTTGAGCGTCGGCCCGACCACGATCACCGAGCGGCCCGAGTAGTCGACCCGCTTGCCCAGCAGGTTCTGGCGGAAGCGGCCACCCTTGCCCTTGATCATGTCGGCCAGCGACTTGAGCGCGCGCTTGTTCGCACCGGTCATGGCCTTGCCGCGCCGGCCGTTGTCGAGCAGCGAATCGACCGCCTCCTGCAGCATGCGCTTTTCATTGCGCACGATGATCTCGGGCGCCTTCAGCTCAAGCAGCCGCGCCAGGCGGTTGTTGCGGTTGATGACGCGGCGGTACAGGTCGTTGAGGTCCGAGGTGGCGAAGCGGCCACCGTCCAGCGGCACCAGCGGACGCAGGTCCGGCGGCAGCACCGGCAGGACGTTCATCACCATCCAGTTGGGCTTCATGCCGCTCTTCTTGAAGGCTTCCATCACCTTCAAGCGCTTGGAGTTCTTCTTAACCTTCAACTCCGAGCCGGTCATGTCGTTGCGCAGCCGCTCGATCTCGACATCCAGGTTCATGTCGGCGAGCAGGCGCTGGATGCCCTCGGCACCCATCAGCGCGGTGAACTCGTCGCCGAACTCGGTGCGCTTTTCGTCATAGTCTTGCTCGGTCATGATGCCGAAGCGCTTGAGCGGCGTCATGCCCGAATCGACCACCACGTAGGCTTCGAAGTACAGCACCCGCTCGATGTCGCGCAGGGTCATGTCCAGCACCAGGCCCAGGCGCGAGGGCAGCGACTTGAGGAACCAGATGTGGGCGCAGGGCGCGGCAAGGTCGATGTGGCCCATGCGGTCGCGGCGGACCTTGGTCTGGGTGACCTCGACGCCGCACTTCTCGCAGATCACACCGCGGTGCTTGAGGCGCTTGTACTTGCCGCACAGGCACTCGTAGTCCTTGATAGGCCCGAAGATCTTGGCGCAGAACAGGCCGTCGCGCTCGGGCTTGAAGGTGCGGTAGTTGATCGTCTCGGGCTTCTTGACTTCGCCGAACGACCAGGAGCGGATCTTCTCCGGCGAGGCGATGCCGATCTTGATGGCGTCGAAATGCTCGTCCGGGGTGAACTGCTTGAACAGGTCCAACAAACCTTTCATGTGAATCTCCAGTGTGCGTTGAACGAGCGGATCAGTTTTTCTCGAGTTCAATGTCGATGCCCAAGGAGCGGATTTCCTTGACCAGGACATTGAACGACTCGGGCATGCCGGCCTCGATCGAGTGTTCGCCCTTGACGATGCTCTCGTAGACCTTGGTACGGCCATTGACGTCGTCGGACTTGACCGTCAGCATTTCCTGCAGGATGTAGGCCGCGCCATAGGCTTCCAGCGCCCAGACCTCCATCTCGCCGAAACGCTGGCCACCGAACTGTGCCTTGCCGCCCAGCGGCTGTTGCGTGACCAGGCTGTAGGGGCCGGTCGAGCGGGCGTGCATCTTGTCGTCGACCAGGTGGTGCAGCTTGAGCACATGCATGTAGCCGACCGTGACCGGGCGCTCGAACTCCTCGCCGCTGCGGCCGTCGCACAGCCGGGCCTGGGTGCGGGTGGCGGTCAGGCCCTTGCGCTTGGCGATGTCGTCGGGGAAGGCCAGCTTGAGCATCGCCCGGATCTCTTCCTCCTTGGCGCCGTCGAACACCGGGGTGGCGAAGGGCACGCCCTTGGCCAGGTTGCCGGCCATCTCGAACACCTCGGCGTCGGACAGGGCATTGAGGTCCTCGGCCTTGCCGCCCGACTGGTTGTACAACTCGTCGAAGAACTGGCGCAGGTCGGCCGCCTTGGCCTCGTGCTGGAGCATGTCTCCGATGCGCTGGCCTATGCCCTTGCCGGCCCAGCCCAGGTGCACTTCCAGCACCTGGCCGACGTTCATCCGCGAGGGCACGCCCAGCGGGTTGAGGACGATGTCGACCGGCGTGCCGTCGACCATGTAGGGCATGTCCTCGACCGGCACGATCTTCGACACCACGCCCTTGTTGCCGTGGCGGCCGGCCATCTTGTCGCCAGGCTGGAGGCGGCGCTTCACGGCCAAGTAGACCTTGACCATCTTCAGCACGCCGGCCGGCAATTCGTCGCCTTGGGTCAGCTTCTTGCGCTTTTCCTCGAACGCCAGGTCGAAGCTGTGGCGGGTTTGCTCCAGGCTGTTCTTGATCGATTCGAGCTGGTTGGCGACCTCGTCATCGGCCGGGCGGATGTCGAACCAGTGGTACTTCTCGACCGAGCTCAGGTAGGCCTTGTCGATCACCGTGCCGCGGGCGATGCGCTGCGGCCCGCCGTTGGCCGGCTTGCCGCTGAGCAGCTTCTCGATCCGGTCGAAGGCGTCGGCCTCGACGATCCGCAACTGGTCGTTCAGGTCCAGGCGGAAGCGCTTCAACTCATCGTCGATGATCTGCTGGGCACGCTTGTCGCGCACGATGCCTTCGCGGGTGAAGACCTGCACGTCGATCACCGTGCCGTTGGTGCCCTGGTCGACACGCAGCGAGGTGTCCTTCACGTCCGACGCCTTCTCGCCGAAGATCGCCCGCAGCAGCTTTTCTTCCGGCGTCAGGGTGGTCTCGCCCTTGGGCGTGACCTTGCCGACCAGCACATCGCCCGGCGTCACTTCGGCGCCGATGTAGACGATGCCGCTCTCGTCCAGGCGGGCGAGTTGCTGCTCGCTGAGGTTGGGGATATCGCGGGTAATCTCCTCCGAGCCCAGCTTGGTGTCGCGGGCCATCACCACCAGTTCCTCGATGTGGATCGAGGTGTAGCGGTCCTCGGACACCACGCGCTCGCTGATCAGGATCGAGTCTTCGAAGTTGTAGCCGTTCCAGGGCATGAACGCGACCAGCATGTTCTGGCCCAACGCCAGTTCACCCAGGTCGGTCGAGGCACCGTCGGCGACCACGTCGCCGGCCGCGACCTTGTCGCCGCGCTTGACGATCGGCCGCTGGTGGATGTTGGTGTTCTGGTTGCTGCGCTGGTACTTGATCAGGTTGTAGATGTCGACCCCGACCTCACCGGCCACGGTCTCGGCGTCGTTGACGCGGATCACGATCCGGTTGGTGTCGACATAGTCGACCGTGCCGCCACGCCGCGAGGTGACCACGGTGCCCGAGTCGACCGCCGCGACCCGCTCCACGCCGGTGCCGACCAGGGCCTTCTCGGGGCGCAGCGTGGGCACCGCCTGGCGCTGCATGTTGGCGCCCATCAGCGCGCGGTTGGCGTCGTCATGCTCCAGGAAGGGCACCAGCGAGGCCGCGACCGAGACGATCTGCGCCGGCGCCACGTCCATGTACTGGATGCGCTCGGGCGAGGTCAGCACCGATTCGCCGGCCTCGCGCGCCGAGACCAGTTCGTCGGTCAGCTTGCCGTCGTCGGCCAGCGCCGCGTTGGCCTGGGCGATGACGTACTTGCCCTCTTCGATCGCCGACAGGTAGTCGATCTGGTCCGAGACCTTGCTGTCGGCCACCCGACGGTAGGGCGTCTCAAGGAAGCCGTACTCGTTGAGCCGGGCATACAAGGCCAGCGAGTTGATCAGGCCGATGTTCGGGCCTTCGGGGGTCTCGATCGGGCAGACCCGGCCGTAGTGGGTCGGGTGCACGTCGCGCACCTCGAAGCCGGCGCGTTCGCGGGTCAGGCCGCCCGGCCCTAAGGCCGAGACGCGCCGCTTGTGGGTGATCTCCGACAGCGGGTTGGTCTGGTCCATGAACTGGCTGAGCTGGCTGGCGCCGAAGAACTCCTTCAAAGCAGCCGAGATCGGCTTGGAGTTGATCAGGTCATGCGGCATCAGGGCATCGGTCTCGGCCTGGCCCAGGCGCTCTTTGACGGCCTTTTCGATCCGCGCCAGGCCCGAGCGGTACTGGTTCTCGGCCAGTTCGCCGACGCAGCGCACCCGGCGGTTGCCGAGGTGGTCGATGTCATCGACATCGCCGCGGCCGTTGCGCAACTCGACCAGGATCTTGACGACATCGAGGATGTCATCGTTGGACAGCGTCATCGCGCCCTCGGGCACCTCGCGGCCGACCCGGGCGTTGAACTTCATCCGCCCGACCCGCGACAGGTCGTAGGTGTCCTCGTTGTAGAAAAGGCGCCCGAACAAGGCCTGGACCGCGTCCTCGGTCGGGGGCTCGCCGGGGCGCATCATGCGATAGATTGCTACCCGCGCGGCCAGTTCGTCGGCGGTCTCGTCGGCGGCCAGGGTCTGGCTGATGTAGGCACCCTGGTCGAGTTCGTTGGTGAACAAACAGGGCACCTCTTTGATGCCGGCCTGGCGCAACTTCTTGAGCAGCGCTTCGGTCAGCTCGTCGTTGGCCTTGGCGACGATCTCGCCGGTGTCGCCATCGACCAGGTTGCGGGCGACGATGCGGCCGGTCAGGAAATCTTCGGGCACCGAGACATGGCTGGTCTCGGTCTGCTCGATCTGGCGCACATGGCGCGCGGTGATGCGCTTGTCCTTCTCGACGATGACCTTGCCGGCCTTGTCGGTGATGTCAAAGCGCGCGACCTCGCCCTTGAGCCGGTCGGCGACGAACTCCATCTGCGCGCCCGCGTCCATCAGGCGGAAATTGTCGAAGACGAAGAAGTTCGCGAGGATGCTCTCCGGCTTCAGGCCGATCGCCTTGAGCAGGATCGTCACCGGCATCTTGCGGCGGCGGTCGACGCGGAAGTAGAGGATGTCCTTGGGGTCGAACTCGAAGTCCAGCCAGGAGCCTCGGTAGGGAATGATCCGCGCCGAGAACAACAGCTTGCCCGAGCTGTGGGTCTTGCCCTTGTCGTGCTCGAAGAACACCCCCGGCGAGCGGTGCAACTGCGACACGATCACGCGCTCGGTGCCGTTGACGATGAACGAGCCGTAGTCGGTCATGAGCGGCACTTCGCCCATGTAAACCTCTTGCTCCTTGATCTCCTTGACCACCTTGGCCGGCGACGACTCGCGGTCATAGATGATCATCTGCAGCTTGGCGCGCACCGCCGCTGCAAACGTCAGGCCGCGCTGCTGGCATTCGCGCACGTCAAACGGCGGCTTGGCGATGTTGTATTCCAGGAACTTCATCTCGACCATGCTGTTGTGCGAGACGATCGGGAAGGCCGAGAGGAACGCCGCCTGCAAGCCCTCGGGCTTGCGCTTGGCCGGCGGCAGGTCTTTTTGCAGAAAGGCCACATAGGCCTCGCGCTGCATCGTCAGCAGGTAGGGCACCTTGTGCACGTTGGCGCGCTTGCCGAAGCTCTTGCGAATCCGCTTGCGCTCGGTGTAGGTGTAGGGGGAAGATGGGGTGGATTGCGCCAAGGACATGGATACTCCGGTCGATCACCTTCGCCAAGGGGCCACTGGCGGTAGGTCTGGTCGACGACTGGCGTCGGGTGCGGCCCCGCCGGACCGTTGAGCAGTCCAGGCGGGTGACCCAAAGCTTGGTGGCTGGCCACTACCAGCCGCTGGCGGACAACCCCGGCGTTGCACCGGGGCCCGACCAAACCGGTTCTCTGCAGTCGGTTCAGAGAACACTTGAAAAAGCCTCACAGGATAACCTGCGCGGCTTTTTCAACTGTTCGCCAGGGCCTTGAACCTGCCCTGGCGCCGCCGCAGTACTGCGGCGGCCTGGACGGCGAATTACTTGATTTCCGCCTTCGCACCGACGTCGAGCAGCTTCTTCAGCGCGGCCTCAGCGTCGGCCTTGGGGATCGCTTCCTTGACCGCCTTCGGCGCGCCGTCGACCAAGTCCTTGGCTTCCTTCAGGCCCAGGCCGGTCAACTCGCGCACCGCCTTGATGACCTGCACCTTGTTGGCGCCGGCCTCGAGCAGCATCACGTTGAATTCGGTCTTTTCCTCGACCACGGCGGCAGCAGCGCCCGCGCCGCCGCCGGCAGCCGGAGCGGCCATGGATGCGGCGGACACGCCGAACTTGGTTTCAATCGCCTGCACCAGGTCGTTGAGTTCCATCACGGACATGCTGTCCACGGCGGTCAGGAATGCGTCTTTGTCGAATGCCATTTGGATTTCCTCGTTTCAGGAATGAATTGGGATAGGGAATAGATGGGTTTATCAGGCGGCGGCCGGGGCCTCGGCAAGCGCTTCGGTCGGGGCCGGTTCGGCACGCGCTGCGGCCAGTGCCGCGATCACGCCCGCCAGGCGCTGGATCGGTGACTTCAGCAAACCGGCGATCTGGGCGATCAGCACCTCACGGCTGGGGATCGCCGCCAGGGCCTTGACTCCGTCGGCATCCAGGGCCTTGCCGGCATAGGCGCCGCCCTTGATCACCAGCTTGTCGTTGCCCTTGGCAAAGTCAGTGACGACTTTGGCTGCGGCGACCGCATCGGCTGAAAAACCGTAAATCAGCGGGCCGGTCATGGCCTCCGACGCCACCTCGAACGGCGTGCCATTGACGGCGCGACGAGCCAGCGAATTCTTCAGCACGTGAAGATAAACGCCCTTCTCGCGCGCGTCTTTGCGCAGCTTGTTCAGGTGTTCCACGGTGAGACCACGGTACTCGGCCAGTGCGAGCGTCTGCGAAAGGGCCACTTGCGCGGCCACATCCGAGATCACGGCTGCTTTCTCGTTTCGATTGAGACTCAAGGTCTGCTCCTCACATCAACGCACCACAGCGGCTGTTGCCAGCCCCCAAGGCGCACCAGGGTTGCAGCGACCATGCCATCTATCCTCAGAATTGCCGAGTCTTGCGACGCGGCATCCCAGGGCCTTCCGGCGGGACCGCCATCTGCGCTGACCGAACCGGCCCATGGGCCCCCGTCGATTAAGGGGGATCAATCCCCGCCAGCGGTCTTGGATGGCCCGGTGGCTGAAGACTTCAGCCACCGGCCCACCACGCTAGGCCGCCCGCCTGGTGACAGGCAAGCGGCCGGGTTCAGTTTGAAACTCAGGCCGTCGCGGTCAGCGACTGCATGTCCAGGCGCACGCCCACGCCCATGGTTGACGACAGCGCCACTTTGCGCAGGTAGATGCCCTTGCTCGACGCCGGCTTGGCCTTGGTCAGCGCGTCCAGCAGTGCGGCCAGGTTGCCCTTGAGCTTGTCGTTGTCGAACGAACGGCGACCGATCGTGCCGTGGATGATGCCGCCCTTGTCGACGCGGAACTGCACCTGGCCGGCCTTGGCATTGCGCACCGCCGTCGCCACGTCGGGCGTGACCGTGCCGACCTTGGGGTTGGGCATCAGGCCGCGCGGGCCGAGGATCTGGCCCAGGGTGCCGACCACACGCATGGTGTCGGGCGAGGCGATGACAACATCAAAGTTGAGGTTGCCGGCCTTGATCTCGGCCGCCAGGTCGTCCATACCAACGATGTCGGCACCTGCGGCGCGGGCCTCTTCGGCCTTGGCGCCCTGAGCGAAGACCGCCACACGCTTGGTCTTGCCGGTGCCATGCGGCATCACCACCGCGCCGCGCACGACCTGGTCGGACTTTTTGGCGTCGATGCCGAGTTGCACGGCCACATCGATCGATTCGTCGAACTTGGCGGTGGCGCATTCCTTGACCAGCCCGATGGCCGCGTCAAACGCATACAGCTTGACCGTGTCGATCTTGCCGGCGACGGACTTTTCACGCTTGGTGAGTTTGGTCATGGTGTCAGACCCCTTCCACAACAATGCCCATCGAGCGGGCCGAGCCGGCGATGGTGCGCACCGCCGCGTCCAGGTTGGCCGCGGTCAGATCTTTGACCTTGATCTTGGCGATCTCCTCAAGCTGCTCGCGGCTGATCTTGCCGACCTTGTCCAGGTGCGCCTTGCCCGAGCCCTTGTCGATCTTGACCGCCTTCTTGATCAGCACCGACGCCGGTGGCGACTTGAGCACAAAGGTGAAGGACTTGTCGGCGTAGGCGGTGATCACCACGGGCAGCTTCAGACCCGGCTCGATGCCCTGGGTCTGGGCGTTGAACGCCTTGCAGAACTCCATGATGTTCAGGCCGCGCTGACCCAGCGCCGGACCAATCGGGGGCGAAGGATTGGCCTTGCCCGCCGGTACTTGCAGCTTGATAAAGCCGACGATTTTCTTTGCCATGAAGGCTCCTTATCGAGTTCAAGCGCTGACGCGGGCAGCAGCCCCGAACAGCTCCTCGTTCCATGACCCGGGGTGAACACACCGCAGGCGCCGGGTCAGGCGCGCCTGCGGGCAAACATCAGCAAAAAAACCGCAGCCCCAGGACGGCAGGTCCGGGGCTGCCGCCATCACACCTTTTCGACCTGGGCAAAGTCCAGCTCGACCCCAGTGGCGCGACCAAAGATCGTGACCGAGACCTTGACCTTGGACTTCTCGTAATTGACGTCCTCGACCGCACCATTGAAGTCGGTGAACGGGCCTTCCTTGACGCGCACCAGTTCGCCGATCATCCATTCGACCTTCGGGCGCGGCTTCTCGGCGCCTTCCTGCATCTGGTTGACGATCTTCATGACCTCGGCGTCGGAGATCGGCGAGGGCCGATTCTTCGCCCCACCGACGAAGCCAGTGACCTTGCTGGTGTGCTTGACCAGGTGCCAGGACTCGTCGTCCATCAGCATCTCGACCAGCACATAGCCCGGGAAGAAGCGCCGCTCGGTGACCGATTTCTTGCCGTTCTTGAGCTCGATCACTTCCTCGGTCGGGACCAGGATGCGGCCGAACTTGTCGTGCATTGCGGCGCGCTCAATCCGCTCGCGGATGTTGCGCTCGACCGCCTTCTCCATGCCCGAATAGGCATGCACCACGTACCAGCGCAGGGGCGGGCCGGCAGAGGCGACTGGGGCGGCGGCTGTGGGTGCTTCGCTCATGGTTCTACGCTCCTCCTTAACGCTTCCAGCCCAGGACCAGGTCGTACAACACCCACTCCAGCGTCTTGTCGGTCAGGAACAAGAACAAGGCCATGACGACGACGAAGGCGAACACGTAGCCCGTCATCTGCGTCGCTTCTTTGCGCTCGGGCCAGACCACCTTGCGGGTCTCTTTGATCGATTCACGGCCAAAGCCGATCAGTTGCTTGCCTGGCTCGGAGGTGAAGAAGGTGGCCACCGCCGCCGCCATCAACGCCAGCAAGGCGAGCACACGCAGCCACAGATCCTGCTTGGACAGCACGTAGAACACCACCACCGCCGCCAGCAGCAGCGCGGCAGCGGCGGTCAGCTTGGCCTTGTCGGCGCTGGTCGAGACGGTTTGGACTTGGGTGTTGACAGCCATGGTGGGTAAGCCTGCCCTTTCTCGTTAAGCGCCACGGCCCGCCGGGCTGTGCCTTAGCCTGCGGGCCGCGCCGGATCAGGGCGAATCGATGCGGACTGTTGTGGACTGTTGTGGACTGTTGCGGAACGCTGCGGGGTAACGGTGTCGGCAGCGGTCAGCGCCGGCGGGTGGCAGGGGCGGAGGGAATCGAACCCCCGACCTTCGGTTTTGGAAACCGGCGCTCTACCAATTGAGCTACACCCCTGCGGCGCTACACCTCTGAAAAAATTGCCTTATTCAATGATCTTGGCCACGACGCCGGCACCGACGGTGCGGCCGCCCTCACGGATGGCAAAGCGCAGGCCTTCTTCCATCGCAATCGGGTTGATCAGCTTGACCGTGATGCTGACGTTGTCGCCGGGCATCACCAT
>JANXYH010000097.1 GCA_025350145.1 Burkholderiales bacterium | reverse complement strand
GGTCGAGGATAACCGACCGACCACGGCGCCTGCGCGGTGCACCCGCGCGCAGAAAACGCGGTGCACCCGCGCGCAAAAAACTTAGGCTACGCTCTGCCCTTTCTGCCGCCGCCGCCGCCCCTGCAGCAGGGCGCCGGCCTTGAATCTGCCGCCGCCGTCGCCATCTTGGCCCGTCGTCGACCCACCGCCACCGGATCCCCCCATGTCAGCAGGCTTGATTCCCGCCACCATCCTCACCGGCTTTCTTGGCTCAGGCAAAACCACCTTGCTCAAGCGCGTCCTGAGCGAAGCCCACGGCATGAAGATCGCCGTGATCGAGAACGAGTTCGGCGAGGAGAACATCGACAACGACATCCTCGTGGCCGAGACCCAGGAGCAGATCATCCAGCTCAACAACGGCTGCGTCTGCTGCTCGATCCGTGAGGACCTGCGCTCGACCCTGTCGGACCTGGCCGAGAAACGGCGCAAGGGCGAACTGAACTTCGACCGGGTCGTGATCGAGACCACCGGCATGGCTGACCCAGGCCCGGTGGCGCAGACCTTCTTCATGGACGACGAAATCGCCGAGAGCTACTTGCTCGACTCGATCCTGACCCTGGTCGACGCCAAGCATGCCGAAGGCCAGCTCAACGACCGGCTGGAGGCGCGTCGCCAGGTCGGGTTTGCCGACCAGATCTTCATCAGCAAGGCCGAGCTGGTTGCGGCCGACGCTGTCGCCGCGCTCAGCCACCGGCTCAAGCACATGAACCCGCGGGCGCCGCAGCAGCAGGTCCACTTCGGCGAAGTGCCGCTGGCCAAGGTCTTCGATCTGCGCGGCTTCAACCTCAACGCGACGCTGGAAATCGACCCCGACTTCCTGGCCGAGGCCGGGCATGAGCACCACGGGCATGACCATGACCACGACCATGGGCCGGATTGCGACCACCCGCACCACCATGTTCATGACGACGACGTCAAGTCCTTCGTCTTTCGCGCCGACAAGCCCTTCAATCCGGCCAGGCTGGAAGACTTTCTTGGCGGTGTGGTCCAGGTCTATGGCCCGAAGATGCTGCGCTACAAGGGCGTGCTGTGGATGAAGGGCAGCGACCGCAAGGTCATCTTCCAGGGCGTCCACCAATTGATGGGCAGCGACCTCGGACCCAAATGGCAGGCCGGCGAGGCCAAGGGCAGCAAGATGGTGTTCATCGGCATAGACCTGCCCCGCAGCCTGTTGTTGCAGGGCCTGGAGGGCTGTCTTGCCTGATTCCGCCCACCCATCCCTGGCGGGCAAAAATGCCACCCTGGCGGCGGGCCTGCGTCGCTACAATCCGCGCGCCTTGAACTTGCAGCCAGCCCATCGGCCTTGGCACAGAACAGGCTAAAAGCCTAGTCCAGGAGCCATGACGTGAGCAAATCTTTGGCAAACACCACGGACGGCACGACCGCCAAGCAGTCGGCCGCAGACACCGCCCTGCCCTTGGTCGAGCAGGCGCCAAAACCCGCGCCCAAACCAGCGCCTAAGGCAGCGCCCAAGGCGTCCGCCAAGGCCGGCGCCAAGCCGGCGAATGTGGTGGCCAAACCCGCACCCAAGCCAGCCCCCCGGGTGCCCGACAGCCGATTCCCGCCGGCGCCGGTGCCGCATGCCCAGAGCATGTCGCCGATCAACCGCTTTGCCGAGCGGTTTTCGCCCCCCAGACCGCCCGCGCGCGGCACCATTGAGCCCATGGAAACCGTCAAGACCGCGTACAAGTCCGACCCGAAACTGGCCAACGCCTGGAAGTCCAAACCCGGCCGTAACCTGTCGGATGCCGAACTGATGGCGATGCCCGAGGCCGAGTACATGAACGAGCAGCAGCTCGATTTCTTCCGCACCCGGCTGCAGGGCCTGAAGGACGACCTGCTGTCCAACGCCGGCCAGACCACCGAGCACCTGCGCGAAGACACCACCAACGTGCCCGACCCGGCCGACCGCGCGACGATCGAAGAAGAGCACGCGCTGGAGTTGCGCACCCGCGACCGCGAGCGCAAGCTGCTGAAGAAGATCGCCCAGTCGCTGACCCGGGTCGATTCCGGCGAGTACGGCTTCTGCGACGAAACCGGCGAGCCTATCGGTCTGGGCCGTTTGCTGGCCCGGCCCACCGCCACCTTGTCGCTGGAAGCGCAGCAGCGGCGCGAGTTGAAACAGAAGATGTTTGGCGACTGAGCCAGAGCGTCAGACCCGCGCGGATTTTTCGACACCGACATGGCCGAGTCCAAGGAAGGCGACAGCTTTTTCCGCAAGGTAGTCCGGTTCGTGGCCAACCCGGCCACCGACTGGTCGGAAATCGGCGCGCGCCCGGACGAAGTCCAGGATCTAGAGCGCACCGAGATCAAGGCCATGATCGAGCGCAAGCGGCGCAACGACTTCGTCCGCAAGCGCGAATTCGACGTCCTGCGCAAGCTGCGCCGCGAAGGTCTTTCGCCAGAGCAGTTGGCGGCGCTGGGCGGCTCGTCCAAGGTCGAGGACTCCGAAGTGCGCATGTCCGAGGGCGCGCGCCAGGACGCCGGGGTCAAGGCCAAGATCGACGAGATCGAATTGCAGATGGTCGGCAACGAGGGCATCCGGCCGTCCGAGCGCCAGCGCTATACCCCGCCCACTGCGGTTGCCCCTGTTGCCGAGCCGGTGTTGCCGCGTGCGCCGGCGCAGCCCGGCCCTGCGGCACGCCCGCCAGGCCGCGACCGGATCGAGCCGCCTGCGCCCCTGGCGGCCGCGGCCAAGCCTGACCCTTACATCTCACCGCTGCCTTTGCTCGACCCCGTGCTGCCGCCGGCCCGGCCCGCCGCAGCCGCCAGCCCGCGTCCGGCAGCGGCCAGTCCGGCCGCCGCCCCTGCCAGCAACGTGCGCCCGCTGACCGGTGCCGCGTCAGCCCAGGGCAGCGGCGCCGCGCCAGCGGCCACCCGCGCAACGGCGGTGCCGGCGCTGGATCTGGCACTGGACTTCAACGGCGCGCAGTTGGCCATGGAGGTCAGCGAAGTCGTCCACGACCCGGAGCTGGACGAGGCGGTGATCGCCTTTGCCAATGCCGATTTCGCGCTTTGCGAACAGGCCATCACGCAGATGGCCAGGCCCGGGGCGGCGCGCCACCGCCATGCCGAGACCTGGCATGTGCTGTTCGACCTGTACCGCGCCACCGGCATGCAGGCCAAGTTCGAGTCGCTGGCGATGGATTTCGCCAACGGCTTCGGCACCTCGGCACCGCAGTGGTACAGCTTGCCCAAGCAGGTCGCCGAGGCGGCCGCGCAGGAGGAGCGTCCGAGCCGGGGCCAGATCGTGGGCGATGTCGGCTGGGTCAGCCCCGAGGTGCTGGACATCGACGCCGTGGCGCGGCTGCGCTCGGCCACCTTGCAACTGCCGCTGCCCTGGGTGCTGGACTGGACCGCGCTGGAGCAGGTCGAGCCCGAAGCCGCAGGCCACCTGACCAGCCTGCTGCGGATCTGGGCGCCGCAGAAGCTGGAGTTGCGCTGGCTGGCGTCCGAGCGGCTGATCAACGCCCTGCAGGAGGCCGCGCCTACCGGTGTGCGCGACGCCGACCCGGCGTACTGGATGGCCAGGCTGGAGGCGCTGCGGCTGTCGAACCGGCCCGACCAGTTCGACGAGGCGGCAATCGACTACTGCGTCACCTACGAGGTGTCGCCGCCGAGTTGGGAGAGTGCGGTCTGCGTGGTGCGAACCGGCAGCAGCGCCAACTCCACCACCACCCCGCCGATGTCTATCGTCAGCCAGGTCATGACCTTGCCGCATGACACCGGCATGCACGACGACCACGGCGGCATCCAACGGGTGGCGTCGGTCGAGCTGTCGGGCCAGTTGGCGGGCGACATCAGCGCGACCCTGAAGAAGATCGATGCCTCGCTGGGCACGGCGCCGCTGGTCAACGTCGCCTGTTCGCGGCTGATCCGGGTTGACTTCATCGCCGCCGGCGACCTGCTGAACTGGGTGCTGACCAAGCGCAGCGAGAACCGCAGCGTCACCTTTGTCGACGCCCATCGGCTGGTGGCGATGTTCTTCGGCGCGATGGGCATCAACGAGCACGCCCGCGTGCAGGTTCCGCGCGGCTGAACGCCCGGCCGGCGATTGCTGCCGGCGCGCAGGCAAGGGCCCGCGGCCAGAAATACTCCCCTCCCCCTTCGACACCGGCATGGAATCCTTCCACGGCACCACCATCCTCAGCGTGCGCCGCCAGACCGCAGACGGCTGGCAGGTCGCGCTCGGCGGCGATGGCCAGGTCACGCTCGGCAGCATCGTCATCAAATCCAGCGCGCGCAAGGTGCGCAAGCTGTTCCACGACCAGGTGCTGGCCGGCTTTGCCGGCGCCACCGCCGACGCATTTACCTTGTTTGAGCGCTTCGAGGCCAAGCTCGAGAAGCACCAGGGCCACCTCGCCCGCGCGGCGATCGAGTTGACCAAGGACTGGCGAACCGACCGGGTGCTGCGCCGGCTCGAAGCGATGCTGGCCGTGGCCGACCGCCAGACCAGCCTGATCATCACCGGCAACGGCGATGTGCTGGAGCCGGAACTGGGCATCGTCGCGATCGGCTCGGGCGGGGCCTACGCCCAGTCGGCGGCGCGCGCCTTGTTGCAGCACACCGAGATGGCCGCGGTCGAGATCATCAAGGCGTCGCTGACGATTGCCGCCGACCTGTGCATCTATACCAACCAGAACCACACCATCGAGACGCTGGAATGAGCCATTCGACGCCCACCCGATTGCCGGCATGCAGTGCGGCGCCGCAGCGCCCGGCCTGCGCAACCGAGCAGGGGCAGCCGTGAGCATGACGCCGGCCGAGATCGTCTCCGAGCTCGACCACCACATCGTCGGCCAGGCTGCGGACAAGCGCGCCGTCGCCATCGCCCTGCGCAACCGCTGGCGGCGCCAACAGGTCGAGGGTGCGCTGCGCGCCGAGATCACGCCCAAAAACATCCTCATGATCGGCCCGACCGGCGTCGGCAAGACCGAGATCGCCCGCCGCCTGGCGCGCCTGGCCGACGCGCCCTTCATCAAGGTCGAAGCCACCAAGTTCACCGAAGTCGGCTATGTCGGCAAGGATGTGGACACGATCATCCGTGACCTGATGGACATCGCCGTCAAACAGGCCCGCGAGGCGGCGATGAAGCGCCAGCGATTGCGCGCCGAGGACGCCGCCGAGAACCGCATCCTCGACCTGCTGGTGCCGGCGCCGCGCCACGAGCTGGGTTTCTCGGCGTCGGCCCCGGCGGCTGCCCCAGCGGCTGCAGAAAGCGCCACCCGCCAGACCATGCGCAAGCGCCTGCGCGAGGGCCTGCTCGACGACAAGGAGATCGAACTGGATCTGGCCGAACCCAGGACGGCGATGGAGATCATGGCGCCACCCGGCATGGAGGACATGGCCGAGCAGCTCAAGGGCATGTTCTCGCAGCTCGGCCAGGGCAAGAAGGCCAGCCGCAAGCTGCGCATCGCCGACGCCCAGAAGCTGCTGATCGACGAGGAGGCGGCCAAGCTGGTCAACGACGACGAGGTCAAGTCCCAGGCGCTGGCCAATGCCGAGGCCAATGGCATCGTCTTCATCGACGAGATCGACAAGGTCACCTCGCGCAGCGATGGCAGCGGCAGCGGCGGCGCCGAGGTCTCGCGCCAGGGCGTGCAGCGCGACCTGCTGCCCCTGGTCGAGGGCACCACCGTCAGCACCAAGCACGGCATGGTCAAGACCGACCACATCCTGTTCATCGCCTCGGGCGCATTCCACCTCGCCAAGCCCAGCGACCTGATCCCCGAGCTGCAGGGCCGCTTCCCGATCCGGGTGGAGTTGAACTCGCTCTCGGTCGACGATTTCGAGGCGATCCTGTCGCGCACCCACGCCAGCCTGATCAAGCAGTACCAGGCCCTGCTGGCGACTGAAGGGGTGACGCTGGAAATCGCCGCCGACGGCGTGCGCCGCCTGGCGCAGATCGCCTTCGATGTCAACGAGCGGACCGAAAACATCGGCGCCCGGCGCCTGGCCACGGTGATGGAGCGCTTGCTCGACGAGGTCAGCTTCGACGCGCCCAACCGCAGCGGCCAGACCGTGCGCATCGACGCGGCGGCGGTGGACGCCAAGCTGGCCGAGCTTGCGCGCAACGAAGACCTGTCGCGCTACATCCTCTGAGCGGTCCCGGGCGGCGCCAACCGGTGCGCCTGCAGGGCCAGCAGGCCGTCGAAGATCAATGATTCGGCCAATTCGTGCTCGATCAACAACGACGGCCCGACCTTCCAGCCCGCACCACCGGTGACCAGGGTCAGCGGCACCTGGCCGCAGCGCTCACAGACATGGCGGTGCATGCGCTCGATCGCCCCGGTGATGGCGAACGTGCCGCCGCTGGTCAGCGCGTCGCTGGTGTTGGTCGGGAACTCGACCACATCGCCGGTGGGCACGCGCAGGCCGGCGGTGCCGCTCTCCAGCGCGCGCAGCATGATGCCGTGGCCGGGCAGGATCAATCCGCCCAGGAAATTGCCGCTGGGGTCGAGCGCATCGACCGTCACCGCCGTGCCTATCATCACCACCAGCGCCGGGCGCGCCAGGCCGCGCGCCAGCACCAGGTGGCGGGCACCGATCTGGGCAATGAAGCGGTCGGTGCCGAGCCGGCCGGGGTGGTCATAGCCGTTGGTCACGCCTGCGGCCTGGGTGCCGCTGTAGACCCAGCGCGGCTCGATGTCCCACAGCTCCAACTGCTCCTCGACCCGGCGCCGCACCGCGTCGCCGGCGACGTTGCAGCCCAGCATCGAGCCGGGCTGGACCAAGGCCTTCCACTCGGCCTCGGCCAGGGTGTCGATGTTCTCGACGAACACCGCGCCTTGGGCCAGCAAGGCCGCCCCGGGCTGCGGTCTGGCGTACAGCGCCCACTTCAGGCGGGTGTTGCCGATATCGATGGCAAAGAAGGTCATGCGGCAGGACGGCGGGGTCAGGCTTGGCGCTGGGGCAGGCCGGCAGCGCCGACGGGGTGCGAATGGTAGCCGGGCGTGGGCCCGCGCCGCTGCGGCCTGGCGGCCGTCGACAATCGATCTCCACGCGGCAGTGGGCTGTGCTTGCCTCGGCCCATGCCCATACCCTCGCTAGGCACCACCAGGACAGCCATATGACACCAAGCCGCATCCGCACCCGCTCTGACAGCATCCGTCGGCTTTGCGTCAGCTTGACACTGTTGTGCCTGGTCGCCTGCGGCACACCGCCCGCAGAGCCCGGTGGCAGCGCCAGCGCAGCGGCCCGGACGGCGCAGGCGCAGCCGCTGCCGCCATCGCAACAGGAGGCGCAGCGCCTGCACGCACTGTTCGACCAAGCCTGGGAAGATGCGATGCGGCGCCACCCCAGTTGGGCCACCTACACCGGCGACCGGCGTTACGGCGACCGGCTTGATGACGCTTCGCCCGAGGCCGAGGCCGCCGCCTACGATCAGGCCAGGCGGCAGCGGGCGCAGGCGCTCGCGATCCGCCGCGAACTGCTGTCGGACACCGACCGCAGCTCGCTTGACCTGTTCCTCCACCAACTGAACGAGGAGCTGCTGTTCGAGCCGCTGGTCGGCTTTCGCCGCATGTCGCTGGGCGCCACCGGCGGCTTTCACACCGACTTTGCCAGCCTGTTGCTGGCCAGCCCGGTGGACAGTGTGGTCGCAGTCGAGCAGATGCTGGCGCGGCTGGCCGCCTATCCGCAGCGGGTCGAGCAGGAGTTGGCCCGGCTGCGCCAGGGTCAGGCACTGGGCTGGGTACCACCACGCGCGGTGCTGGAGCGGGTGCTGGCCAGCCTGGACGTGCAACTCGGCAGCAGCGCCGATGCCAGCCCGTTCCTGGCACCGCTGAACGCGATGGACAGCCAGATCGCGCCACAGCAGCAGGCGGCGCTGCGCCAACGCGCCCGCCAGATCTTGGCCGACCAGGTGCTGCCGGCACAGCGCCGGCTGCGCGATTTCGTCGCCGGCAGCTACCTGCGCGCCGCACCAAACGATGGCGCGCTGTCCAACTACCCGGGCGGCGCCGCCGCCTACCTGGCCGCCGTGCGCCGGCACACCACCACGGCGCTGACGCCGGCCCAAATCCATGCCCTGGGCGAGCGCGAGGTGGCGCGCCTGGACGGGCAAATCGCCCAAGTCATGGCCAAGCTGGGCTGGACCGGCGACTTCGCGTCATTTGCCCACCACATGCTGACCGACCCACGCTACTTCCACCCCAGCGGGCAGGCGCTGCTGGCCAGCTATCGCGACATCGCCAAGCGCATCGACGCCGAACTGCCGCGATTGTTTGCCGAGCTGCCGCGTGCGCCCTACGGCGTGCGCGCCATGCCCGACCACGCCGGACCCGACGCGTCCGAGTACTACAACGGGCCGGCGCTGGACGGCAGCCGTGCCGGTTGGTTCAACGCCAACGCGCTGGGCTACAAGTCGCGCCCGAGTTGGGGGCAGGAGACGCTGGTGGCGCATGAGGCCGTGCCCGGCCACCACCTGCAGACCGCCCGCGCCACCGAACTGGGTGACTTGCCCAAGTTCCGCCGCTCGGCCTGGTATGTGGCCTATGGCGAGGGCTGGGCGCTCTACTCCGAGACCCTGGGCTTCGAGCTCGGCCTGTACCAGGAACCGGCCAGCCACTGGGGCCACTTGCAGGCGCAGATGCTGCGCGCCACCCGGCTGGTGGTGGACACCGGCATCCACGCCTTCGGCTGGAGCCGCCAGCGGGCAATCGACTACATGCTGGCCCATGGCGGCGAGGACCGCCGCTACATCGAGAGCGAGGTCGACCGCTACACCTCCTGGCCCGGCCAGGCGCTGGGCTACATGATCGGCCAACTCAAGATCATCGAGCTGCGCGACCGCGCCAAGGCGCGCCTGGGGCCACGCTTTGACATCCGCCGCTTCCACATGGTGCTGCTCGACCAGGGCGCGCTGCCCCTGCCGGTGCTGGAGCGAAGGGTCGACGACTGGATCGCGGCGGAGTCGGGCAAGGTCTGAAGCACCGCAAATCGGTGTTCACGCAGCGGTCACGCACCGATCAATCGGATACTGGCAACAGGCCGCTGGCCCAAGCCAGGCACACCTGTGAAGCGCCAAGTGCCTCGGCCAGGGTCACTGTCGGAACGACAGCAGCCAGGTAGCGCGATTGCACGGCGTACGGGCCAAGCCTGGCCAGCAGATCATGGGCGACCGGAAGCACCAGCCCATGCTCCTGCGCCAGGGTCTCCAGCAGCAGCAAATCATGGGTGCGGCGCAGCACCGCGCCGCGCACCGACAGGGCGGCCTTGAGGCACTTCTCGATCGACTGCTGGGCCAGGAACAACGCCACCTCGACCGGGCTGGAGCGGTCGCGCGCCAGAATTTGCAATGCCTGCTGGTCGCGCGCCGCAGCGCCCAGCAGTTGCCGCGCCTCGTCAATACTCGGCAGAGTCGGCATGCAGTACCCGACCTTCACGGGCGGCCCAGTAAACCGGGCCGCTGCTCCAGTCGCGGCGGCGGTCAAACTCGGTCCTCGGCAACAACAGCAAGTCGACGCCGACCTGCAATCTGCCGATGGCATTGCGCAGGCGAAGGTACTCGGCAGTCGGGTCGCGCACGTCGCGTTGCACCACCAACAAGTCCAGGTCGGAATCGTCCGTGGCATCGCCCCGGCCATAGGAGCCGAAGACGATCACCGTCGCTGGCGAGCATGCCGCAGTCGCCAGACGTTGCGCGACCTCGTGGACCTGGCGTTCGCTGAGCATGGTGCAAAGCATAGCCGACGGCGCTGCCGTGCCGTCCATCGCAGCAGCGTTTCTAGGCGCCGGCAAAATGGGCGCTGGCGATTGGTTTCGCGCCGGCCATCTCCGCCTGGTCTGTGATGACGATTCCAAGCCCTCGAAACCTGACTGAAAGCCCCCGCCCATACAACGCCGCTTCCTCGCCCGCACGCTCTTCCTGAGCCTGGCCGCCACCTTGTTCGCCTCGCTGTTGGTGCAGGCCCAGGCCCAGGCCCAGGCGGCGCTCGACGAGGTGATGGCCAAGAAGCTCATCACCATCGCCATCCCGACCGACTTTCCGCCCTATGGCACGGTCGGCACCGACATGCAGCCGCAGGGCCTGGACATCGACATGGCCAAGCTGATTGCCGCCAAGCTGGCGTGCGGCTGGAGCTGGTGCCGGTGATCAGCGCCAACCGCATCCCCTACCTGCAGACCCGCAAGGCCGACCTGGTCATCGCCACCTTGGGCAAGAACGCCGAGCGCGAGAAGGTGATCGACTTCACTGCCGCCTATTCGCCCTTCTTCCAGGCGGTGTTCGCCGCCAAGTCGCTGGCCATCAAGGGCCCGGCCGACCTGTCCGGCAAGACCGTGGGCGTGACCCGCGGGGCGATGGAAGACCAGGAGCTGAGCAAGGTCGCGCCGCCCAACCTGGACGTCAAGCGCTTCGAAGACAACAACGCCACCGTCGCCGCGTTCGTCTCCGGCCAGGTCCAGGCGATTGCCACCGGCGCGTCGGTGGCCGGCAACATGATGGCCAAGAACCCGCAGCTCGGCACCGAGTACAAGTTCGTGCTCAAGGATTCGCCGAACTTCATCGGCGTGGCCAAGGGCGAGGACAAGCTGCGGCTCAAGGTCAACGAGATCATCGCTGCGGCCAAGGCCTCGGGCGAGATCGACAAGCTGGCGCAACGCTGGCTGGGCCGACCGGCCGGCGATTTGCCGAATTGAGCCGGGTCGCCGGCTGCCCCGCCAGCGGCGCAACATGATCGTCCTGGACTTCAGCCCGGTGCTGGCCGAATGGCCGCTGCTGGCACGCGGCGTGGCCACCACGGTGGCGCTGACCGGCGTCTCGGCCGTGATCGGGCTGAGCCTTGGCACGGCTGCGGCCTGGGCCCGGCTGCATGGCCCGGCGCCGCTGAAGTTCCTGGCCGGCGGCTATGTCGAGGCGATCCGCAACACCCCGTTCATCGTCCAGTTGTTCTTCGTCTTCTTCGGCCTGCCCAGCCTGGGGGTCAGGCTCACGCCGGAATCGGCCTCGGTGATCGCCATGGTCATCAACCTCGGCGCCTATGCCTGCGAGATCGTCCGCGCCGGCCTCGCCGCGACGCCACGCGCTCAGATCGAGGCCGCCCGCGCGCTGGCCCTGAGCGAGGCCCAGATCTTCACCCGGGTGGCGCTGCCGCCGGCATTGGCCCGGGTCTGGCCGGCGCTGGTCGGCCAGGTCGTGATCGTGATGCTGGGCTCAGCGGTGTGCGGGCAGATCGCGACCCACGAGCTCAGCCATGCCAGCAACCTGATCCACAGCCGCAATTTCCGCGCCTTCGAGGCCACCTTCGTCGCCTTGGGCCTGTACCTGGCGCTGGCGGTGGCGCTGCGCCAGACCCTGAACTGGGCCGGCCAGCGCTGGCTGGGCCTGCGTCGCTGAAGATGGTCGACTTCTCGCTCTGGGACATTCTGTGCAACCTGCTGCTGGCGCTGCGCTGGACGGTGCTGCTGTCGCTGCTGGCCTTTGTCGGTGGCGCGCTGGTCGGCGGCGGCCTGTTGCTGGCGCGGATCGCGCGCTGGCCAGGGGCGCAGCCGGCGGTGGCGCTGTACGTGCAGCTCTTTCAGGGCACGCCCCTGCTGATGCAGTTATTCCTGGCGTACTTCGGCCTGAGCCTGCTCGGCCTGAACGTCTCGGCCTGGGCGGCGGCGGCGCTGGCCTTGACGCTGTATGCCAGTGCCTTCCTGACCGAGATCTGGCGCGGCTGCGTGCTGGCCATCCCGCGCGGCCAATGGGAGGCGGCGGACAGCCTGGCGCTGTCGCTGGGCGAAAAGCTGCGCCATGTGATCGTCCCGCAGGCCTTGCGCATCGCCATCGCCCCGACCGTCGGCTTTGCGGTTCAGGTCGTCAAGGGCACGGCCCTGGCCTCGGTGATCGGTTTCATCGAGGTCACCAAGGCCGGCACCATGATCGCCAATGCCACCTTCCGGCCGTTCACCGTCTACGCCTGCGTCGCCCTGCTCTATTTCGCGCTGTGCTGGCCGATCTCGCTGGCCAGCCAGCGCCTGGAACGAAAGTTGAACCGTGCCCCTTGATGCCGCCAGCGCCCCAGCCATCGTCCGCATCTCGGGGCTGCGCAAGCGCTTTGGCGCCAACGAAGTGCTCAAGGGCATCGACCTGGAGGTCGCGCCCGGCGAGGTGGTGGCGATCATCGGCAAAAGCGGCTCGGGCAAGAGCACCCTGCTGCGCTGCATCAACGGCCTCGAACCATTCGATGAGGGCGCCGTCAGCGTCGGTGGCCAGGCATTGCGGCATGGCGATGCGGCGGCGATGCGGGCCTTGCGCCAGCGGGTCGGGATGGTGTTCCAGAGCTTCAACCTCTTTCCCCACCTCTCGGTCGGCCGCAACGTGATGCTCGCGCCCGCACTGGTCAAGCGCCAGGACCGCGCCAGCGGCCAAGCCCTGGCCCGGCAACTGCTGGCCCGGGTCGGCCTGGCCGAGAAGTTCGACGCGGCGCCGGACGAACTCTCCGGCGGCCAGCAGCAGCGCGTGGCCATCGCCCGGGCACTGGCGATGGCGCCGGCGGTGCTGCTGTGCGACGAGATCACCTCGGCGCTGGACCCGGAGCTGGTGGGCGAGGTGCTGCGCGTGGTCGAGTCACTCGCCGACGAGGGCATGACGCTGCTGATGGTCACCCATGAGATGGCGTTCGCGCGCAAGGTCAGCCACCGGGTGGTGTTCATGCACGCCGGCCGGATCCATGAGATGGGTCCGCCGGCCCGCCTTTTTGCCGAACCACAGACGGCCGAGCTGAAGCAGTTCCTGTCGGCGCTGCACTGACCTCGCAGCGCTGGCCGGCGCCCCGTGCCGGCGGCTTGATCCCGAGCCGCAGGGACGGCGCTGCGGGCCGACACCTCGCCCGGTAAGAATGGCACATGACCGCGCCCACCTTGATCGTCACCCAGAGCTTCACCCACGCCGAGGCCGCGCTGGCCCACGCCGGCACGATCTACAGCAGCGGCATCGCCCACCTGCGGCAGTCGATGGCGGACTTTGTTGCCGGCCACACCCCCGCCCAGCGGATTCGCGCCAACTACCCGTTCGTGCGGGTACGCACCGACACGGTGGCGCGCGCCGATTCGCGCCTGAGCTACGGCTTTGTCGCCGGGCCTGGGGTCTACGAAACCACCCTGACCCGGCCGGACCTGTTCGCCGACTACTACCGGACCCAGTTCGAGCTGCTGCTGCGCAACCACGGTGGGCCGCTCGAAGTCGGCATGAGCAGGCAGCCGATCCCGGTGCACTTCTCGTTTGCCGAGCATGACCATGTCGAGGGCACGATCAGCGCCGAGCGGCGGATGCTGATGCGCGACCTGTTCGACCTGCCCGACCTGGCCGCGATGGACGACGGCATCGCCAACGGCACCCACGAAGTCGGCCCGCGCGAGCCGCTGCCGCTGGCGCTGTTCACGGCGCCGCGGGTGGACTATTCATTGCACCGGCTGCGCCACTACTCGGGCACCGCGCCCGAGCATTTCCAGAACTTCGTGCTGTTCACCAACTACCAGTTCTACATCGACGAGTTCGTCCGCATGGGCCAGGAGATGATGGCCAAGCCGCTGGGCCAGGGCGGCCTGCTCGGCGACTGGCCCAAGCATGCGGCCGAGAGCGACGACTACGTGGCCTTCGTCGAGCCCGGCAACGTCATCACCCGCCGTACCGGCTCGGCGGCCGCAGCCGACGACGCCCTCGGCGCGCCCCCGCCGCGGCTGCCGCAAATGCCGGCCTACCACCTGGTGCGGGCCGACCGCAGCGGCATCACCATGGTCAACATCGGCGTCGGCCCGGCCAACGCCAAGAACATCTCCGACCACATCGCCGTGCTGCGCCCCCACGCCTGGCTGATGCTCGGCCACTGCGCCGGCCTGCGCAACACCCAGAACCTGGGCGACTACGTGCTGGCCCATGGCTATGTCCGCGAGGACCATGTGCTCGACGAAGAGCTGCCGCTGTGGGTGCCGATCCCGCCGCTGGCCGAGGTGCAGATGGCGCTGGAGCGGGCGGTCGCCGAGGTGACCCAGCTCGACGGCTTCGAGCTGAAGAAGATCCTGCGCACCGGCACCGTGGCCTCGACCGACAACCGCAATTGGGAGCTGCTGCCCCACCCGGGCCCGGAGCGCCGCTTCAGCCAGAGCCGGGCGGTGGCGCTGGACATGGAAAGCGCCACCATCGCCGCCAACGGCTTCCGCTTCCGCGTGCCCTACGGCACCCTGCTGTGCGTCAGCGACAAGCCGCTGCATGGTGAGATCAAGCTGCCCGGCATGGCCAACGCCTTCTACCGCGAGCGGGTCGACCAGCACCTGCGCATCGGCATGCGGGCGATCGAGCTGCTGCGCCGCCAGCGCCAGGAGGAGCTGCACAGCCGCAAGCTGCGCAGCTTTGCCGAGGTGGCGTTTCAGTAGCCGCCCAGCGCCTTGGCCAGGGCCACCCGGTTGGCCAGCTCGCCCAGCCGCGCCTGCAGCAAAGCCTGCTCGGCGGCCAACACGCTGCGTTCGGCGTCGAGTTGCTCCAGGGCGCTGGCCGCGCCCTGGGCGGTGCGGAGCTGGGTCAGCTTCAGCGCCTGTCGGGCGGCGGTGGTGGCTGCGGCCTGGGCCAGGGCCTGGTCGCGCCAGGTCGCCAGGCCGGCCAGCGCGTCAGCGGTGTCGGCAAACGCCGCCTGGATCGCGCGTTCGTACTGCGCCTGGGCGATGCGCTGGGCGCTGTCGGCGCTGTCTATGCCGGCCTGGCGGCGGCCGCCGTCGAAGATCGTCTGCACCAGCCCGGCGGCGGCGCTGTAGCCGAAATGGCCGCCCTGGAACAGGCCCGAGAGCTGGGCCGAGGCCTGGCCGGCCTGCGCCGTGAGGGTGATGCTGGGGAACAGCGCGGCGCGGGCGGCGGCCAGGTTGGCCTGCGCCGCGCGCATCGCCTGCTCGGCCTGGACCACGTCCGGGCGGCGCAGCAGCAGCGCCGAGTTCAGGCCGACCGGCACCTCGGCGATCCAGGCCTCGTCGGCCAGGGCTGCGCTGGAATCGGCCGCGGCGATGGCCCGCGCCGAGCTGCCCAGCAGCAAGCCGAGCGCATTGCGGTCCTGCGCCTGCTGGCGGCTGAGCTGGGCCAGGCTGGCAGCGGCCTGGGCAACCAGGCCCTGCTGGGCTTGCAGCTCAAGCTGCGAGGCCGCGCCAGCCGCCTCGCGCAGACCGGTCAGGCGCAGCGACTCCTGGCGGCTGTCCAGGCTGCGGCGGGTGATGGCGATCAATTCGGCGTCGGCCTGCAGCACCAGGCCAGCCTGCAGCACCGCAGCGGTCAGCGTCAGCTCGGCTGCACGCCTGCCGGCGGCGCTGGCCAGGAGTTGCGCACGGGCAGCCTGGCTGAGGCTGGCCAGGCGGCCGAACAGGTCGATCTCCCAGGTGCTGAGCTGCACCCCGGCACTCCAGTTGCTGGCCTCCTTGCCGGCGTTGGGGCCGCTGCTGATCGGCGCCCGGCTCAGGTTGGCGCCCAGGCCCACGGCCGGCAGGCGGTTGGCGTCGGCCAGGGCGAGCTGGGCCTGGGCGCGCTCGACGTTGAGCAGGGCCACGCCCAGGTCACGGTTGTGCGCCAGCGCCTGCTCGACCAGGCCCGCCAGCCAGGGGCTGCGAACCAGGCTGCGCCAGGCCGGTGCGGTGGATTCTGTCGACACCGTGCTGGCGGCGGGCAGCGGGAGCCGGTCGGGAACCTCAGCCTGCGCCAGAGGCTGGCCGCCGGGCGCCGGTGGCTGCGGGCTGGCACAGCCGACCAGGGCCAGCACGGCCAGGCCGCTCAGGCAAAGTCGGCAAAGTCGGCAAAGGCGGCGGCGACGCTGCTGGCGCTGGCAACCGCCGCTCATGAGGCCTGCCCTGGGCTGCTGCCGGCGTCCGCCGCTGCGGCCACTTTGCCCTGCACTTTGCCCGGCACCAGGCGCCGCACCACGACGAAAAACACCGGCACGAAGAACACCGCCAGCCCGGTCGCGGTGACCATGCCGCCCAGCACCCCGGTGCCGATGGCGCGCTGGCTGTTGGCGCCGGCGCCGCTGGCGATGGCCAGCGGCAGGACGCCGAGCATGAAGGCCAGCGAGGTCATCAGGATCGGCCGAAAGCGCAGATGGCAGGCGCTGAGCGTGGCTTCGACCAGGTCCATGCCCTGGGCCTGCAGGTGTTTGGCGAACTCGATGATCAGGATCGCGTTCTTCGCCGACAGGCCGATCACGGTGATCAGCCCGACCTTGAAGAAGACATCGTTGGGCATGCCGCGCAGCCACACCCCGACCAGGGCGCCTAGCACCCCCAGCGGCACCACCAGCAACACCGCCACCGGAATCGCCCAGCTCTCGTACAGCGCCGCCAGGCACAGGAACACCGCCAGCAGCGAGAACGCCAGCAGCAGCGTGGCCTGCGCGCCGGAGAGCTTTTCCTCGCGCGACTGGCCGGTCCACTCGTAGCCGAAGCCGGGTGGCAACCGGCCGGCCAGGCGCTCCATCTCGTCCATCGCCTCGCCGGTCGAGTGACCGGGGGCGGCGTCGCCGGCCAGCTTCATCGCCGAGTAGCCGTTGTAGCGGGTGGTCTGCATCGGCCCGTTGACCCAGCGCGTGCTGGCAAACGAGGCCAGCGGCAGCATCTGGCCACGGTTGTTGGCCACCTGCAGGCGCAGCAAGTCCTCGGGCAGCATCCGCGCCGGCGCGTCGGCCTGCACCACCACGCGCTGCAGGCGGCCGCGGCTGGGGAAATCATTGACATAGCTCGATCCCAGCGCGGTCGACAGCACGCTGTTGATCGCCTCGAAGCCCACCCCCTGGGCATAGGCGCGCTCGCGGTCGATGTCGATCTGCAACTGCGGCGCGTCCTCCAGGCCGTCGGGGCGCATACCGCTGAGCAGCTTGCTCTGGCCGGCCAGGCCGAGCAACTGGTTGCGCGCCGCCAGCAACGCGGCGTGGCCGTTGCCGCCCCGGTCCTGGAGGCGAAAGTTGAAACCGGTGGCGGTGCCCAGCTCGGGGATGGGCGGCGGGCTCAAGGGGAAGATGAAGGCGTCGCGGATGCCCATGAGGGCGCCAAACGCCCGCCCTGCCAAGGCCTGCGCGCTGTGGCTGGGGCCGACCCGCTCGGCCCAGTCCTTGAGCGGGACAAAGGCCAGGCCGGCGTTCTGGCCCTGGCCAAAGAAGCTGAAGCCGATCACGGTGACGATCTGGTCGACCTCGGGCTGTTGGAGGAAGAACTGCTCCACCTGCCTGATTGCGGCCTCGGTGCGGCCTACCGTGGCGCCGGGTGGCAACTGGATGCTGACGATCAGGTAGCCCTGGTCCTCGTTGGGCAGGAACGACGACGGCAGCCGGGTATAGGTCCAGCCCACCGCCGCGACCACCGCGACGAAGACGACCATCCAACGCCCGGTGCGGCGCAATACTTTGGCCACCAGGCCCTCGTAGGCGTGGGTGGTGCGTTTGAAGCCGCGGTTGAACAGGCCGAACAGGCCCTTGCGCTCATGGTGGGCGCTGGTCGGCTTGAGGAACGAGGCGCACAGGGCCGGCGTCAGGGTCAGCGCCAGGAAGGCCGAGAACAGCATCGCCGAGACCATCGACAGCGAGAACTGGCGGTAGATGCTGCCGACCGCGCCGGCAAAGAACGCCATCGGCACGAACACCGACACCAGCACCACGGTGATGCCGATCACCGCGCCGGTGATCTGGCCCATCGCCTTGACCGTCGCCTCCCGCGCGCCCAGGCCTTCTTCGGCCATCAGGCGCTCGACGTTCTCGACCACGACGATCGCATCGTCGACCAGGATGCCGATCGACAGCACCATGCCGAACAGGGTCAGCACGTTGATCGAAAAACCCATCACCAGCAGCGCGCCAAAGGTGCCCAGCAGCGAGACCGGCACAACCACGGTCGGGATCAGGGTGTAGCGCAGGTTCTGCAGAAAGATCAGCATCACCACGAACACCAGCGCCACCGCCACCGCCAGGGTCTCGACCACCTGGCTGATCGAGATGCGCACGAACTTGGAGCTGTCGTAGGGGATGCGGTAATCGATGCCGGGCGGGAACAGCGGCTTCAATTCGGCCATGCGCGCGCGCACCGCATCCGCGGTGGCCAGGGCATTGCCGGTAGGTGCCAGTTGCACGCCGATGCCGCTGGCGACCTGGCCGTTGAGCCGGGCGAACACGCCATAGCCCTGGCCGCCGAGCTCGATCCGGGCGACGTCGCGCAGCCGCACCGACGCGCCATCGGCGTTGGCCCGCAGCACCACCGCGCCGAACTGCGCCGGGTCGCTGAGCTGGCCGTTGACGACCACCGTCGCGCTCATGGTCTGGCCCGGCAGGCCGGGCTGCTCGCCCAGGCTGCCGGCCGAGACCTGGGCGTTCTGGGCGCGGATGGCGCTGTTGACGTCGTTGGGCGTCAGGTTGAAGGCCGCCAGCTTGGCCGGGTCGATCCAGACCCGCATCGCCCGCTCGCTGCCGAACAACTGGGCCTGGCCGACCCCGGGCACGCGCTGCAATTCGGGCTGGATGGTGCGGGCGATGTAGTCGCCCAGCGAGATCGCATCGTCGCCGGCATTGCTGCTGGTCATGGAGACGAACAACAGGAAGTTCGAGCGCGCCTTGTCGATGCGCACACCCAGTTGCACCACCGCGCTGGGCAAGCGGGGCGTGGCGCGGCCGATGCGGTTCTGCACCTCGACCTGGGACAGATCGAGGTTGGTGCCGGTCTCGAAGGTGGCGGTGATCGAGCCCGAGCCATTGGCCTGAGCGGTCGACTCCATGTAGATCATGCCCGGCGCGCCGTTGAGCTCCTGCTCGATCACGGCCAGCACGCTGTCCTCCAGCACCTGCGCCGAGGCACCCGGGTAGGCGACGCTGATGACGATAGACGGCGGCGCCACCGAGGGGTACTGGGCCACCGGCAGGCGGGTGATGGCCAGGCCACCCAGGACAACGATGAACAGCGCAATCACCCAGGCAAAGATCGGCCGGTCGATGAAGAATCGGGAAATCATGGCGGGCTGGCCCGGTTCAGCGGCTGGCGGCGGCCGTGCCCGAGGCGGCGCTGGCCGCTGACGCCGGACCGACCACCGGACCAACCATCGCAGCTGGCGCAGCAGCGGCAGCGCCGGGCGACCACGGCACTGGCGTCACCGCCAGGTTCGGCCGCAGGCGCTGAAAGCCGTCGACCACCACCTGCTCGCCATCGGCCAGGCCCTGCAGCACGACCCAATCCGAGCCCAGCGCGGCCCCGACCTTGACCGGCCGAGGCATGGGCTTGTTGCCCGGCCCCAGCACCAGCACCGAGTCACCCTGGCCACCGCGCGTCACCGCCTGCTGCGGCACGCGCACGCCCTGCTCGGCGGTGGCCTGGACGATTCGCACCCGGACGAACATGCCCGGCAGCAGCAGGCCGTCGGGGTTCGGCAAGGCTGCCCGCAGGCTGATCTGGCCCGTGCCGGCATCGACGCTGGAGTCGGCGAACAACAGCTTGGCCGGCCGTGGGTAGTCGCTGCCGTCCTCGAGCACGACCCGCAATTCGGCGGCGTCGCCTCCCGCAGCGCGCTTGAGCTTGCCCTCGGCAAAGGCCCGGCGCAGGCCCAGCAACTCGCCACTGGACTGGCTGAAGTTGACGTACAGCGGGTCGGTCTGCTGGACCAGCGCCATCGGCGTCGGCTCGCCCTGGCCGACCAGCGCGCCTTCAGAGACCAAGGCGCGCCCGACCCGGCCGGCAATCGGTGCGCGCACGGTCGCGTAGTCGAGGTTGATGGTGGCGCTCAGCAGCGCCGACCTGGCCAGCGCGACCTCGGCGACTGCCTGCTTGGCGGTGGTCTGGGTCAGCAGCCACTCCTGGGCGCTGATCGCCCTGGCATCGGCCAAGGGGCGGTTGCGTTCCTGCTGTGCCTGGGCTTGTGCCAGGCCCGCCTCGGCGCGCGCCAACTGGGCCTGGGCGCTGGCCTGCGCCGCCTGGTAGGGCGCGGCGTCAAGCTGGAAAAGCACCTGCCCGGCCTTGACCGGCGCGCCTTCGACGAACTCGCGTTGCAGCACGATGCCGGCGCTGCGGGCGCGGACCTGGGCGGTGCGCCAGGCTTCGAGCCGGCCCGGCAACTCGCTGCGCAAGCCCACCGGCCCGAGCTTGACCGTCATCACCCCGACCGTGGGCGGCGGCGGCATGCCGCCGCCAGGGCCAGCCGCAGCGGCACCACCCGCGCCGGGCGCGTCGGCTGTCTTGCCGCAAGCCGACAGCAACAGCAGCAGTGCCAGGGCCGGGATCGCACGCCGCACCGGCCAACGACTGGCGCCACCGCCGGAGGCCGCTGCCGGTTGGGTGGCAGGTTCGGTGGCAAAGCGCCATCGGCGCAGCAAGGCGGCGGGGCAGGGATGGCAATCGTTCATCGGTTGGTCGTTGGGCGGGGTGGCTGAATGCGCGGCGCAGAGTCTAGCGGCGCGGTCTGGCGGCGTGGTCTGGCGGCACGGGATTGGCAGCGGCAACGCCAGCCTGCGGGGGTTCGCACTGACGCTCTGCCCCTTGCGCCGCCCGCCCGGCAGGCATACCCTGAACCTCAGCCACCACAGTCGGACCGCTCGCGGCAATCGTGCCGCAGCCGGTGCGAAGAAGGAGTCCACCCATGCCAAGCCCATCCACGCCCGGCGCCGCCGAGGTTTCCCAGATCCGCACCTTGGCCCTGGTCGGCCCGGCCGGCGCCGGCAAAACGAGTCTGAGCGAAGCGCTGCTGCTCAAGACCGGCGCCATCGCCAGCGCCGGCAGCCTGGAGCGTGGCAGCACGGTCAGCGACCATGACCCGCTGGAGCGGCGGATGCAGCATTCGCTGAACTCGTCGGTCATGCATCTGAACTGCAACGGCATCCGGCTGCACTGGATCGACACCCCCGGCATGCCGGACTTCATCGGCCAGAGCCTGCCGGCGCTGGAGGCGGTGGAGACCGCCGCCATCGTCATCAATGCCGCCACCGGGGTCGAGCCCATGGCCGTGCGGATGATGGCCCATGCCGCCGCGCGCCAGTTGGACCGGCTGATCATCGTCAACAAGATCGACACGCCAGGGGTCGACTTGGCGGCGCTGCTGGCGCAGATCCAGGCCACCTTCGGCAAGGAATGCCTGCCGCTGAACCTGCCCGACGCCGCCGGCACCAAGGTGGTCGACTGCTTCTACAACCGCGCCGGCCACAGCGACTTCGGTGCGGTCGACATCGCGCACCGGGCGTTGGTCGAACAGGTGGTCGAGGTCGATGCCGATTTCGTCGATCGCTACCTCAACGACGGCGATGTCGATCCGGCGGAGTTGCATGCGCCACTGGAGCAGGCGCTGCGCGAGGGCCATTTGATCCCGGTCTGTTTCGTCTCGGCCAAGACCGGCGCGGGCATCGCCGAGTTGCTCGACATCATCGTCAAGCTGCTGCCCAATCCGACCGAGGCCAACCCGCCCGACTTTCTCAACGGCGAGGGCGACCAAGCCCGGCTGATGCATGCCCAGCCCGATCCCTCGCTGCATGTGCTGGCGCATGTCTTCAAGGTCACGGTCGACCCCTATGTCGGCAAGCTGGGGGTGCTGCGGGTGCACCAGGGCACGATCACTCGCGACAGCCTGCTCTACGTCGGCGACGGCCGCAAGCCCTTCAAGGTCGGGCATTTGTTCATGCTCCAGGGTAAGGAGCATGTCGAGGTTGCGCGCGCCCTGCCCGGCGACATCTGCGCGGTGGCCAAGGTCGACGAGCTGCATTTCGACGCGGTGCTGCACGACGCCGCCGAGGACGACCACATCCACTTGAAGCCGCTGGCGTTTCCGGTCCCAGTGCATGGCCTGGCGATCAGCCCGAAGCGCCGCGGCGACGAGCAGCGGATGTGGGAGATCATGAGCCGGCTGGTCGGCGAGGACCCCTGCCTGCGGATCGAGCATGTCAGCAGCACCAACCAGACCGTGGTCTATGGCCTGGGTGAGCTGCTCCTGCGAATGCTGCTGGATCGGCTGCGCGAGCAGCACCGCTTCGAGGTCGAAACCAGCCCGCCGCGGATCGCCTACCGCGAGACCGTGACCAGCAATGCCGAGGGCCATCACCGCCACAAGAAGCAGTCGGGCGGCGCCGGCCAGTTCGGCGAGGTCTACCTGCGGATCGAGCCGCTGCCGCGCGGCGGCGGCTTCGAGTTCCTCGACCAGGTCAAGGGCGGCACCATTCCCGGGCAGTACATCCCGGCGGTCGAGAAGGGCGTGCGCGAGGTGCTGGCCGGCGGCGCGATTGCCGGCCACCACGTCGTCGATGTGCGTGTCATCGTCTACGACGGCAAACACCACAGCGTCGACAGCAAGGACATCGCCTTTGCCACCGCCGGGCGCAAGGCCTTCCTGAGCGCCATCAAGGCGGCCCGGCCTATCGTGCTGGAGCCCATCGTCAACATCGAGATCACCGTGCCCGAGGCCGCCACCGGCGACGTCACCGGTGACCTGTCCTCGCGCCGGGGCCAGGTCAGCGGCACCGATGCCGGGCTGCTCGGGGCGATGGTGGTGCGTGGCCTGGCGCCGCTGTCGGAGCTGGCCGGCTACCAGTCACGGCTGAACGCGATGACCGCCGGGCAGGGCCGCTACACCCTGGCGCTGTCGCACTACGACCCAGTGCCGCCCAACATCCAGCAGCAACTGACCAGCAGCTACCAGGCGCACGACGAGGATTGAATCGCCCTCAGCGGCTGGCCGCCGGTGCCAGTACAGGTGCCGGTGCCGGTGCCGCCGCCATGGCCTTGAGCTGCGCCAGCCAGGGCGCCCAGTCGACCGGGCCGGTCTCGAAACGCTTGCGCAGGCTGCCAAGCACGCTCTCCCAGGCCTTGTCGAAGTACAGGTAGGCCTTGTCCCATTCACCGCCATCGCCCCAGCCGGTGTGGTGGATGCGCAGGCGGGTGTGGCTGGCATCCACCACCTCGAAGCGCAGCACCACGAAGCTGCGCTGGGCCCGCGCCAGCGGCAAGTGCGGCGGCGCGTTCCAGTCGAACGACAGCATTTGGCGCGGCTGCAGGGCCATGAAGCGACTCTCGTCCGCGCCCTTGTCGCCCGCAGCGGCCAAGGGGTTGAAGTGGATGTGGAAGGCGCCGCCGACCCGGGGATCGATCTCGGCCTCGGGCGCAAAGAAGCTGGTGATGCCCTCGCGGCTGGTCCACGCCGCCCAGGCCTGGTCGAGGCCGGCGGCAATGACCACCTCCTTGTCCAGCGCCCGCTCGGCGGCCATCGCGTCCATAGGCAGGGTCAGCGGCGCGAGCGCAGTGGCCAGCGCCAGAGCGGCAGATTGCATGGGCTTGATCATCGGCAGACCCCAGTGGCATGTCACGGCACGGCGCCAGGCCGGGTTATCGCACAGCCGCAGCCGCCCGGCCGCCCAGCCGTTGGGCAAGCCCCGTTTATCATCCGGCGATGGCAGCAGTGATTGAGGTGGCACAGGTGCGGCTGGACAACGCGCTGCTGCTGTTCGATGAATTCGTTCGTGCCGCCGCCGCCAGGCCTGACCCGGCAACGCTGCGCGGACTGGAGCGGCGCTTCGCCGAGCGCCTGCAGATCCAGCCCAGCTACTGGAGCCAGATCAAGGGCCGATCGCGCCAGATCGGCGAGCGCCTGGCCAGGCAGTTCGAGCAACTCTGCAAGAAGCCGCCGGGATGGATGGACCAGCCCCACGGCCCGACCGAATCGCTGCTGCCGGGCGCCGCCCTGGCCGCGCCGGCAGTGCCAACCGACAGCCCCGCCCACCTGGCCCAGGACGACGACGAGCGCTTCATCGTCGGCCTGGTGCTGAGCTATTACCGGCGCCATCCACAGCGCGCCCGCCAACGCCTGCTGGACCTGCTCGGCGAGGTGCTGACGCCGCCGGCAGCGCGCAAGTCCGCACCGACGCAGAACGCCAAGGCGCCGCCGCCAGCCGCGCAGGACGACCGCCGGTTGTGGACGCTCAGTCAAGCCGGGGTCGCGCCACTCAAGCCCAAGCGCTGAGGCCAAGCCCGGCCAAAGCGGAAATCCAGAACCGGTGCCGGAGCGGCCGGGTGTTGCAGCCGCGCCGCAACGACACGCAAAAGTGCTTGCGCTACAGATAAAGATTTGTTTATCATGAGCGCATCTTGATCCAGCCCAGAACCGCCATGCCCTTGAACCCCGCCCTTGACCGCTGCGCTGCGCCGAACCCGCGCTGCGCCGTGGCGATGGCAGGCCAGATGCACCGTACCGGCGCGCCGCCGGGCAGCGTGAGAAACCGTTTCAGGCCAGCCAGCTCCGCCTGAAACCTGTTCGACCTCACGGCCCGGCGCGCACCCAGCGTTCCGGGCCGTTTGCTTTGCCGGCGGCCTTCGTCTCAACCCGCCTGCCCCGCGTACCCACCCCAGCCAAAGGAGTTTGCATGACCGACAAGAAGCTCACCCTACCCGGTGTCCGCCCGCGCAATCCGCTGGTGGCCGCGAGCCTGATGCGTTTGGCGGGCTCGCACCGCCGATCTGGCGGCGCGCTGCGCCGCCAGGCCAAGCAGGCGCTGCGCGCCAGCCTGAAGCACGGGCACCACGGAGACCGTTTTCCCTTCACCTGAAGGCTGGCTGCCTGCTCCGAACCGCGCCGAACCCGGCGCCCGGACAGGCTGCCCAGCACCTGGAGCACATCATGCACAAGTCTCTGGAATTGGCCGCCTGGCCGTCCTTCACGGCGCAAGACCGCGCCGGCCGCAGGTTCACCGGCATGGCCTTGCGCGCTGCCAGCCGGCTGCTGGCACGCCTGGCCCGGTCGGCGCGGGCGGCCGGGCGCTTGGCCGAGGCGGGCCGGATCGCCCAACGACGCTTAGCGCCCGAGTTGGAGTTCTACGCCGAAGCCGGTGCGCCCGAGGGTGCCCTGTATGTCGACGGCTGCTATTTCGGCCATCTGCCGGGCGTGACCCGGCTGTGAGGCCGGCCCGGCCGGCCGAACTGCCTGCGCTGCGGCTGCTCCTGCGGCCGCAGCGCTCAAGTGCCGCCGGTGCGGGCCGAAATCACCGCCAGCGGGCCGACGTTTTCCTCGCCGCGACCACCCCAGCGCACCATGGCCAACGACCCCTCCTTCATTCGCAGCCCTCCCGCAGACTTGGCCGGGTGGCTGGCGGCGTTCGAGGCGCGTGACATCCCGGTGTTCGAGTCAACCGTGCTGGCGATCGCCGACGCCAGCGAGGTCGAGGACGACACCGATGCCCACAGCCTGGCCGAGTCGCTGACCGACGATCCGCTGATGACCTTGAAGCTGCTGCGCCACGTCGCCGAGCTGCGTCGCGGCCGGCAGGGCAGCGACGTTGAGACCGTCACCGCCGCGCTGGTGATGATCGGCATCCCGCCGTTTTTCCGCGTCTTCGCCGACCAGCCCAGCGTCCAGACCCGCCTGCAAGCCTGGCCCGAGGCATTGCAGGGCCTGCTCGCGGTGGGCCGGCGCGCCCACCGCGCCGCCCGCTTCTCGCTGGGCTTTGCGGTCCACCGCATGGACCACGACGCCGCCGTGCTGCACGAAGCCGCGCTGCTGCACGACTTCGTCGAAATGCTGCTGTGGGTGCACGCCCCGGCGCTGGCCCTGGACATCGCCCAGCGCCAACGGCAGCAGCCGCAGTTGCGCTCGCAGCAGGTTCAGCGCGAGGTGCTGAACGTCACCTTGGCCGAACTTGAGCAGGCGCTGATGAAGCGCTGGCGCCTGCCTGAACTGCTGGTCAGCAGCACCTGCGACGAGGCCAGCGGCTCACCCCAGGTGCGCAATGTGCAACTGGCGGTCAGGGTCTCGCGCCACAGCGCCCTGGGCTGGGACAACCCGGCCCTGCCGGACGACTTGGACGCCGTCGCTGCCTTGCTCAACCTGCGCAACGCTGCCGCCTTGGAACTGCTGCACGAGCTCGACCTGCCAGCCGCCGACGCCTGGTGAGGCCGCGGCCCCGGCCTGGCGTAGGTGAGGTCGCGGACCCGGCCTGGCGTAGGCTTGCCGACGTGAACGACCGCGCCAGCGCCATCCTCGACGCCCTGAGCACCGTTGCGCGGCTGCGCCACCAGGCCAACGCAGTCGACCCCGGACTGCAGCAGCGCGTGCTGGCCCTGAAGGATTACCAGGCCAGACGTTTCGCCCGCAGCTATGCCGACCTGCTGCAATCGCCGCGCCACGGCCCGGCCACCGCGTTCTTCCTGCACGAGCTCTACGGCGCGCAAGATTTCAGCGCCCGCGACGCGCAGTTCGTCAAGGTCGTTCCCGCCCTGGTTCGGCTGTTTCCCACCGAAGTGATAGTCACGGTCGAGCAACTGGTCAAGCTGCACGCGCTGACCGAGCAGCTCGACACCAGCCTGGCGGGCAAGCTGCCGAACGGCGCCGCGATCTGCCGCGAGAACTACGTCCTGGCCTGGAACGCCTGCGCGCAGCCCGAGGCCCGCCAACAGCAACTGGACCTGACCCTGGCCGTTGGCCGGTCGCTGGACAGCCTCACCCGCCGCCGGACGCTGCGCCGGGCCTTGCAACTGATGCGCCGGCCGGCCGAACTGGCCGGGTTGTCAGCCCTGCAGCGCTTCCTAGAGTGCGGCTTCGACGCCTTCGCCCAGATGCAGGGCGCGGACGAATTTCTGGCCACGGTCGCACAGCGCGAATCCAGCCTGGCCAACGCCTTGTGGCAATCAGCGAACTCAGACGCGGCCGCCCTGGCCGGGTGCAGGGACTTGCAGCCGCTGCTGTGATGGCGGCGGGCGACGCCGTGCACGAGCGACAAGGAAACGCGCCCTAGAACTCGCCAAACGGTGGTGCCAGGCGAATCGCTTGCCGGCTCGACGGCGCGCCAAAAGTATTTGTTCGACGGCTGGCCAGATTGGCTCACTTTTTGAGCCAGTGCGGGTCTAGAGTGGGCAGCACAAGATGCCAGGGAGCGAACGTGCTGTCAGTTGGATTCGGGTATTGGGGCAAGGCGCGGCCGGGTGAAACCGGCGCGCGCTGGCACCTTTTGCCGTACCACAGCCTCGACGTGGCGTCGGTTGGACTGGCAACCGTTCGGCGATATCCCGCGTTGCGCGCGATGTTCTGCCGCGAGCTTGGGTTGGCCCCCGCCGCAGTCGAATCCTGGCTTTGCTTCTGGCTGGCTCTGCACGACCTGGGCAAATTTGCCGAGGCATTCCAAAGCCAGTGCCGGGATGTCTTCGCGCACCTGCGCGGACGGCCGCCCAATCCGGACAAGCGCTACTCGCTGACGCACGACAGCCTGGGCATGCTGATCTGGAAGAACTTGCTGCGCGATCGCGTGATCGATGGCGCCTGGTTCGGCCCCCGCTCGGAGGATTTTGCCGATGGACTTGATGCCTGGGCACGGGCCTGCACCGGCCACCACGGACAGCCACCGAAAGAGGATGACTTCTGGGGTCAGCATTGTGACGAGCAGCAAGACGGGGCAGCCGTATTGGAATTTTTCGAGGCCATGCGGCAAAAATTTCTGCCGCCAGAACTCCTGCTGGCCATTTCCGCGCAAGACCCTGGCCGCTTCTTGGCCGCCAGCGCCACGCTGTCGTGGTGGCTGGCCGGGCTGGCCGTGCTGGCAGATTGGCTGGGCTCGAACACGCTGTTCTTCGAGTACCGAGACCAGCCCATGGCCTTGGCCGACTACTGGCGGCATGCCTGCCGCCAGGCTGAGGTCGCGCTCGCGGCCAGCGGTGTGGTGCCTGGCAGCGCCGTTGCCAGCGTGCCCTTCAGCGAGTTGTTCACCAAGATCGGCACGCCGTCCCCGTTGCAGCGTTGGGCCGCCGATGCGCCCTTGGCCGTCGGCCCGCAGATACACCTGCTGGAGGACGTGACCGGGGCCGGCAAGACCGAGGCGGCAGTGATGCTGACGCACCGCCTGATGGCCTCAGGCTGCGCCGATGGCTTCTTCATCGCCTTGCCCACCATGGCCACCGCCAACGCGATGTACGGGCGCATTGCCCAGGTCTACCAGCGGCTCTTCGCCGATCAACCCAGCCTGGTGCTGGCGCACGGCCAACGTGACTTGGTCGATGATTTCGCCGCCACGGTGTTGCCCGCCAGCGCACCCGAGCACGATGCGCGCCAGCTCGACGACACGGCCTCGGCGCGCTGCACCGCCTGGTTGGCCGACCACAACAAGCGCGCCCTGCTGTCGCCCGCCGGCGTGGGCACCATTGACCAGGTGCTGCTGGCGGTGCTGCACAGCAAACACCAATCGCTGCGCCTGCTGGGCCTGTTGCGCAAGGTACTGGTGATCGACGAGGTGCATGCCTGCGACACCTATATGCAAGGCTTGCTGGAGGTGCTGCTGACCTTCCACGCGCGGGCTGGCGGCAGCGCCGTCCTGCTGTCAGCCACGCTGCCTGGGCACACCAAAGAGGCGCTGCTGGCCGCATTTGCCAAGGGTCTTGGCGAGCGCGTGCCTGCCGCCGCCGGCCAGGCCTACCCCATGGTCACGACCTGGTCGGCTGGCGATCCGACACGGCTGGCGCAAACGCCGGTGGCGACCCGCCCGGACGTGCAACGCCTGGTGCAGGTTCGCAGCAGCCACGACCCGGCCGAGGTGACAGCAGCGATCCGCGCCGCGCTGGCCGCCGGCCAATGCGTCTGCTGGGTGCGAAACACCGTGACCGATGCGCTGGCTGCCTTTGGGCAGTTCCAAGCCGAACTGGCGCCGGACGACTTGTTGCTGTTCCACGCCCGCTTCGCACTGCGCGACCGCCTGGACATGGAGGATCGCGTGCTGGCCAACTTTGGACCCTGCAGCACCGCCGCGCAACGTGCTGGCCGGCTGCTCATCGCCACCCAGGTGGTCGAACAATCGCTGGACGTGGATTTCGATCTGCTCGTCACTGACCTGGCGCCCATCGACCGCATCATCCAGCGCGCCGGGCGCCTGCGCCGCCACCGCCGAGCAGGCGACGGCACGCCATTGACCGATCCACACCTGCCCGATCAACGCGGCAGGCCATGGCTGTGGGTGCTGACGCCACCGTGGTCCGAAGAACCCGCTGCCGATTGGTACAAGGCCGCGTTTCCAAAGGCAGCGTTGGTGTACCCCCACCATGGCCAGAACTGGCGCAGCGCAAAGGCCTTGCGCGGAGAGGGTGCCTCAGCGCTGGGCAGCTTCGCCATGCCGGACGACGCCAGGGCGCTGATCGAAGGCGTGTTCGGCGCCAATGTCAGTTTCCCGCCCGGACTGGATGCCAATGCCCTGGTTGCACTCGGACAAGGGTTTGCCGCCCAATCCCAGGCGCAGATCAACACCTTGAGGTTGGACCTGGGGTATCTGCGTGGGGGCATCGACTGGTGGGCTGACGCCAAGACCCCGTCTCGCTTGGGCGAAGCCAGCAGCACCGTGACGCTGGCGCGCTGGCAGGGCAACACCTTGCGGCCATGGGTCGACGGCAAGCACGGCTGGGCTTACAGCAGCCTGCGCATCGCCGAGCGAATGATCGCCAGCACAGCGCCGGCCGCCGACCTCGGCCAAGAGGCGGAAATACGCGCTGTGCTGGCCACTCTGCCGGCGCAAGGTCGGTGGACGATCTTGCTGCCGTTGGCAGAGTCATCTGAGGGCTGGATCGGCGAGGCGCTGGCCCCGCACCAGCCGGGCCAACCGGCGCGCCGACTGCGGTGGCGCTACGACGGCCGAACCGGCCTGCAATTGCTTGACAGCGCAGGGGCCCGCAGTGGCGCCAGCACCAACGCCAACGCCAACACCACAGCAAGCACCACCACGGAAGACACCGCGCCATGAACTTGTTGCACGACCCTTGGATGCCGGTGCGCGATGCGCAAGGACAGCGCGCCTGGATCACGCCCGACCGGCTGGCCGAGCCGCAGTGGCTGGCGTTTGATGCCGACCGGCCCGACTTCAACGGCGCCCTGGCGCAGTTCGCCATCGGCCTGCTGCAGACCACCACGCCGGTGGTGGACAGCATCGGCTGGCGCGGCTTGTTCAACGCACCGCCAGACGCGGATGAACTCCAGCGCTGGTTCGAACCGGTGGCGGTGGCGTTTGTGCTGGACGGCACGGGGCCGCGCTTCATGCAGGACCTGGCGCTTGGCGTGGAAGTCGCGACCGAAAACGACATCGGCGCCCTGTTGATTGATTCGCCCGGAGTGAAAACGGTCGAAACCAACCGGGACCACTTTGTCAAGCGTGGCCAAAATTCGGCGCTGTGCCCGGCCTGCGCCGCCATCGCCCTGTTTGCCCTGCAACTCAATGCGCCGGCAGGCGGTCAAGGCCACCGCACCGGCCTGCGCGGCGGCGGCCCGCTGACCACCTTGGTGCTGGGCCCACCTGGCGGCCATCTTTGGCACGACCTGTGGATGAATGTGCGCGATCGCAACACCTTCCTGTCCCGAGGGGCAGGCACCAAATCGACTGATCTGCAGCTCACCTTCCCTTGGCTCGGGCCGATTTCGACGATTCAAGCCGAAGAGGGTGAACTGGCGCCGGCCCAGGTACACCCAGCCCAGGTGTTTTGGGCCATGCCACGGCGAATCCGCCTGGACTGCGCTGCACTTGGCCAGGGCCGCTGCGCGTGCTGCGACCGGGCGTCCGAGGCGTTGATCAGCCGCTACCGAACCAAGAACCATGGCCTCAACTACAAGGGCGACTGGAACCACCCTTTGTCACCGTACTACCACCAGGCCAAGGAGGGTTGGCTGCCGCTGCACCCTCAACCGGACGGATTGGGCTACAAGCATTGGCTGGCTTGGGTGCTGGGCGTGGCGAATGACAAATCGGCAACCCGGCCCGCCCAGGTCGTTGACCGTGCCATCAGCCAACTGTCGCACCGCCAAACCGGTGGCCTGTTGCGGCTCTGGTCCTTCGGCTATGACATGGACAACATGAAAGCCCGGTGCTGGTACGAGTCGACCCTGCCGCTGTACGCGCTGGCCGATTGCGATCGCCAGGCCCGGCAACGCATCCAGGCTGAGGTGTCACGCTGGCTGGCCGCCGCCAGCATGGCATCGACTTACCTGCGTGGGGCGGTCAAAGATGCCTGGTTCAGTGCCGATGCCCGAGGCGAGTACGCCCATGTCGACGCCGCGTTCTGGAGCGCGACCGAGCAGCCCTTTTACCGCCACCTGAAAGGCCTGATAGAGGCCGCGCGGACCGCCGCGGATCACCTTGACCTTGAGGTTCGTGAAGCGTGGCACGCCAGGCTGGTGCGCGAAGCCGTTCAGCTTTTCGATCAATGCTTCGTCGGCACCGGCACGGTCGAACGCCAGAACCCGCGCCGCGCAGCCCTGGCGTTCAAGCGATTGCGCAGGAATCTGCACGGCCCCAAATTGCGACAGGCGCTGGGGCTGCCCACCGATGAATTACCAGCCAAACCGGCCCGCAAGTCGGCAAAACCCAAACCCCAGGAGGGCGCATGAGCAGCAGCATCATCATCAACTTTCATCAACACACGGTGTTTGGACCGATGCTGCTGCGCTGGTGGCAGGGGCTGGACGACGACCGCGGCGGCCGGGCCGCGCTGCGCCGTGCGCCCGACATCACGGCAGTGGTGATGTTGCCCGCCTACCAGCGGCTGCACCAGCGCCTGCTGACGGCGCACTGGCCCAACGAAGGTTGGCGCAACGACAAGCTGGCGGCCGCCGCCGCGCTGATCGCCCACGTCAAACAGCACACCCAACAAGCTCTGCCAGAGGCAATGGGCCAGCGCGACGGCGACAAGCCTCGCGTCAGCCCGCTGCGCTTCATGCGCCTGCTGGAGGCGCCCGACATTGACGCCTTGTTCACCGGCCTGCGCCGCAGCTTGCCACTGCTGCAGCACCAGGCCGACGTTCTGGCGCTTGCCACCGACGTGGTCGGCTGGGACGAGGCCGTCAAGAAGCGCTGGGCCTATGGCTACGACTGGCCCGACAAGTCCGACAAGTCCGGCGCTTGACCCACTGCCGCCCCAACCCGAAACCATCTGAATCACCCTGGGAGAAACCGCCATGTCACGCTTTGTCCAACTGCATGTACTGACCAGCTACCCGCCTTCCAACCTCAACCGCGACGACACCGGCCGGCCGAAGACGGCACTGGTCGGCGACGCAATGCGCCTGCGCGTCTCGTCACAGAGCTTGAAGCGCGCCTGGCGCACCTCGGAAATTTTTGAGGCTGCGGTCGGCAAGCACCTGGGCACCCGCACGAAGATGATGGGCGCCGAGGTATTCAAGACCTTGACCGACGCCGGCATCGCCGACAAGCCTGCGCGCGAGTGGACCCGCGCCATTGCGGGTCAGTTCGGCAAGCTCAAAGCGGACAAGAAGTCCGAGTCTGGCGAGGACCTGCAGATCGAGCAGTTGGCCCACCTCAGCCCGGCGGAGCGGATGGCTGTCGACGCACTCGCCTACGCCTGCGCCGCACGCCGCAGCCAGCCCAGCCCCGACGAACTTCAACTTCTGCGCAAACCGCAAGCGGCGGTCGACATCGCGATGTTCGGCCGCATGCTGGCGGATACGCCTGCATTCAACATGGAAGCCGCCGTACAAGTTGCCCACGCCTTCACCGTCCATAAATCCGCGGTTGAAGACGATTTCTTCAGCGCGGTGGACGACCTGAACACGGGCCTGGAGGACAAAGGCGCAGGCCACATCGGCGAGCGCGGCTACGGCGCCGGTCTGTTCTACCTCTACGTTTGCATCAACCGCGAACTGCTCGCGGACAACCTGGGCAGCGATCCGCTGTTGAGCACGCAGGCCTTGGCGGCATTGGTCCAGGCCGTCACCAAGGTTTCGCCCACGGGGATGCAGAACAGCTTTGCCTCCAGGGCCTATGCCAGCTTCGTACTGGGCGAAATCGGCAACCAGCAGCCACGCTCGTTGGCACAGGCGTTCCTGAAGCCGGTCAAGCCCTATGGCGACCGCGACATGCTGGCGCTGGCGGTGGAGGCGTTGACGCTGCGCAAGGACAACTTCGACAAGGTTTACGGTGCCTGTGCCGACCAGCGCTACAGCTTCAACGCCGACACCGGCGAAGGCACGCTGGCTGGCCTGCTTGACTTTGTGAAGGCCTGAGCGATGGCCAGGGACTATCTGGTCTTTCAGCTCTGCGCGCCGCTGGCGTCCTGGGGCGATGTGGCGGTGGGCGAATACCGCGGCAGCCGTGAACACCCAGGCATCTCGGCGCTGATCGGCCTGTTGGCGGCGGCCCTGGGGCTGCGTCGCGAGGACGACGCGGCGCAGGTGGCGCTGCGCGATGGCTACCGCTTCGCCGTCGGCGTGGTGACCACCGGTCAGTTGCTGCGCGACTACCACACCGCCCAAGTGCCCGGCCGCAGCAGCCTGGTCAAACGCCCACATTCAACTCGTCGCGACGAGTTGAATGTGCCCAAGCAGGATCTGCACACCATCCTGTCCAGCCGTGACTACAGGCAAGGTGCCGCCTGTGTCGTGGCCGTACAGGCCGAGCCCGGCGCGCCGCAGACACTGGCTGCTCTGGCCCAGGCGCTGCGTGAACCGCAGTTCGTCTTGTACCTGGGGCGCAAATGTTGTCCACCGGCCGCCCCGCTGGCCCCGCGACTGACCACGGCGGCAAGTGCCCATGCGGCGCTCGTCGACTACCTCGAGGCCTGCGTCCCACCCGGCGCACTGCGCAGCATGGCCTGGAGCGACGGCGTCGAATCTGGCGTGACGGCGCACCTCAGCGTGCCGCGCAAGGACCGCCCACTGCGCCGCAGTGCCTGGCAGTTTGGCGATCGCACCGAGCACTTGGCCCTGCTGGCCGGGGACGAGTGACCATGTACTTCAGCCTCATCACCCCCGCGCCAGGCCAGGAGCGCGACGCTGCCCACGAATGGGCCCGCGACGCCTACGAAGAACATCGGTGGCTGTGGCGGTTTCTGCCCGCACCACCGGGCAGTCCACGCAACTTCGTGTTCCGGCGGCGCGATGTCGAGGGCCTGCCACGGTTCTACCTTGTCTCCGACCGATTGCCGCACAGCACAACACCGCACTGGCTGGTGCAGGCCCGCGCCTATGAGCCGAAACTGCGCGCTGGCGACCACCTGGCCTTCGAACTCCGTGCAAACCCCGTGCTCACCGCAAAGAATGCCAAGGGAACTGCGGCGCGCCACGATGTGGTCATGCACGCCAAAACCCGCTTGCTGCAGCAACACCAAATTCGGAATTGGGCCGATTGGCAGTCACCAGATCGCCCCTCGTTGCAGCAATTGGTGCAGACATACTGCGGCGCATGGCTGAGCACACGCTGCGAGCGTCTGGGGATTGCCCTTGACGCCGATGCGCTCAACGTCGACGGCTATGCGCAGCACATCGGCAAACGTGGCGAATTGCGCTTTTCGACCGTTGACTTCAGTGGCCATCTCCGCGTCGTCGACCCGATCGCGCTTCGCGACGCCTTGTTCACCGGCATCGGCCACGCCAAAGCCTTCGGCTGCGGCCTTCTGCTCCTGCGCCCCATCGGCTAAGCTGTTGCCGAGCTGACTGAATGTGCCAGCCAGGCTTGATCCCGACGCTGCCGCCGATCATGAACCTCAGCTTGCGGAGATCCTATGCACACCCTCACCGACGACGAGCTGCAACGCGCCCCGCAGCAACTGCTGGCCGAGGCGCGGCGCGGCGCGCTCACCGTGGTCACCACCGACGGACGGCCGGTGATGCTGGCGGTACCGCTGGCCGACGGTGTGCCGATGCGCTCGGCGCTGGTCGACCTTGCCGCGGCACTGTTCGACCGCGACGAGATCAGCCTGGGCGCCGCTGCGCGCATCGCCGGGCTGAGCTACAGCGAGATGATCGACGAACTGGGCCGGCGCGAAATCGACACCATCCGCATCACGCCCGAGGAACTGGAGCGCGAGCTTGCCGCCTGGGGCCCCTGAGCCGCCTGTGTCCGCGGCCCTGGAGGCAGGCACCGGGACTGCCCCGGTCATCGTCGTCGTCAGCGACGCCGGGCCGCTGATCGCGCTCGGCCGACTCGATCTGATCGACGTATTGGGCGAACTGTTTGCGCAGGTGCAGGTGCCACAGGAGGTGATCCGCGAGTGCCTGGCCCGGCCCGGCAACGCCGATGCGCTGCGCATCCGCCAGGCCCTGGATCAGGGGCGATTGATCGCCTGCCAGGGCCCGTCGCAGACCTTGGCCGGGCTCGATCCAGGCGAGTCGGCGGTGATCGTCCACGCCGGGGTCATAGGCGCCGCGGTGCTGATGGACGAACGCGCGGGGCGCCAGCGCGCGCTGGCCATGGGACTGCGGGTGACCGGCACGCTGGGGGTGTTGGTGCGCGCGCGGCAGCGTGGGCTGATCGGCCCCATCGGGCCCCTCGTCGCCGCGCTGCGCGCCAGCGGCCAGCGGCTGAGCCAGCCCGTGGTGCTGCGTGCGCTTGCAGCGGTCGGCGAGCCGGCCACATGAGCGACCTGCTGCCGCCGCTCAAACCCATCCCCATGAAGGAGCGGATGTCGGTCGTCTTCGTCGAGCGTGGCGAGATCGACGTGCAGGACGGCGCCTTCGTGGTGGTCGATTCCGGCGGCATCCGCACCCATATTCCGGTCGGCGGCCTGGCCTGCATCATGCTGGAGCCCGGCACCCGGCTGTCGCACCGGGCGGCTGCCTTGGCGGCGCGCGTGGGCACCTTGCTGGTATGGGTCGGCGAGGCGGGCGTTCGGCTGTATTCGGCCGGCCAACCCGGCGGCGCCAGGTCAGACCGGCTGCTCTATCAGGCCCGCCTTGCATTGGACGAATCCCTGCGCCTGAAGGTGGTGCGCAAGATGTACGCGGTCCGGTTTGGCCAGGAGCCACCCGAGCGCCGCAGTGTCGAGCAACTGCGTGGCATCGAGGGCGCACGGGTGCGCAGCACCTACCAACTGCTGGCGCGGCAATTCGGCGTTCAGTGGTCAGGGCGTGACTACGACGCCGAGCATTGGGACTCGGCCGACCTGCCCAACCGTTGCCTGTCGGCCGCGACCTCATGCCTGTATGGCGTCACCGAGGCGGCGGTGCTGGCCGCCGGTTATGCCCCGGCGGTGGGTTTCATCCATACCGGCAAGCCCTTGTCCTTCGTCTACGACATCGCCGACATCTACAAATTCGACACCGTGGTGCCGGT
>JANXYH010000169.1 GCA_025350145.1 Burkholderiales bacterium | reverse complement strand
GCCATCGGGCTCGCGCATCACCAGGTCGATCTCGGCGCCGGGCGCATGCGGCCCACCGGCGAGTCGATAATTGCGGCATTCGAGCCGCAGCCCCTGGCGCAGCAAATGGGCCAGCGCCTGTGCCTCGGCCTGGTCGCCCAGTGACTTGGGTGTCACACCTGCCTGGCCCATGACCATTGCCAACTCCCTTGCTGTCGTCGCGGCGGCTGCGGCTGCCGCCGGCCACCAGCATTTTCCGACCGGCGCGCTGTATGTGGTGGCCACGCCGATCGGCAACCTGGCCGACCTGACGCTGCGCGCCATCCATGTGCTGGCCCTGGTCGACGCGGTGGCCTGCGAGGACACCCGCGTCGGCGGCCAGTTGCTCCACCACCTCGGCCTGAGCCGGCCGTTGATTGCCCTGCACCAGCACAACGAGGCATCCGCCAGCCAGGCGGTACTGGCGCGGCTGGCGCTGGGCCAACGGGTGGCCTGCATCAGCGACGCCGGCACGCCGGCGGTGTGCGATCCCGGCGCCGCCCTGGTCGCTGCGGCAACGGCGGCCGGCCACCGCGTGCTGCCTATCCCTGGCGCCAGCAGCGTCGTCGCGGCGCTGAGCGCGGCCGGCGACGCACTGGCGGCCGGCCAGGGCTTCAGCTTCTTCGGTTTCCTGCCGGCCAAGGGCGCGGCCCGGGCGGAGCGCCTGGCCCAGGCGCTGACCCAGCCCGGCAGCCTGGTGTTCTTCGAGGCGCCGCACCGCATCGGCGCCATGCTCGACGCTCTGGCACTGGCCGGCCAGGCCTGGCCGACCCGCAGGCTGACCCTCTGCCGCGAATTGACCAAGCAGTTCGAGACCATCCACAGCCTGGCGGTGGTCGACGCCCCAGCCTGGCTGGCGGCCGATCCCCAGCGCGGCCGGGGCGAGTTCGTGCTGGTCTTGCATGCGCTGACCCAGGCGCCGGCCTCGGCCGACGCGCTGCCGGTCGAGGCCGAGCGCCTGATCGCGGTGCTGGCCCGCGAGTTGCCGATCAAGCAGGCCGTGGCCTTGGCCGCCGAGGCCAGCGGCGCACCCCGCAACGCGCTGTACGCGCGGGCGCTGGCGCTGCGTGCTGGCGATGCCGAAGCCACTGATCAGGCCTGATCGGCGATCACTTCGCCGCCGGGTTGCTGCCGGAGACCGTGGCCGGGCTGGCGGCGTGCTGCGCGTCATGCTTCTGCCGGCGGATATCTCGGCCGGCGCGGTCCTGCAGGCGATGCAATTTGCGCCGCTCGGCCGCGCTGACCTGGCCGTCAGCCTCGGCCCGGGTCTCGGCCCGGGCGATGACCGTCTGCTGATGTTGCAGGCGGTGCTGCTCGCGCGGCGTCAGCGAACCGGTCGCCGCGCCTTGAGCGATGCGCGCCTGCTGCCGCGCCTCGCGTTTTTCCACCTGCGGCAGGGTGGCCGCACTGCCATCGGCGGTGGCAGCCACCGTGGTGGCGGGTGTTTGGGCCTGCACGGCCAGGCTGGCGGCGGCCAGCGCGAAGATCAGCAATGGCTTCTGGATCGAGGTGAACATGGGATGCCTTCAGAAAAGGTTGGGGTTGATTGCAGAGGCTGGATCCGTCCCGGGGCGCCATCGGTCAACGCCCGCCTCGGAGCCCAGGCGGACAGCCGCAATGGCAAAGATTCGTGAATCCCGGCGGCGCCCGTGGTCTGGCGCGGGGCCTCGAATCGACCGGTCTGGCTGTCGAAATTTTTGACAGTCCGCCATCAGGGATTTCCAGGGGTAACTGAAAAATCGTTCAAAAACAGGTAGTTGTTGGCTTTTCGCGAGCTTGGCGCGGAATTTGCTTGGTCTATTTCACGCGGCTGTCCAGATGGGTGGCTGCGGTTGGCGGGCGGTCTTGAGACGCCTTGGTGCCCACCGGCATACCGCCGTTTGTGTCGTCAACCATTGGAGGTCAACGTGAAATTTGTCCACCGTCTAACAAAGCTGCTCGCTGCCGTACCGCTCGCGGCCGCAGGCCTGCTGGCGACCCAGGGCACCGCCCAGGCGACCGTGATCCT
>JANXYH010000048.1 GCA_025350145.1 Burkholderiales bacterium | reverse complement strand
CGGCAGGACCTCGGAAAAGCCGAAGTCCAGCGGCAGTGCCACCGTCTGCAGCCAGCGCAGCACGCCCAGCTTGCTGCCAGGATCGCACAGTCGGTTGAAGACCATTGCGCGCAGGCAGCCCAGCACATCGACTTCGACGCGTGAGCGACGCCACGCGGCAGCCAGATCATCGAAGCCGAGCGAGCGCCACAGCTGCCACAACGCCCAGACGTCGCCGGCGCAGCGGCTGCCCTCGAAACGCAGGCCTTCCAGGGGATTGCTGGCAGCGCTCACCTCCAGGCCACGCGCACGTTGCAGAGCGCCGATCAGCTTGTCGACGTCGCCGCCGGGCTCAAGGCGACCGAGCGTGCAGATCGTGCGCTGGCGCGGTTGTCCGTCCTCATTGCGAAACGACTCCACGAGTTGCGCGTACTGCCGCCCGCCTGACTTCGTGAGCTTAAGGAACATGGCCGCAGTGTAGCTGGACTGCAGCAAATGAGGTACTACATCTCCCTGCATACGTGCCACTACACTCAATCTTCAGATAGCCAATGATCTAGAGCCCAAGTCCGCGTCAGGTATGAACTTCTTGCAGCTCAACGCCGCACAATTCGGTGGCGCTACGTCGAACTTGGGAGGCCAGCAGCAGGGCGTCGTTAATCTTGGCCCCGGGCCAGCCGCTTTGTTGCACTGCGGCCAGCGCTTGCAGGTACTCGGCTTCGCCGGCTGGGACGAGCGTGAAGTGCTGGAGGATGTTCTCGCGGATGATGCGGCCGGCTTCGCTGGGGTGGATGCGCGGCTGGACCGGCAGCCGGGTAATGGCGGCGTAGGTCTCGGTGATCGAGTGCACGCCGATGGCGCCCCGGTCTTCACCCTTGGCGACGCGACGGAGTACCGGCAGCGCCTGCGCATGGTGGGGGTGGCTGCTTTCGGAAGCGGTAACGAGGACGCTGGCGTCAAGAAAGACCAGCATCAGGGGGCGCCCAGGCGCTGTCGGCACGCTCATCGCGCCTGCGGTCGATGACAGCCGCCCAGTCGGCGTTGGCGGCCGGGGTGCCTTGGTGGACCCACAGGCCGTCAACCTGCTGCATAGCCGGTCGCTCGGCCACGCGGCCCAACAGGATGCCATCGGCGCTTTGGACCAGTTCCAGCGCCGTCTCTGGCGTGATGCCCAGTTGCGAGCGGACTGTCTTTGGCAGCACCAAGCGCCCGGCCTTGTCAATGTGGAGGTTCATGCCACCAAAATTACCATTTGCCATGTGTTGTGGCAAGACTGCAGGTTGACGAGTGCCGATGGTGTTGGCAAAATCGCCATCATCAGGGCGACCTCGATCCTGAACAAGCGTGTCGCAGATGCTGATGGCGGCTTTGCCGAATATGTGGTTTGGCTAGTCCCAAAGCCGCTCTCACCTTCGAAGCACGCCTTCAAGTATCGGCTGGCTTACGTGATTCACCGTGAATGCGTGGTTCGATACGACAACGAACTCGGAAAAGGCGATCATCGCCATTTCGGAAGGCGGGAGACAGCCTATACCTTCACAACACCGCGGCAACTCATCGCGGATTTTGAGTCTGATATCGCGAGGTGGAAACATGAAAACAGTGGTTCTTGATGTGGCCACCCGACAAGACGCCGGGGAAGATTTCATTCGGGCCTGGGAAAGCGGCAAGCCGGAGAAGTATGCACGGATCAGCTTCGAGACCCCTGAGCTGCTATGGAAGGTCTTGACTGCCAGGCGATGGGATCTCTTGAAGTCTCTCTGCGGCGTTGGTCCCATCTCAATTCGTGAGGCGTCCCGCAGGGTCGGAAGAGATGTGAAGACGGTGCATGGTGATGTCACTGCGCTGCTGGCTGCTGGTGTTCTTGACAAAACAGCCAAAGGAGAAATTGTGTTTCCTTATGAGGCTGTCAAAGTAGAGTTTTTGCTGCAGGCAGCGTAGGGTCTAGCGAAACTCTGCATAACCCCCGGCAAATTCGATCCTGATGAGAAACCTGCCTCAGCATGGCCGCTGCGAATGACATTCTTCTGCAGTAGCGGCGTCCGCGCGACGCGGCCCGCCTCAAGCCGCAAGTCGCCTCCGTCTTGCCACTATCGGCTGATGAAGGTTTTCAGGTTCGAAGCCGTGGTGGACTATTTCGACCGCGAACTGACCTGAACCGTTGCGGTAACGGCAGGGCCGCAGCCGCCGCGTTCAGCCGCCATTGCCCCCAACATTGGCCCCGCGCTCGATCACGAATTCGGCGTCGACCAATCGGCGTGAGTGGTTCAAATCGCTCTGCGCGATCAGCACCGCCACCGCCGTGCCCTTGAGTGCGGCGATGGCCTCGGCCAGGCGTTTGCTCAGCGCCGGGGCGACGCCTTCGAAGGGTTCGTCTAGCAGCAGCAGGCGGGTGCCTACGGCCAGGGCGCGGGCCAGGGCGACGAGTTTTTGCTGGCCGCCGGACAGCAGCAGGGCGCGCCGGTGCTTCATCTCCAGCAGCTCGGGCAGCACCCGGTAGACCAGGGCCAGGCGCTGGCCCGGGTCCAGCTTTCGGTTGGCCCAGACCGGGATCAGGATGTTTTCTTCGACCGTCAGCTCGGGCACCAGACCACGGTCCTCGGGCATATAGCCTATGCCCAAGGGGGCGCGCTGGTGCGGGCCGAGGGCGGCCAGGTCCTGGCCGTCGAAGCGGATACGGCCCTGGCTGGGGTTCAAGTGGCCCATGATGGCGCGCATCAGGCTGGTCTTGCCCGCGCCGTTGCGGCCGACCAGGCCGACCATGGCGCCGTCGGCCACGTTCAGCGACAGCCCGCGCAGGGCCACCACCGAGCCGATGGCGACGTGGACGGCTTCGACTTGAAGCATCGGCGGCCTCTCAGGCGCTCAGGCGAGCAGCTCGCCGGTGACGTAGCGGCGCACGTCGTCGCTGGCCAGGGCCTGGGCCGGCGGGCCGTCGGCAATGACCCGGCCGGCGTAGAAGGCGATGACGCGGCTGGCGTGGCGCTGGACGATGTCCATGTCGTGCTCGACGAACAGCACGGTGGTGTCCTGCTCCTGGCCCAGCGCGGCCATGATGGTGGCCATCATCGGGAATTTCTCGTCGGCCGAGACGCCGCTGGTCGGCTCGTCAAGCAGCAGCAACTGCGGCTGGCCGGTCAGCGCCATGGCGATGTCGAGCAGCTTGCGCACCCCGCCGGGCAGCTCGGCGACGCGGCGGCTGCGGTGTTCGGCCAGGGCAAAGCGCTGCAGCAGTTGGTCGGCGTGGGCGATTGCCTCGGGCCGCCGCGCTGGCTGCCAGAAGCTTAGGCGCCGATCACGGCAGGCGTTGGCCACCAGCATGTTGTCCAGCACCGTCAGGTCGGGGCAGAGCTGCGGGATCTGGAACGAGCGGGCCACGCCCAGCCGGGTGATGGCGCGCGGGCTCAAGGCGGTGATGTCCTGGCCGGCCAGGGCGATCCGGCCAGCATCGGGCTTGAGGTAGCCGCTGACCATGTTGACGAAGGTGGTCTTGCCCGCGCCGTTGCTGCCGATCAGGCTGACGCGCTCGCCGCGCTGGATCTCGATCTCGATGGCCGAGGCCGCCACCACCGCGCCGAAGCGCTTCTCCAGGCCCTGGGCGTGCAGCAGCGGGCTCATCGGGTGTTGCCCCGCATCCACAGCGAGCCTATGCCCTTGGGCAGGAAGCGGATCACGAACAGCAGGAACAGCCCGAGCGCGAGCTGCCAGGTGTTGGGAAAGTAGGCGCTGGAGAAGCTGCGCACGACCTCGAGCACGGTGCTGGCGACGAACACCGCCGCCACGCTCTGCCAGCCGGCCAGGATGGCGACGAAGACGAACTCGCCCGAGGTGGTCCAGAAGCTGAAGTTCGGCTCGATGTGGCCCAGCGACATCACCGCCAGCGCGCCGCCCATGCCGCCGCTGAACGCCGCCAGCACGAAGTTGATGGCCATCGCCTGGCGCACCGAGCCGCCCAGGTACTCGACCCGCAATTCGTTCTCGCGCACCGCCAGCGTGATCAGGCCGCGGGTGGAGTCGAAGTAGATCCGCGCCAGCAGCGCCATGGCGGTGGCCAGCAGCACGGTGAGCAGGTACAGCACGTAGCCGGCGCGGGCGTCGGGCAGCTTCATGCCCAGCAGGGTCGGCCGGCCGAGGTTGAAGCCGTCGCTGCCGCCCAGCAGTTCGAGCTTCATCAGCAGGCCGTAGCAGACCATCGACAGCGCCAGCGTCAGCATGGCGAAGAAGATGCCGCGGTAGCGCGACAGCAGCGGCGCAAACGGAGCGGCCAGGAGTGTTGCCGCGACCCCGCCGGCCAGCGCCAGGGCCAGGGCGTCGGTCAGGCCGAGCTTGTTGAACAGCAGCGCCGCCGCGTAGCCGCCGATGGCCAGCACCATGCCCTGGCCGAAGGGCACCACCCCGCCACGCATCAGGCCGACGATGCCCAACGAGACCAGGCCGTTGGCCGCAGCCATCGTGACCAAGAAGGTCAGCCACTTCGGCGCAAACCAGCCGGCCACGGCCAGCACGACCAGACTGGCCAGGGCCAGGGCCAGCAGCTTGCGCAGACCAGTGGCCACGGGCATCTGCGGCGGCATCAAATCTTGCGCGCCTGGATGCGCTGGAACAGGCCCTCGGGGCGGAACATCAGCACCACCGCCATCACCACGTAGATCGAGAACAGCTCGGCCACCGGCGCCAGGTGCACCGCCAGCGAGCGCGCCAGGCCGACGATCAGCGCGCCCACCGCCGCGCCCTCGATGCTGCCCAGCCCGCCGATGATGACCACCGCGAACGAGACGATGATCACGCCCACCGACACGCCCGGCTGGACCGAGATCATCGGCGCGGTGGCAGCGCCGCCGATTGCCGCTAAGAAGATGCCGATAGAGAACGCCGCCATGTAGATGCGCGAGACGTTGACGCCCATGCTGGCCGCGACCTCGGGGCTGTGGATCACCGCCAGCACGATCTTGCCGCTGCGGGTGCGGTTCAGGCCCCACCACACCGTCAGGCCGACGACCGCAGCCAGGGCGACCAGCATGAAGTCGTAGCCGACATAGGTCTGGACCCCGACCTCGAGCTTGCCGAACAGCGCGTAGGGCTCGGACACGTAGTAGGGGTTGGCGCCCCAGACCAGCTTGGTCAGGTCTTCCATGATCAAGAACATGGCGTAGGTCACCAGCACCAGCAGGACCTCGTCGCGGCCATAGAAGAAGCGCAGCAGCCCGCGCTCGGTCAGCGGCGCGACGATGGCCGCCACCGCCACGGCGGCCAGCAGCATCGCCACCAGCGACAGCCAGGGCGCCCATTTCATTGCCGCCGCCCAGCCGACGAAGCTGGCCGCCGCGTAGGCGCCCAGGGCGTAGAAGCTGCCGTGGGCGATGTTGAGGATCTTCAGGACGCCGAAGACCAGCGTCAGCCCGAGCGCGACGATGAACAGCCAGGAGGCGTAGGTCAGCCCGTCGATGAGGATGGTCAGCAGGGCGGCCATGGCGCTGGGTTCAGGGGCAGCCTTTGGCGCCGGGGAAGCCAGCCTTGATCCAGTCCTCGCCCTTCATTTGGGCCGGTGGGTTGACGCAATCGGCCGGGAAACGCTGGATGTCCTCCAGCACTACCATCTTCTTGGCGGCGTCCCAGCGGGTGCGGCCGATCGCGGTCTCCTGCACCGCTTGGTGCCCGCCACCCAGCGCCATGCGGATCTTGCCGGCGGGTGAATCCCATTCGCTGTTGCGCAGCGCCGCCGCGATCTGCTCGCCGCTGGGCTTCTTGCCGCCGTTGCCGGCCTGTGCCTTTTCAACCGCCAGCTTCAGCCCCAGCAGGCTCTGCACCATGCGGTAGGGCGCCTGCACCGGGTACTGGTTGTAGGCCTTGCTGTAGAGCTCCCACCACCAGTCGTTGAGCGCGCTCTTGGGCGACATCAGCCCGTAGGCACCGCGCGCACCCAGGATCACGCCATTGGGCATCTTCTCGCCCAGGCCGGGCAGCACATGGTCGGCGGCAGAGAACACCACCTGGGTCTTCTGGAACAGCCCGCGCGGCCCGGCCTGCAGGATGAAGGCCTGCAAGTCGCCACCCCAGAGGCTGCTGTGGGTCACGTCGGCGGGCTTGGCCATCAACGCCGAGATCTCGGTGCCGTACTGGCCGGCGCCGAACTTGGGCAACTGATCTTCGCCTGGCTTGGCCGCGGGGAAGAGTTTCTCCATCGACAGCGTGAAGTCCTTCTTCG
>JANXYH010000021.1 GCA_025350145.1 Burkholderiales bacterium | reverse complement strand
TGAGCCGTGCCGATCGCGATGCCGCGTTGTTCAGCGCCTACCGCAGCGGCGGCTTCACGATGACCCGGCTGGCTGCGCTGACGGGGCTGTCGGTGTCACACGTCAGCCGGTTGATCGCGGGGCGGGAGCGGAGCCTGGATGACGGGAAATGGGAGACCTGACCCCAGGCCGGATGACCCCAGGCCGACCCCAGGCCCGCAATCAAGCGCCGCGCTACCATCCCCGCCCGACCTGCCCGGCTCTCCCGGGCCTTGCCAAACCCTGCCTGAAGCGAGCCCCTACAACATGGCCAAGATCGGATTCATCGGCGCCTCTGGCCTCATGGGCCATGGCATGGCGCGCAACTTGCTGGCCAAGGGCCACTCCCTGCTGTTGACGGTGCACCGCAACGCCGAGCGGGTGGCCGACCTGGTCGGCGCTGGTGCGGTGCGGGTGGCGCATCCGGCCGAGTTGGCGGCGGCCTGCGACATGGTGTTCATCTGCGTCACCGGCTCGCCCGAGGTCGAGGCGGTGGTGGCCGGCCCGAAGGGTCTGCTCAGCGCGGCGCGGCCGGGGCTGCTGATCGTCGACTGCTCGACCAGCGAGCCCGATTCCACCGCCCGGCTGCGTGCCCAGGCCGCCGCCCAGGGCGTGAGCCTGATCGACGCGCCGCTGGCCCGCTCGGCGGTCGAGGCCGAGGCCGGGCGCCTGAACGTGATGGTCGGTGCCGATGCCGCCGGTTTTGCGGCGATCGAGCCGGTGCTGCGCGCCTTTGCCGAGAACATCTTCCATGTCGGCCAGGCCGGCGCTGGCCACACCCTCAAGCTGCTCAACAACTTCATCGCCCAGACGATCTGCACCGCCACCGCCGAGGCCTTCGCGGTCGGCCAGCGCGCTGGCGTGGACCTGCGCCAACTGGTCACCCTGGTCTCGGCCGGCGCGGTCAACTCTGGCTTGTTCCAGGCCATGGCCAAGACCCTGGACGGCGACATGACGGGCCTGAAGTTCGAGCTCGACAACGCCCGCAAGGATGTCCGCTACTACACCCACCTGGCCGAGGGCCTGGCCGTGCCCACGGTCGTCGGCGAGGCCGTCCACCAGAGCCTGACCCTGGCCTGCGCGCTCGGCCACGGCCGGTCGTATGTGCCCAGCCTGGTCGAGGCCCAGGAGCAGCTCAGCGGGGCACGCATCGTTGCCCGCGGCGCCGACGGCAAACCGGCCGGGCCGACCGCCCCGTGAAGTCGCTTGGCAGGCGCGCAGCCGGCGCCCGGCTGGAGCGGATGCAGGCCTCGCCGCGCTGGAGCGGCGAGGGCTTTGCCAACCTGCACCCGATCACGCCCGGGCTGCGCGACGGCAGCGTCCGGCCCAGCCTGTCGGACTTTCTCTGCGGTGGCGAGCGTCGCCTGCCGCCGGGGCCGTTACCGGTCGAGCAGCCGGGCGACATCTGGCGCCGCGCGCCGCAGTCCGGCCTGCGCGCAACCTGGCTGGGCCATTCCAGCGTGCTGCTCGAGATCGACGGGCACCGCGTCCTCACCGACCCGGTCTGGGGGCCGCGCGCCTCGCCCTCGCGGATTGCCGGGCCGAAGCGCTTCCAGCCGCCGCCGGTACCGTTGCGCTTGCTGCCAGAGGTCGACGCGGTGGTGGTCTCGCACGACCATTACGACCACCTCGACTACCCGACCATCCGCGCGCTGGCCAAGTACACCCGGGTGCCGTTCATCACCTCGCTGGGCGTAGGCGCGCACCTGCAGGCCTGGGGTGTGGCGCCGGAGCGCATCACCGAGCTGGACTGGTGGGAGAGCCACCGCGTCCCCGGCACCGGCCTGAGCATCACCGCCGCGCCCAGCCAGCATTTCTCCGGCCGCAGCCTGAACGACCGCAACGCCACGCTTTGGTCTTCGCTGGTGCTGCGCGGCCCCAGGCATGGGGTGTTCTTCAGCGGCGACACCGGCCTGACGAGTGAATATGCGCTGATCCGTGAACGGCTGGGCCCGTTCGACCTGGTACTGCTCGAGGTCGGCGCCTTCCACCCATCCTGGGGCGACATCCACCTCGGCCCGGACAACGCCCTCAAGGCCTACCAGATGCTCGGCGGCGGCGCCTTCCTGCCGGTCCACTGGGGCACCTTCAACCTGGCGATGCACGCCTGGGACGAGCCGGCCCAGCGGCTGCTGGAACTGGCCCCGGCCTTCGATGCCCGCTTGCTGATGCCCCGGCTGGGGCAGGCGGTCGAGCCGGCCCATGCCGGCGTGGTCGAGGCCTGGTGGCGCGGCGTTGCGGCACCCGCCGGCTCAGGCCGCAAGACCGCCGCCGCAGCGGCCGAGCCTGGGCCGCAACAGGCGGCGGGCACGATGCCCTGGCCGCTGGATTGAAGCGGTTGCGCCTGGAGACAGCCACCGTGACCCGAAATCAAACCCTGGGCGGACCGGCACGATGAGCGATCTTCAGCAACTGTTCGCGCTTGGCTGCCGGGTTGGCGACCGGCTGGCGGCGGCCGGCCAGACCGTGGCCGTGGCCGAGTCGTCGGCCGGCGGGCTGGTGTCGGCCGCCTTGCTGGCGCGGGCTGGCGCCTCGGCCTACTACCTCGGCGGCGCGGTGCTCTACACCCGCCGCTCGCGCCGGCTGCTGACCACGCTCACGGCCGATGACCTGGCCGGGATGCGCTCGTCCAGCCCGCCCTATGCGCAATGCCTGGCGCAGCACCAGCGGGCGCGGTTCAAGGCCGACTGGGGCCTGGCCGAGACCGGCGCCGCCGGGCCGGACGGCAACCCCTACGGTGACCCGGCCGGCCACAGTTGCCTGGCGGTCGACGGCGCGGTGCCGCGGGCGCGGACCTTGCGCACCGACAGCAACGACCGGCAGGCCAACATGCTGGCCTTCGCGGCCGCTGCGCTGGGGCTGCTGGACGAGGCGCTGGCCGCTGCCGGGCTCACTGCCCGCTGAATTTGGGCGGGCGCTTCTGGGCGAACGCCAGCCGGCCTTCGCGCAGGTCGGCGCTGGCGGCGCATTCGGCCTGTCGGCGCGCCAGTGCGGCCGGGTCCCAGTGGCCACGGGCGATCTCGTTGAGCGAGGCCTTCATGCCGCGCAGGGCCAGTGGCGCGCCGGCCAGCAGCTCGGCGGCAAGCTGGTCGACGCAGGCATCGAGTTGCTCGGCGGGCACGGCATGGTCGAGGTAGCCCAGCGCCAGCAACTCCGCCGCCGGCACGCTCTGGGCAAGCAGGAACAGGCGCTTGGCCGCGCCCAGACCGAGCCGGCTGACATAGCGGCGCAGGCCGTTGGGGTAGTAGTGCAGGCCCAGCCTGGCCGCCGGCATGCGCAGCAGCATGTCGGCCACGCCGACGCGGAAATCGCAGGCCAGTGCCAGGTCGGTGGCGCCGCCGTAGACGCTGCCGTTGAGGCGGCAGATCGTCGGCATCGGCAGCGCCTCCAAGGCGTCCACGGTCTGCTCGAACAGGCCCGGGCCGTCCTCGCCCGAGGCCGGCCGCGCGTCGAAGTCGCCGAGGTGGAAACCCGAGCAGAAGCTGGCGCCGCTGCCGGTCAGCACCAGCAGCCGGACCTCGGGCTGGGCCGCCAGCGCGCTGAAGTGGCCTTGCAGCGCGTGCAGGTCCTCGATTTGCAGCCGGTTGTGCTGGGCCGGGCGGTTCAGCCTCAGGGTGGCGCGGCCCGATTCGAGCCGCAGGGTGGTGGGCGAGTCAGGGTGTTGCAGCATGGGCAGGGGAATGGACACGGGCATGGCACGCGACGCGGCTTCAGCGCTCGGCGATGTAGTGCTGCATCACCACCGCCTCGGTTGGCTCCAGGTACACCCGCACCCGGGCTTCGAGCTCCTGGTCGGCCAGGGTCGTGCGGGCGCGCTGGTGCAGGTAGTCGGCCCAGGAGCCGACGATGAAGCGCTCGACATAGCGACTGGGGTCGCTCAAGTCGCGGTAGATGCGCCAGAAGGTCGCGCCATCGCGCTGCCGGGGGGCGCGCAGGGCGGCTACTTCGGTGAGGAAGTTTTCGGCCTCGCCGGGGCGGATGCGGTAGCTCAGTTCGACCGCGACCGGCCCGGCGTCGGGGTGCGGCTCGTCGGCGATCAACAGGTCCTCGAACGGCGCGGCGGGGGTGACATCGTCGCGGTCGCCCATGCGCAGCGGAAAGCGGCGTTGCAGGCCCAGGCCGACCAGCATCAGCGCCGCCGCCAGGCACAGCGCGGTGGGCAAGCCGGCGATGGCCGAGACCACGCCCCAGAAGGCCGAGCCAATCGCAAACGCGCCCAGCGCCGACAGCACATGCAGGGCCGAGGCGCGCGAGCGCACCCAGGGCGGCGCGCTGGTCTGGGTGGCGGTGTTGAAGGTCGACATCACCGCCATCCAGGCCGCCCCGCCCAACACCAGCGCGACGTACACGGGCGCATGCCAGCGCGACAGGCCGGCCACCAGCATCGCGGCGGCAAACACCAGGCAACCGACCGAGACCAGTTGGTCCAGCCCGACCCGCTGGCGCAGCTTGCCGATCACCAGCCCAATCCCAATCGCGCCGGTGCCCAGGCAGGCCATCATCAGCCCGAAGCCGGCCGCGCCCAGGCCTAGCCGCTGCTGGCCAATCGCCGGCAGCAGGGCCCACAGCGCCGAGCCGGCGCCACCATAGGCGGCGGTGCGCACCAGTTGCGCCAAGATGGTGTGCGAATGCCAGGCATAGCGCAGCCCGGTCACGGTGCCGCCCCAGAGCCGCTCGGCCGGCAGCCGGCTGACCGGATGTGGCTTGGGCGGCTGCCGCCTGAAGCCCTGGGCCATCACCAGCGTGCCAACCACCGACAGGGCGACCACCGCGCCGCCGCCGGCCAGGCCATAGATCAGGCCGGCAAAGGCCGGTCCCAGCGCCCGGGCGCCGTTGTAGGCCAGGCTCATGGCGATGATGGCCTGCGGCAACTCGTCGCGCGGCAGGATTTCGCCGACGGCCGAATTCCAGGCCGGCGACAGCATCGCCGTGCAGCAGCCCGAGATGAAGGTCAGCAGCAGCACCGTGGTGGCGCCGGCCACGCCGCTGAAAATCAGCCCACTGAGCAGCACCAAGGTGGCCGCCTGCAGGCCCAGCGCGACCAGCAGCAGGCGCTTGCGGTCGGTGGTGTCGGCCAGCACCCCGGCCGGCAAGGAGAGCACAAACATCGGCAGGAACACGGCAGTCTGGACCAGGGCGGCCAGCAGCGACGAACCGGTCAGCTCGACCATCAACCACGACGCCGCCATGCCCTGCATCGCGTTGCCGGTGAAATAAAACCAACTGTTGACCCAGACCGTGCGGAAGGCGCGGTGGCGCAGCGTGAAGCGCAGCGAGGTGCGTGGCAGGGCGCCGGCGGCGGCTTCGGACATGGCCGGCGGATTGTCGCCGAGCGGTACTTTGGCGACCGATGGCGTGGCGGCGGTCCGGCCTATCACCCGGGTTGCCCGGGGTCTGGCGCGCCCAGGCCCTGTGCAATACTGATTTTCAAGGATGCAAGCCATGCATGAACCGCCAGCCGCCGACGCCAGCGGCTTCGTTGAATCGGCCTGGCGCGACCAGGCGGTCTGGTCCGCTGCCGCCAGCCAGCTCAAGGCCGGGCTCAGCACCTGGCGCCTGGTCGCGGCCGTGGCCGGCAGTTGCGGCGCCTTGCTGAGCACGGCCGCGGGCACGCTCGCGCACTGGGGCGATGGCTGGTCGGCGCAGCGCGGCCTGTGTGCCGGCGCGGGCACCCTGCTGCTGGCGCTGGTGCCCTATGTGCTCAAGGCCAGGGTCTCGACCGAACAACTGCGGGCCTGGACCCGCGCTCGCGCCGCCGCCGAGGCGCTGAAGGAAACCATCTACCGCTACCTGCTGGGCGCCGCGCCCTATGGTCCGTCGCCGCCGCCGGCCGAGTTGGTGCGGCGCTGCCAGACCATCAAACAGGGCCTGTCGGACCTGGGCGCGCTGGCGGCCACGGTCGAGCCCGCAAGCCAGGCCAGGCCCAGCGCACTGAGCCCCCACGACTATGCCGAGCAGCGTGTGCTTGGCCAGGTCAATGGCTACTACTACCCCAGCGCAAGGCGCAATGCGCTCACCGCGCGGCGATTGCGCGGACTTGAATTTGCCCTCAGCCTGCTGGCCACGGCGCTGGGCGCCACCGCCGGGCTGGCCGAGCCCTTGGGCCTGGTCGGCCTGGCCGAGCTGGGCGCCTGGGCGGCGGTGGCCACGACCCTGGCCGGGGCGATCAGCGCGCATGTCGCCGCCTCGCGCTTCGACCACCTGGCCACCGTCTACTTCAGCACCGCCGAGCGGCTGCGCGGCCTGCGCGACGAATGGCTGGCCACGCCCGAGCGGCTGGACGCCGCTTGCGTCGCCGCCTTTGTCGACAACTGCGAGCGCGCGATCTCGGCCGAGAACGAAGCCTGGCTGGCCGAATGGACCGAGAAATGACGCGGCGCAATCCAAGCCAGGCCAGGCCGGTCACGGCGTCAACGCTTGCGCCAACGCCCAAGGGGAAATGAATGGGCTACCTGCCGCAGTTCAAGCAAGACGTCTTCATCAGCTACCGGCGGGCCTCGAACGAGGGCGAGGACCCCTGGGTGGACCAGTTCTGCAAGACCCTGCAGGCGCAGTTGCACGACCTGGTCAGCGGTGATGTGCAGCTCTGGCGCGACACCGCCGAGCTGCACGCCGGCGACAAGTGGCGGCCAGAGATCGCCGAGGCGGTGCTGAACTCGGGCGTGTTCGTCGCCCTGGCCTCGCGCACTTATTTCGATTCGCCCGAATGCGTCAAGGAGTTCGACCTGTTCCTGGGCCGGCTGAAGGGCCCCGACGGTGGTGACGGGCGCAGGCTGGTGCCGATCTTCAAACACCCGCCCAAGCCCGACCAGGATCTGCCGGTCGAGCTCAACACCATCGGCCGGCATGAGCTCTACCAGCTCGACCCCAAGCCCTGGCGGGCCTTGGACCCGGTCGACGACGCGCATGAGTACAAGCGCCGGATCGGGCGGATCGCTGGCGAGTTGATGGAGACGCTGGAAGAGCTCAAGGGCAGGGAGAAGAAGAAGGCCCGCGGCAAGGTGTTTTTGGCGGCCGTGGGCGATGAACTCAGCGCCGCCCGCGAAGACCTCCGGGCCGATCTGCGCAGCCAGGGGTTCCTGGTGCTGCCCGAGCGCGAGTACCTGTGGAACGCCGACGACCACCGCCAGCGGATCGAGCGTGACCTGGCCGAGGCCCTCGTCTGCGTCCACCTGGTGTCGCGGCTGCCATCGACCGACCCGCTGACCGCCGCCCGCTCGCGTTTGCAGTTGCAACTCGCCCAGCCGGCGATGGCCGCGCGCCAGCGGCCGGCACCGCTGGTCTGGATCCAGCCGGCCGAGGCCACCGACGCCTCGGCGCAGGGGCTGATCGATTACATCGAATCCGACCTGGCCAATGCCGGCGTCGAGGTGCTCGCCGGTGGTCTGCAAGGGCTGAAGTCGCAACTCTTTGGCCTGCTGCCCCAGCCGCTGCGGGCCGGCCCGGCCAAACCCCGCGAGATCGCCTTGCTGATCGAGGAGGCCGACATCGCCGACGCCGCGCCGCTGCGCGAGTTGCTCGCCGAGCGGCTGAACCTGGACGCCAAGCTGGTCAAGTTCAGCCTGGCCACGCCGCGCGATCCGGCCAGGATGGCCAAGACCCTGGCCGGTGCCAGCCAGTGCCTGGTCTTCTGGGGTGGCCAGCCCGAGGAATGGGTGGACGACCTGCTGGCCTTGGACGGGCTGGCAGGGCAGCTCGGCAGGCAGCGCATGGCGGTCTTCGTCGCCGGCCCGCCGAGCAGCGAGAAAGCCGCCTACCGCACGCCGAATGCGCGGCTGGTGCAGGGCGTGGTCAGCGCCGGTGAGGCCGAGCTGCGCAGCTTCTTTGAACCGGCGGCTGGCCGATGAGCCGCACCCAGGCCCTGCTGCTGGCCAACCCCTTCCCCGGGCTGCGGGCATTCCGGCCGGACGAGGCCGACCGCTTCTTCGGCCGCCGCCAGCAGATCGACGAGTTGCTGCGGCTGTTGGCGACACGGCGCCTGATCGCGGTGGCCGGTGCCTCGGGCAGCGGCAAATCATCGCTGGTGCTGGCCGGCCTGACCAGCCGCCTGGCGCAGCGACCCGAGGTGGGCGATGACGCCAGCCACTGGCAGGTGGTGGTGATGCGCCCCGGCGGCGCGCCGCTGTCCCAGCTCGCCCTGGCGCTGTCGCGGGCGCTGGGCGCAGCCGATGCCGACGCGGCCGAGCAGGCGCGCCGCGCCGACACCCTGTTCGGCCAGCTCAGCCTGGGCAGCAACGGCCTGGTCGAGCTGCTGCGGCGGGCGCGCCTGGGCCAGGACCGGCGGCTGTTGCTGGTGGTCGACCAGTTCGAGGAGCTGTTCCGCTTCAACCAGGTCAGCGGCAGGGCGACCGACAGCCAGGAGGCGCAGGCCTTCGTCAAACTGCTGTTGCAGGCCGCCGCCGACCCCGAGTTGCCGCTGCGCACCGTGCTGACGCTGCGCACCGACGCGCTCGGCGCCTGCGCCGAGTTTGCCGACCTGCCCGAGGCCGTCAGCCGCGGCCAGTACCTGGTGCCCAGGCTCAAGCGCGAGCAGCGCAAGGAGGCCATCAGCAAGCCGCTGGAGTTGCGCGGGGTGCAGATCGCGCCGCGCCTGGTGCAGCGTTTGCTCAACGATGTGTCCGACGATTTCGACGACCTGCCGGTGATGCAGCACGCGCTGGCGCGCAGTTGGGTGCATTGGGCCCAGACCAGCCAGGGCAGCCGACCCATCGACCTTGAGGACTATCGCGCCGTCGGTGGTGCCACCGAAGCGCTGTCGCGCCATGCCGACGAGGCCGCCGACAGCGTCGTCTGGCCCGACGCTGCCGACCCGGCGCTGGTCGGCGGCCTGGTGGCCAAGGTCTTCCGCGCCCTGACCGAGCGCCGGCCCGAGGGCGCCGAGGTCCGCCGGCCGCTGCGCTTTGACACCCTCTGTGCGGTCTGTGGGGCGCAAGTCGACTCGCCTGGCGCGGCCCAGGTTCGTGCCGCCGTGGCGGCGGTGGTCGAGCGCTTTCGCCAGCCCGGCACCGCGTTCTTGCTGCCCAGCAGCGAGCAGGCGCTGGACCACAACCCGGTGATCGACATCTCGCACGAGAGCCTGATCCGCCAATGGCGGCGGCTGCGTGGCTGGGTGGCCGACGAGGCGGTGGCGCGCAGCGAGTTGCTGCGCCTGGTCAACGAGGCGCAGCGCCACGACGAGGCCGGTGGCGAGCTCTGGCGCGGTCGCAACCTCGAGCGGGCGCTGGAATGGCAGGCCGCGACCCGGCCGAACGCCGCCTGGGTGGGGCTGTGTACCGGCGGCGACGGCGCGGCGCAATTCGCCAGCGCCCAGCGCTTCATCGCCGCCAGCCAGGCCAGCGCCCAGGCGGAGCGGCGGCGCGAGCGGCGGCGGCTGTGGTCGCTGCGCGGCCTGACCGCTGCGGTGTTGGTGCTGGCCACGGGTGCGGCGTTCAACAACGCCGTCAAGCACAGGCTCAGCCGGGCCACCGAATTGGCCAGCCTGGCGCTGCTGGAGCTGCCCCGCGACCCTGCCCTGAGCGCCCACCTGGCGGTGCTGGCGCTGGACTTCGACGAGCGCGCGCCCCAGGCCGAGCAGGTGCTGCGCCAGGCGATGGCGGCGCTGGAGACCGCTTACACCGAGCGGGTGCTGAGCTTTGGCGGCCCGGTCGCCGACTTGCGCCTGTCCGCCGACCAAAGCCTGGCGGTGGTGGCGGCGCTTCGCAGCGCCAGCCTCATCGACACCCGTACCTGGCAGCCCAGGGGCGCGGCGCTGAACTTCCCGGCGCCACTGCGCAAGGCCTGGCTGGTGGCCGACAAGGCCTGGGTGCTGGCGCTGGACGAGGCCGGTGTGGTTCAGGTCCAGCCTGCGGCCGGTGGCGCGGTCACGCCCCTGGCCTGCTCGGGCAGCGCCAACCCGGCGCTGGTCGCGGCGGTCAGCGCCGAGCTCGGCAGCGGCGATGGCCAGCACAGCGCCACGGTCGCGCTGGGCTGCTTCGACGGCGAGATCGTCACCGCCAGCATCAGCGCCCAGGGCTTGGGCGCTCGGATGTCGCTGAACAAAGGCGGCGGCGCCGGCATCACCGCGCTGGGCTTCAGCGGCGACGGCCAGTACCTGGCCAGCGGCGACAGCCAGGGCCATGGCCAGGTCTGGAAGCCCGGCCAGGCCGGGCCCTGGTTGGCCGGCGCCAGCGCCATCCGCCATGCCGGGGCGATCCGCGACATCGGTTTTCAGCAGCGCGATCCGCGGCTGCTGGCCAGTGCCTCGGACGACGGCATGGCCGCCGTCTGGACCCTGGACCTGCCCCAGCACAGCGTCGTGCCGGGCAGCTCGACTGAGGTCGCCACTGCCCTGCTGCAGCACCGCCGGCCGGTCGCCTTGGCGCGATTTGCCGGCCGCGCTGACGACCCCAACAAGCTGCTCAGCATGGCTGGCAAGAAGGTCTACTTCTGGAACGACGAGAGCCACCGCGAGGTGCGCGAGCACGACGACACGGTCACCGACGCGACCGTGTCCGACGACGGCGAGTGGATCGTCTCGGCCAGCGCCGACGGCACCGCCCGGGTTTGGTCGACGCGGCTGGGCACGGCAGTGGCGGTGCTGCAGGGCCACCGCAGCCAGTTGAGCCGGGCGATGTTCGGCCCTGACCATGCGGTGCTGACCGCCAGCGACGACAACACCCTGCGCGTCTGGCGGGTCAAGCCGCCGCTGCTGCTGGAGGCCCAGCCCGGGCGGCTGGAGGCGCTGGTGGTCGAGCGCGATGCCGCTGGCGCGGTGCTCTGCGGCGAAGGCGCCAGCGATGAGGGCCGGTCTGCTGCGGCCGACGCCCGACCGGCCAACGTCAGTGCTGCGAAGGCCCCCAGCAGCGGCCGCAGCGCCGGCCAGTCGCCCGCCAAGGAGATGGCGGCTGTGGTGTTGTGCCGGCAGGTGGCGCTGACCGACCTGAGCCAGCGCGGCGACGCCGCCCGGGCCGAGTACCGGGCCAAGGCCAGCAGCGTGGTCAGCGCATCGATCAGCGCCGACGGCCGCTGGCTGCTTGGCCAGCCGCCGCTCAGCGCCGCCAGCAGCCAGCCGCTGCTGTGGTCGCGGTCCGACAAGACCTTGCTCGAAGTGCCCTGGCTGAACGGCGTGACCGGCAGTGCGTTTGCGCGCGACGCGCCACGCCTGGCGGCAATCACCGCGCAGGGCGCGGTGCGGGTCTGGGACAGCCGCGCGCTGGGCAGCGCCGCGCCGCCCCTGGTGGCCGAGCTGGCGGCGGTGGCCGGCCATGCGCCGGAGCTGCTGGCGATCAGCCCCGACGGGCGCTGGCTGGCGACCGCCAGCGGCAAGTCGGTCGGCCTGTTCGACCTGAGCGCGCCCGCGGCTCGCCGCGCGCTGGCCGGGCACGGCGGCGATGTCCGCGCCCTGGCCTTCAGCCGCGACAGCCAGCGCCTGGTCAGCGCCGGCGCCGACCGTACCGCCCTGGTCTGGACGCTGCGCGGCCCCGCCGATCCAACCCGGCTGGCCGGCGGCCACAGCGCGGCGCTGACCGACGCCGCCTTCAGCGCCGATGGCAAGCTGGTCGCGACCACCAGCAGCGACGCCAGCGTGCGGCTCTGGGACAGCCACAGCGGCCGCAATGTCGCGGCGCTGACCCGCCATGGCCAGGCGGTCAATGCGGTGGCCTTCGGCAGCGGCGACGACCGCATCCTGACGGTCAGCGACGACGGCAGCGCCAAGCTCGGCAACTGCGCCGCCTGCACCGCCGGCCTGGCCGAACTGCGCGCCCAGGTGGCGCAGCGGATCGCCCTGGATCCGCAGCTCAGGGCCGAACTCCAAGCCCTGCCCTCGCCCTGGCTGCCCTGGCTGCGTTGGCCGCAGCAGCGCCCGACCCAGCCGCTCAGACTATTTTGATGCCCAGGTTGGGCAGGCCGTCGATGTGGCAGTCGATCACGTCGCCGCGCAGCACCGGGCCGACGTTCTCCGGCGTGCCGCTGAAGATGATGTCGCCGGGCATCAGTTCGAAGGCCTCGGACAGCTTGGCGATCTGCTCGGCCACGCTCCAGATCATCTGGTTCAGGTTGGCGTTCTGCTTGACCACGCCGTTGACCTTGAGCCAGATGCTGCCCTGGCTGAAATGCCCGGTCTGGCCGACCCGGTGGAGTGGGCCGATAGGCGCCGAGTGGTCAAAGCTCTTGCCGATTTCCCAGGGCTTTTTCTCGTCGCCCATCGCCCGCTGCAGGTCGCGCCGGGTCATGTCCAGGCCGATCGCATAGCCGTAGACCAGCTCCAGCGCCTGCGCCTGGGCGATGTTGCGGCCGCCCTGGTGCAACGCCGCGACCAGTTCGACCTCGTAGTGGTAGTTCTTGGTCAGGCTCGGGTAGGGGTGGTCGGCGACCGTTCCGGCGGCGACGTTCTGGATCGCGTCGCCGGGTTTTTGGAAGAAGAACGGCGGCTCGCGGCTCGGGTCGCTGCCCATCTCGCGCGCATGGGCGGCGTAATTGCGGCCTATGCAATAGACCCGCCGCACCGGGAACTGCAGCGCGCTGCCGACGATGGGCAGGTAGGTGGCCGGCACGGCAAAGGGTGTGCCCGGCCCGGCGGCCGTGCCGGGCAGGGCGCAACCGGCCAGCGCCCCGACGGCGGCGCTGGTGCTGCTGCCGATCAGGCTGCGACGGTGGCTGTCCATCGTGACCTCACCTTGGAGCCATGCGGATCGCGCCATCCAGACGCACGCTCTCGCCGTTGAAATAGCCGATCGTGAGCATCGCCTCGGCCAGTGCGGCGTATTCGTCGGGGTCGCCCAGGCGCTTGGGGAAGGGCACCGACGCCGCCAGCGCGTTCTTCACTTTCTCAGGCGCACCGCGCAGCAGCGGGGTGTCGAAGATGCCCGGCAGGATGGTGTTGACGCGGATGCCCTCGGCCATCAGGTCGCGGGCGATCGGCAGGGTCATGCCGACCACGCCAGCCTTGGACGCGGAGTAGGCCGCCTGGCCCATTTGCCCGTCCTGCGCCGCCACCGAGGCGGTGTTGACGATCGCGCCGCGCTCGCCGTCGAGCAGGTCCAGCGTCAGCATGCCGGCGGCCGATTTGGCGATGCAGCGGAAGGTGCCGATCAGGTTGATCTGGATGATGCGTTCGAACGACAGCAGCGGGTAGTGGCGGATCTCGCCGGTGGTCTTATCGCGGCTGGCGGTCTTGACCGCGTTGCCGGTGCCGGCGCAATTGACCAGGATGCGCTCCTGGCCGATTGCCGCCCGCGATTTGGCGAAGCCGGCGTCGACCTGCGCCTCGTTGGTCACGTCGACCTGACAGAACACGCCACCCAGCGTCGCCGCCAGGGCCTCGCCGACCTCGGCGTTCAAGTCAAACAGCGCGACCTTAACGCCGTGGGCGGCCAGGCGCCGGGCGGTGGCCGCGCCCAGGCCAGAGGCGCCGCCGGTGACCACGGCGCTGATGCGGGAATCGAGTTTCATGCGGGTTGTCCTTGAGCGGGCTGCGGGGGTTGAATCCGCCACGATATCGCGCCGCTGCAGGCCGCGCCATCGGTGCCAACACGGTTGCCGGGCGCCAAGCCAGGGCCGCAGCGGTCAACGCCAGGCGAACAGCGGCTGGTCGTAGTGGTCGACGCGGGTGGCGCGGTCGCGGATGCAAACCTCGGTGAACTGCAGCAGCATCGCTGCCGTCGGCGCGGCGATCCAGTTGTCGCCGACGCGCAGCCGCAGCACCGGCCGGGGCGACTCGGCGATGGTCTCCAGCAGCAGCGAATCCGGGCGCAGGAACTCGGACACCGGGATGCGGTGGATGCTGGCGACCTCGGCCGGGTCGGCCACCAGGTCGCGGCCGCTGCTGCCCCAGACCACCACCGGGGTAATGCAAAAGCCCGAGCGGGTGACACAGTCGTCGAGCCGGCCCAGCACGTCGGCCGGTTGCAGTCGCAGCCCGACCTCCTCGGCCAACTCGCGCAGCGCCGCCTGCTCCGGGCTCTCGCCTGGGTCCATCCGCCCGCCCGGCAGGGCCCATTGGCCGGCATGGCGGCGCAGGCCGCCGGCGCGCCGGGTCAGGATCAGCGCGGCTTGGTCGGACCAGCCCTCATGGGTCGGCAGCCCGGTCAGGTCAGCGCCATGGCCGGCGTCGGCCAGCACCAGGGCGACCGCAGCGTGGCGCAGGGCCGGATCGGTGGCCGGCTGAACCGGCCAGGCGGCGAGCCGCCGGACGACGCTGGCGCGCAGCGCGGCGTCGCGGCCCAGAAGTGGCGGCAGCGGCGGCGGCGGCGGCGCGATCTCAGCGCAGCTCAACGCGGCCGGCCGATGGCAAAGCTCGGCGCGCGCTTTTGCAGGCTGGCGCGAACCGCCTCGGTCTGGTTGGCGCTGCCCATCACCTCGGTCTGGGCCTGCGACTCGGCCAGCAACAGGCTGGCGGTGTCTTCGTCCAGCGCCCGGTTGAGCAACTGCTTGGCCTGCCGCAGCGCGTCCGGGCTGCGGCCGACGATCTCGGCCGCAAGCACAAAGGCCTCGGCCAGGGGATCGGCGCAGACCCGTGTCGCCAGTCCCAGGGCGACCGCCTCGGCGCCGCCGACGATGCGGCCGCTGAAGGTCAGCTCACGCACCACGTCGTCGCGCAGCAGGCCCCGCATCAGGGCGATGCCGGCCATGTCGGGCACCAGGCCCCATTTGATTTCGAGCACGCTCAAGCGGGCCTCGGCCGTGACCAGCCGGATGTCGGCGCCCAGGGCGAGCTGCAGCCCGCCGCCAAAGGCCACACCATGCACCGCCGCGATCACCGGCACCGCCAGTTCACGCCAGCCCATGCCCAGGTACTGGGCGCTGTTAGAGCGGCCATGGCTGCGCGCCAGCAGATCGCGCATGGCGCCAGGCTGGCCGGTGCTCATCTTGTCGAAGCGGCCGGTGTCCAAGCCGGCGCAGAAGGCCCGGCCCTGGCCATGCAGCACCACCACCCGGACCTGCGGGTCGGCCTTGAGCTGGTCGATGGCCGCCGCCAGGGCCTCGAACATCGCCGCATCCAGCGCGTTCATCTTGTCGCCGCGGACCATGCAGACGTCTGCGATTCCGCGCGCATCGACCTCGATGCGGACCCGATCATCCATGTGTGGCTCCTGGTAGTTTGGTCGATTCTGGCCGCCGCGCTGGCTCCGCGCTGTCACCCAGGCGGGGTCTCAGAGCGCCAGCCGGCGGTTGAATTCGGCGCTGTCGAAGCCGACGCTGAAGCTGCCATCGGGCCAAGCCAGCAGCGGGCGCTTGATGACGCTGGGCTGGGCCAGCATCAGGCGCCGGGCACTGGCCGCGTCGACCACCGCCAGCCGGCTGGCCTCGTCCAGGCCGCGCCAGGTCGATCCCTTGCGGTTGAGCAGGCGCTCCCAGCCGAGCGCGGCGCACCAGGCGGCCAGGCCATCGGCGGGAACGCCCTGGCGCTTGAAATCGTGGAACACGACCGCCACGCCCTGCCCCGCCAGCCAGGCACGGGCGCGCTTGACGGTGTCGCAGTTGGCGATGCCGTACAGCAGGAGCGCCGACATCGCCGGCCTCAGACGCCGGGGGTGTTGCAGCCCTGATCGACCAACACTTCGAACGGTGCGGTGACCCGGCCGCGCTCGTCGAAAGTCACGGCCAAGCGCTGGCAGTCAAAGCTGCGAAAGCGCCAATACCAGGACTCGCGGCCCTGCGACTCGGCCGCGCGCTGGCCGGGGCGTCCGAGCAGCAGCAGCACCGCCTCTTTGCCCATGCCCTTCTTGAGCTTGGCGAAATGCTCCTGGTCCAGCACCTGGGCCCAGGCCGAGGACCGCCCGCTCGCATCCAGGTCGACCATGTAGGTGACAACGCCATACGGCCCTTTGGCGTATTCCAGCCGGGTGGCACCGGCGGGCAGGGCATAGCGGCCGGTGGGCGTGCCCATTTGTGCGGCCACTTCGGCTTCGCTCATGCCGGTGCGCAGGGCCGGCGGCGGGTTGAGCGTGGCATCCACGCTGGCCGAGACCCCGGCGCAGCCAGGCAGGCTGGCCAGCACGGCCAGGGTCAACAACATCGCCGGCAGGCGGAACAAAAATCGGCAGGGCATGGCAGGCATAGATTTCACGGGCTGTGCAGGTCTAGGAGCCCCGGGCGCGGGCCTTGCCCGCCATCATCGCACCGGCATGGCCTGTGACTTGCCCAGCGGCCCTGCCCCGGACAGTGAAGTTGCCGGGCAGGTGCAGCCTGGATTGCTGCCGAACCACCTCGCCCACCCGCCTAAGATTCGGCCATGTTGTCGGCGCGCCGTCGCCGTCAGTGCGCCCCGGCGCGATACCGTGACAGAGGAGTGCCATGCTTGATCGAATGCAAAAGAAGACTTCAAAACTGGCGACGACAGTCGCTGGCCGACCAGCGCGACGCCAAGGGGAGGCTGCCGCGCGAAGTCGTGCCGCCCTATGTCAGCGTCAAGGAGGCCGTCTTCCCGTTCAACAAGTTCCCCGGCGTGGACCCGATCCTGGGGCCAGAGATGCGCTCTACCGGCGAGGTCATGGGCGTGGCCCGCAGCTTTGGCGAGGCGATGCTCAAGAGCCAGCTCGGCGCCGGTTCGCGCCTGCCCGACAAGGGCACGGTGGTGATCACGGTCAAAGATGCCGACAAGCCCCGCGCGGTGGCGGTCGCACGCGACCTGGTGGCGCTCGGGTTCAAGGTGGTGGCGACCAAGGGCACCTTTGCCGCGATTGCTGCCGCCGGGATTGCGGCCCGACAGGTCAACAAGGTCAAGGACGGCCGGCCGCACATCATGGACATGGTCAAGGCCGGCGAGATCCAGTTGGTGTTCACCACGGTCGATGAAACCCGCACCGCGATTGCCGATTCGCGCGTGATCCGCACCGCCGCGCTGGCCAATCGCATCACCTACTACACCACCATGGCCGGTTGCGAGGCGGCGACCGAGGCGCTGAAGCACCGCTCGGACATTTCGGTGCTGAGCCTGCAGGAGCTGCACGCCGAACTGGCCTAAAATTTGGCCGTCTCCGCTCCGCCGCCGGGCGCCTCTTCGACGCAAGAGGCGCTGCGTGCGGCGGAACCGTTTTTGCATCTCTCCCGACCAGCCCATCAGGAACCACCATGGCCACCATTCCGCTCACCCGGCGCGGCGCCGACCTGCTCAAGGACGAACTTCACCGCCTCAAGTCGGTCGAGCGCCATGCCGTGATCCGCGCTATCTCTGAGGCCCGCGCCCAGGGTGACCTGTCGGAGAACGCCGAGTACGAGGCGGCCAAGGACAAGCAGGGTTTCATCGAGGGCCGCATCCTCGAGATCGAGAGCAAGCTCGCCGCCGCACAGGTCATCGATCCGGCCTCGGTCGACGCCGGTGGGCGGGTGGTGTTTGGCGCCACCGTCGACCTGACCGACGAGGAGTCGGGCGACGAAGTCACCTACCAGATCGTCGGTGACGACGAGGCCGACCTGAAGCAGGGCCTGATCTCGATCAGCTCGCCGATTGCCCGCTCCATGATCGGCAAAGAAGCCGGCGATGTCGCCGAGTTCAAGGCCCCGGGCGGCATCAAGCGCTACGACATCGTCGACGTGCGCTACCGCTGAGCGGCGGCTATTTCTCCGCTGCGGCGCTGCCCAGCGCCCGCACCGCCGCCTTGACCCGCAGCCGCTCGCGCTTGGCCTTGCCCGCGCCGTCCTTGGCCTCGATCACCAGGGTCAGGTCGATGCTGTCGCCGGCCTTGAGTGGCGCCTTCAGATCCATCAGCATCAGGTGGAAGCCACCCGGCTTGAGCTCGACCTCCTGACCTGCTGCCAGATCCAGGCCGGCAACCGCACGCATGCGCATCACGCCGTCCTGCATCGCCATCTCGTGGACCTCGACCCGCCCGGCCGCAGGTGACTCCACCGCCACCAGCCGGGCCGGCTGGGCCGAGCGGATTCGCATGAACGCACCGCTGGCGGTCTGCTGCGCCACCGTGCCGCGGGCCCAGGCATCGCTGACCGTGACCTGGGCCAACGCCGGCAGGCTGGCCAGCGCCAGGCCCAGGCCAGCGACTGTCGTCGCCAGTTTTGAAGTCTTCTTTT
>JANXYH010000206.1 GCA_025350145.1 Burkholderiales bacterium | reverse complement strand
GTCGGGAAGGTGAACAACGCGGTCGAGGCGGGTGAACTGCGCGGGATCACCATCCGGTTTCTGGAGTCCTACCCTGACCATCCGGCCCTGCTGATGCTGCGGGCCGTCAGCGAATCAATGAGCGAGGACTGCGACGACAGTGTTGTGCTGGATTCACTGCGAAATCTGTTCGGTGCGGCCGCGGCGAAGTATTCGATCGCTCGCGCGCCGCTGGACGACATTCTCAGAAAGGTCGCTACGATCGGCGCGACCCGAAGCGCAACGCTCCTGCCCGCGCTGTTGTTGGCGGTCGAGGATGTCTCGTATTTCTCAAGCGACCGCAAACATGAATACGAAGCCTTGGTGCGCCAGTCCATGACGGTTGCACCGTCGGATACCGAAGATGTCGTATTGGTCTCCAAGTTCAAGGCGGCACTCATTGCAGCTCATTCGGCCGTCAAAGCGGCTGGATACCTATCTCGGGAGTAGAAAGCATGGCGCTGGAAGCGGAAATGCGTGCGAGAGTCGAACAGTCCGTGAAAGACCTGGATCAGGTTGTACACAGCCTGCAGGAGGTGAAACGGCTGGCGGACGTGAACCAAGCGTCCACCGATCAACTTGCCAAGCTCACGGTGGCGATGGATTCCGCCGGCGGCCAGATACACGCATTGCTGGAAACCATTGGACATGCGGGTCAGACCCTGATTGCCGGCGCCGATACCCTGAAAGCGGCGGATCCTGCGCCGGCCATGGCGGAAATCAAGGTCGTTGTCGGTGAGGCGAAGGCGGAATCCGCCGCGATACGCCAATCGATTGCGGCGTCCGACCGACGGCTGGAGTCGTTCGCCAAAGCATTGGAAACGACCCCGGGCGCGGTTTCCGAGATTCGAACCGAGACCGGGAACCTGGCTGACAAATTGAGTGAATTTGCAAGGGACTCTGCTGCAGGTAACGCGCAGATCATCCAGGAACTCAGTGTCCGACTCGACGAACTTTCGAAAAAGCTCGAAACGACCTCGGAGACAGTTTCCGAAATTCGAACCGCGACCGGGAACCTGGCCGACAAACTGGGAGAGATTGCAAGAGACTCCACCGCAGGCAATGCGCAGATCATCCAGGAACTCGGCATTCGGCTCGACGAACTCTCGAAAAAGATCGATTCGGCAAGTCAACTTCTTGTGCCCTTGACGTTGGCCGCGTGGTTGGCGGTGGCATTCGCAGCTGTTGGGGCAGGCGCGGCGGTGTGGCTGAAGTTGGGGTAGGGCAGTAGGTGACCGACCGAAATTCGATTGGTACGGCTTACCGTGAAACGAGATCAACTTCGATCGTCCAAGTTCGATAAGCACGGCATACTACCCGCGAACCTCGCGCGCCTGTACGCCGGGGAGGAGCAATTGCGCGATCAAGCGATCATCATCGTCGCGGGGGATGCCAATGCGCAACTTCACCTCGCAATTGGGGAAAGGTTTTTCAAACCCCCTTTTTCCTCCCCCTTGGCACCCCGAACACGACCTTCGGCGCGTGTGCGTGGTCTTTGAAAGTGCCGCAGAACTGTTGAGCATTGACTGCGCCGCCGAAGATCGTCCTTCTTGGGCGCCTGCCGCGGGTTATCCCTGCTCTGCATTCCGCTTCAATCAGTCCCGCAAACCCTCGGACGCAGCCGACTCCAGCGGCCCTGGTCACCGGGTCGCCTGAACTGTCGCGGTTGGGCAGCGTCAGGCCGCTTGCAGCGCCTGGCCACGAGCTGGCGCCCGAGGGGGTGCCCTGGCCTGCAGACCCAGGTGCGTGAGGATCTTCTCTATGACCGGCGCTTCCAGGATCGCCGCAATGATCTTCAGCTCGCCACCGCAGTTCGGGCAGTGCTCCATGTCGATCTCGAACACGCGCTTGAGCAGCTTCGCCCAGCTCAGGCGCACCGGTCGGTGGTGCGCACAGTTCGCCTCGCACTCGGCGGGCTGTGTGGCCTGCGCGGGCGCCTCGGCCTCTTGCGGCACCACCAGCGCGCGCAGCTTGGCGTTGGGCGCCAGCACGCCGTGGAAGCGGATCAGATGCAGCCGAGGTCTGGGCACCAGGGCTGCCAGCCGCTGCATGAACTCCAGCGGCGACATGACCAAGTGGGTGGTGCCATCACGCCAGGCGGTCTTGAGCTTCAACACCACCTGGCCCGCAGCGTTGGTCTGCACGCGCTCGTTGGCCAGAGCCGGGCGGGTGATGTAGCGGCACAGCTGCTCCAGCGCCTGGCGGTCGTCCGCGCCGCAGCGCACAGCCGCATGCAAGCTGAAGCCGTCGATGTCGGCGCAAAGGTGCTGCTTGAAGTCCGCATCCCTGGGCATGGCGCCCTGCACCGTCAGCACCTTCTGGCCGGCACGCGGGCCGAAGGCGATGCGGTAAGTACAGGCCGCAGCCTGCAGCGGCCTGAGCACGCGGGCCTCGTCCGAATCGCCGTCGCTGTCGGCCATGTAGGTCGAACCCTCCTCTTCGACCAACACCCCCCGACGGGTGAGCAGCTTCATCGTGCGGGTGATGATCTTGTGCAACACCGTCTGCAGCGCTTCGTCGGTTGGCTCGG
>JANXYH010000178.1 GCA_025350145.1 Burkholderiales bacterium | reverse complement strand
CCTGATCCTGTCGGGTTTGCTGGTGGGGGTGTTCTGCGCCGCCGACGGCCTGCTGTTCTATGTCTTCTTCGAGGCCACACTGATCCCGATGTACCTCATCATCGGCGTCTGGGGTGGGCAGCGCCGGGTCTACGCGGCGTTCAAGTTCTTCCTCTACACCCTGCTCGGCTCGCTGCTGATGCTGGTCGCCCTGGTCTACCTGTACCACGCCTCGGGCAGCTTCGAGATCGCCGCCTGGCACAAGCTGCCGCTGCCCATGTCGGCGCAGGCGCTGCTGTTCTTCGCCTTCTTTGCCGCGTTCTCGGTCAAGGTGCCGATGTGGCCGGTCCACACCTGGCTGCCCGACGCCCACGTCGAGGCGCCGACCGGCGGCTCGGTGGTGCTGGCGGCGATCATGCTCAAGCTCGGTGCCTACGGCTTTTTGCGCTTCTCGATGCCGATCGCGCCCGACGCCGCACATGAATACGCCTGGCTGATCATCACCCTGAGCCTTATCGCGGTGATCTACATCGGCCTGGTGGCGATGGTCCAGACCGACATGAAGAAGCTGGTCGCCTACTCATCGATCGCCCACATGGGCTTCGTCACCCTGGGCTTCTTCATCTTCAGCGAACTCGGCATCTCGGGTGGCCTGGTGCAGATGATCTCGCACGGCTTTGTCTCGGGCGCGATGTTCCTGGCCATCGGTGTGCTCTACGAGCGGGTCCATTCTCGCGAGATCGCGGCCTACGGTGGGGTGGTCAACACCATGCCCAGGTTTGCCGCCTTTGCGATGTTCTTCACCATGGCCAACTGCGGCCTGCCGGGCACCGGCGGATTCGTCGGCGAGTGGATGGTGATCCTCGGCGCGGTGGCGCTGAACTTCTGGATCGCCGCGCTGGCCGCGACCGCGCTGATCCTGGGCGCGGCCTATTCGCTGTGGATGTACAAGCGGGTGTACTTTGGTGCGCCGGCCAACGACGACGTGCGCGCACTGACCGACCTGAGCAGCCGCGAGTTCGCGGTCATGGCCGCGCTGGCCGTCGCCACGCTCTGGATGGGCGTCTACCCCAAGCCCTTCACCGACGTGATGCACACCTCGGTCAACGCCTTGCTCCAGCACGTGGCCGTGTCCAAGCTGCATTGAAATTGAATACGCCATGAATCTCATCGCTCGCCCGCTGTCAATCCGCCGTCGATCTGCTTGCAGACTGGTCAGCGCCGCTGATTGGGATTGCCCGTCGGGCATCCCAGCCGAGGGGCTGCAATGAGCTGGTTGATCGTCTTACCCGAGGCGCTGCTGCTGGTTGCCGCCTGTGCGGTCGCCTTGGTCGACCTGTTCGTCACCGATCCGAAACGCCGCCCGACCTTTTGGCTGGCGCAGATCAGCATCGGTATCGTCGGCTTGATGCACCTGGCGCTGTACGACGGCGGCGGCACAGCCTACGGCATGAACCGCCTGGTGGTGGCCGATCCGCTGAGCCACTCACTGGCGTTCTTCGCCTGCGTGGCGGTGATGGTCAGCCTGGCCTATGCGCAGAGCTACATCGCACCGCGCGACATGCTCAAGGGCGAGTTCTTCACGCTGTCGATGTTCGCCTTGCTCGGCATCGCGGTGATGGTCTCGGCCAACAACTTCCTGGTCGTCTACATGGGCCTGGAGTTGATGAGCCTGTCGCTGTATGCGCTGGTGGCGATGCGCCGCGACCATGGCCTGTCGACCGAGGCGGCGATGAAGTATTTCGTGCTCGGCGCGCTGGCCTCGGGCTTCTTGCTCTACGGCCTGTCGATGATGTACGGCGCGACCCGGTCGCTGGAGATCAACGAGGTCTTCAACGCCATCGGCGCCGGCCGCATCAACCGCTCGGTCTTGACTTTCGGCGTGGTCTTCATCGTCGCCGGTCTGGCCTTCAAACTCGGCGCCGTGCCCTTCCACATGTGGGTGCCCGATGTCTACCACGGCGCGCCCACGGCGGTCACCCTGCTGATCGGCGGCGCGCCCAAACTGGCGGCGTTCGCGATCACGATCCGGCTGCTGGTCGAGGGCATGCTCGGCCTGGCGCTGGACTGGCAGCAGATGCTGATGGTGCTGGCGCTGGCCTCGCTGGTGATAGGCAATCTGGCGGCGATTGCCCAGACCAACTTCAAGCGCATGCTGGCCTATTCGACCATCGCCCAAATGGGCTTCATGCTGCTGGGCATGACCGCCGGCGTGGTCAGCGGCAACACCTTGTCGGCCGGCAACGCCTACAGCTCGTCAATGTTCTACGTGCTGACCTACGTGCTGACCACGCTGGGCACCTTTGGCGTGGTCATGTTCATGGCCCGCGAGGGTTTCGAGAGCGAAGAGATCGCCGACCTGGCCGGCCTGTCCCAGCGCGCGCCCTGGCTGGCCGGCATCATGACCCTGTTCATGTTCTCTCTGGCCGGCGTGCCGCCGATGGTCGGCTTCTACGCCAAGCTGGCGATCCTGCAGGCGCTGATCACCACCAATCTGACCGGCTACATCGTCCTGGCGGTGGTGGCGGTGCTGCTGTCGCTGGTGGGTGCCTACTACTACCTGCGGGTCGTCAAGGTCATGTATTTCGATCCACCGACCCAGGCGTCGCGCCCGGTTGGCAGCCATGGCGTCAGCGCCTTGCTTGCGGTCAACGGCCTGGCGGTGATCGGCTTTGGCCTGCTGCCCGGTGGCTTGATGGCGATGTGCCGCGACGCCATCCTCAAGGCCCTGGCGACCTGAGCATGAGCTGCCGCAAACAGCCTGTGCTGCGGCCTTGGATGCGGGCTCAGGCGGCGCCGCTGCCGGGCGGTTGTGACTCAGCCCGCTGTGGACTGAATCGACGGCGCCGACCCTTCCAAGCACCATGAAGGTACTGAACCTGCGTTGCGCCAACGGCCACGGCTTCGAGGGCTGGTTTGGCTCCGACGACGACTTCATGGCGCAAAACGGGCGCGGCCTGATCGAGTGCCCCTTGTGCGGCGATGCGGTCATCAGCCGCATGCCCAGCGCACCTCGGCTGAACCTGTCAGGCGCCAGGCCGCCGCGTGAGAGCCGCCCCGGCTCGGAGCGGCAGACCGACTTGCCTGGCGCAGCCAGCGCCGCCGCGTCCAGCGCTGTCGCCGCCCCGGACAGCGAGATGCAGGCCGCCTGGCTGCAGGCCGTACACCATGTGCTGCGCCACACAGAAGACGTGGGCCAGCGGTTTCCCGAAGAAGCCCGCCGCATCCACTATGGCGAGACCGCGCATCGAGGCATCCGCGGCCAGGCCAGCCCGGCCGAGCGCGCCGCCTTGGCCGACGAGGGGATCGAGGTGATGCCCATCCCCATGCCCGCCGGGCTCAAAGGCCCGCTGCAATAGCCAGTCGCGGCCCTGACTGGATCGACCGGCGCAGGCCCGGGCGGCCACCCGGCCTCAGGCCAGCACCCGCCCCGGGTTCAAGGTGCCCAGCGGGTCCAGCGCCTGCTTGATCGCGCGCATCATGCCCAGCGCCACCGGCGATTTGCGCTGCGCCATCTCGTCGAGCTTCAACACGCCCACGCCATGCTCGGCCGAGAACGAGCCGCCGCAGGCCTGGACCTGGTCGTAGACGATGCTGTTGATCGTTTGCTCATGGGTCGCCAGAAACACGGCCGCCGCCTGGCCGGCCGGGGCTTGCACGTTGTAGTGCAGGTTGCCGTCGCCGAGGTGGCCGAAATTGACCATCTGCGCCCCGGGCACCGCCGCCTGGATGGCAGCGTCGGTGCGGGCGACGAAATCCGGAATCGCCGACACCGGCACCGAGATGTCGTGCTTGATGTTCAGGCCTTCGATGCTCTGCGCCAGCGGAATCGATTCGCGCAGTTGCCACATCGCGCGCGACTGGGCCAGGCTCTGCGCCACCGCCGCATCGCTGACCCAGCCCTGGTCCATCGCCGCTTCCAGCAGCGCCTCAAAGCGTGCCTGGGCGGCCTCCAGGCTCTGGCTGTCGGCATATTCGAGCAGCACCGTCCAGGGGGCCGGCGCCAGCGGCTGCGGCAATTGGCCAAAATGTTTGCGCACCAACGACATGGCGAAGTCGCTGATGATCTCGAAACCGGTCAAGCCTGCGGCCAGCCGGCTCTGCGCCAATCCCAGCAGACCGACACCGTCGGCCAGCGTGGCGCAGGCCGCCAACGCGGTCAGACTGGCGGCGGGCCGGGCAAACAGCTTCATCGTCGCCGCAGTGATGATGCCCAGCGTGCCCTCGCTGCCTATCATCAAATGGCGCAGGTCGTAGCCGGTGTTGTCCTTGCGCAGGCCGCTCAAGCCGTTCCAGACCTGGCCGGACGCCGTCACCACCTCCAGCCCCAGGCAGAGCTCTCGGGCATTGCCAAAGCGCAGCACCTGGGTGCCGCCGGCATTGGTGGCGAGGTTGCCACCCAGGGTGCAACTGCCCTCGGCCGCCAGGCTCAAGGGGAACAGCAATTCGGCCTCGTCGGCGGCCTGCTGCACCGCCTGCAAGATGCAACCCGCCTCGGCGGTGATCGCCAGGTTGGCCCGGTCTATCGCCCGCAGCTTGTTCAGCCGCGCCAGGCTGAGCACGACCTGCCGGCCGCTGCCGTCGGGCACGCCACCGCCGACCAGCCCGGTATTGCCGCCCTGCGGCACGACAGTCACGCCCCGCGCCGCGCACAGCCTCACCACCTGGGCCACTTCGTCGGTGCTGCCCGGTCTAACCACCGCCAGCGCCCGGCCCTGCCAACGCTTGCGCCAGTCGCGCTCCCAGGCCGACAAATCGCCCTGGCTGAGCACCTGCTCAGCGCCGACGACGGCGCCAAGCTCGGCGAGAAATGCAGCCCGCTGTTGTGGATCGTTCACCATGCGTCCTGTGCTTGGCGGCCTGGATTTGACCGATGGCGGATTGTCGGGCTTGGCCAGGGAGGGCGGCTGTGGCGGGAGGAATCGACAGGCTGACCGGGTGTGGAGTCGGGCTATCGGGCTATTGGGGTATCCCGCAATTGGGCAATTGGGCTATTGGGCAATCGGGCAATCGGGCTGTTGGATCTCGAAGTGCAGGGCGTTGGCGGCGAGCACATCCCATCCGGCGCCCAGGGCGGTGCGTCGTCGATCTTCATGTGGGCGAAGGCATCCTCGGTCACGGAGCGCAACTGGCTTTCAAGAAGCGCCTTCCAGGTGCTTGAACGATGCGCCATGTGGTCATCTGGCAAGCCCGGCACGCGCGCGGTGCTCGACGCCCATGCCGGGCTCGCCAGACGCCTGCTCCGCAACTTCCGCCGCCTTTGACCCCTTGCCCCCGACCTGCGCGCATGGATCCATCGGTTTCGCTACCGCTGATGCCCCGTTGCTTCATCTGTTTTGCTACCCACCGGATGGTCCGGCCGGCGTCAACTTCAAGTTGCGGGTCTGGCCCGACCAGCGATCGGGGTCGCGCTGTCGGGCCTGGAGGAAGATCCGGTGACTTGCTTCCAGGAGGCGGCGCCTGCCGCCTTACTTGCCCATCGCTCGTGCCCCTTTGCTGCGACTTCATCATCGGCTGCGGAGTACGCTTTTCAGGGGCAAAGCCACTTGCTCACCCGCGATCGGTCAGGAATTTTCCCGATGGGCCGTCGGCGTTCTTCTGCCGCCGCGTGTGGCCGTCAATGCCACCGTCGATTGCCCACTCGGCGAACACGGTCGGGCCGGGTTCGAAGTCGCGCGGCTGCCAGTCGGCGGTGAGCTGATCTTCGTCGGAGTAGTACTCGATCAACGCGCCAGCCGGGTTGCGGAAGTACCAAAAGTATGCCGACGAGATCGGGTGCCGGCCTGGGCCCAGTTGGGTTTCCCAGCCGCAGCGCGAGATGTGCATGCCGCCGCCGAAGACTTCGTGGATATCGCGCACGGTGAACGCCACGTGGTTCAGTCCGGCATCGCCCGCCGGCCGCTGCAGCAGGAACAGATCGTGGTGGCCTCCGTCGGGTGCGCATCGCAGGAAAGCGCCGCGGCCGGGGTAACGGTCGGACGCAGCGAAGCCGAAGCGTTCGATGTAGAAGTGCTCGCACGTGACCAAGTCTTTGACGAAGAACACGACATGGCCGACCTCGATCGGGGTGGCGCGTTCGTAGGCCGGACTCGGCCGGTTGATGCGGGTCCTGCCCTCCCAGGTGTTGAACGTGGCCGACTCGATCGCCACCTCGCGCTTCTTCGTCACCTGCAGGCGCACGGCCAGACCGTTCGGATCGGTGCAGCCGATGCGGCCATCGTCTTCCACAAAGCCGGGTTCGCCGCGGATCGCGTCGGCATAGCGCCTCAGATCGGCGCTGCTTTGCACGCCCCACACGACCTCGCGCAAAGTCGGCTTGTTCTCGATGGCGTGCGGCAGATCGGCCTTGTTCGATGCCGCTACGACGACTCGGCAACCGTTGAGCGTCTCGAACACGAGCTCGTCGCTCGCCTCGCCGACGAGCTTCAGGCCCCAGTCGACAAAGAAGCGGCGGCAGGTGGGGAGGTCGTCCGCGCCGTAGGTGATTTGGTCGATGCCCAGTACGCTCATGCTCGTTCTCGCGTTGAATCTCAGGCCATGGACACTCTCAGGCCGGCTGCAGCGCGGCGCGTGCCTGTGCTTGCTCCGTGGCGCGCCTCTCGAGCATGCGCCGCACCCGCGTCACGCCGACATCGTGTTCATAGAGGAACTCGCGCTGGCGCGCGTCTTCGGGCAGCGATTCGAGGACGAACTGGTCCTGCTCAAGCACGGCCCAGTGCAGCCCTTCGAGCCGGTTGCGGTAGAGGAAGCGCCAGACGTTGCGCTGCAAGCCCTGTACCTTGCGCGTGCGCCAGAAATAGACTTGGGTGTGGGTGGCGTCGACCGGGGTGGCGAATCCGACGATGCCGAACGAGCCACCGGGCCCATAGCGCTTCTGATAGGGAATGGCCAGCCGCAGCCACAGGCTGCCGGTGTCGCCGAGTTCGACCCAGTCGAAATTCACGCCCTGCTGGCCGACCTTCTCGAAGATCAGCCCGGTCGGTGTCTTGCGGGCACGCATCTCGGCCTGCTTCTCGCCCTGAGCCATCGAGTGCGAGGTGGCGTGCAGGTAGGCGCCGTGCATCGGGTCCATGACGTTGTCGATCGCGTAGCGGTAGTTCGTCTTCCAGTTCGCCATGCACAGGAAACGACCGTAGGCGTCGGAGGTGAGTTCCTCGGGCAACTGCAGTGCTGCCGGCGGCGCCTTTGGGTCGATTCCGAACCACAGGAAGATCGCACCTGCGTGCTCCTGCACCGGATACGACTTGACGCGCTGGCTGCCCTCGAGCGGGCAGTTCGCCGACGCCGGCACCGACCGCACGGTGCCACTGCCGTCGATCTCAATGCCGTGGTACCAGCAGCCCACCCGGTCACCGAGGTTCCAGCCGAGCGACAGGCGCGCACCGCGGTGCGGGCACCGGTCTTCGAGCGCGTGCACCGCACCTTTGGCGTCGCGCCACAGCACGAGTTGCTCGCCCAGGCGCGTGATGCCCACCGGCGCGTTACCCACCTGCCAACTGGGCACCACCGGGTACCAGAGGTTGCGGATGCCGGTGTTCAGGATGCGCTCGGCCTCGAGCTTCAAGCGAGAGTCTTGGTCGGATATTTCCATACTGAGCTCCGTGGGGTGTCAGGCGCCGAGGCGCGCCATTTCAGTGTCGAACGATGCGGTGGTCCAGGGCTGGCCGTTGGTCATCCTGAAGCCGTGCTGGTTCAGGCCCGCAACGATCTGCTCGGGCGTCTCGGCGCCGCCGTTGAACACCAGCTCGAGCGCGTCACCGAGCCCGTTCTCGTAGTCGCTCGGCGGTGCTGTGCGGTTCTGCCAAACAATGTTGCTCATTTGGCCGGGCACCTCGATCTTGCCCTTGCCGGCCACGTTGTTTGGCGTCGGCGTCAGCCACGGCTTCAGTTGAGGGTTGTGGTCGCAGTTCAGTGCGTTGTCGCTGGTGCTGATGAATTGCACTTTCGCGAGCAGGTAGGGGTTGAAGTCCATCGGGTCACTCCTTGGGGCTGGCGGTCTAGGCTTGCGGCGGTGCGAGTTGCACCTCAATGCGCGCGTCGACGACCCGCACCGGAATGGTCGCCACGTCGCTGCAGGGTTCGCCGCGCAAGTGTTTGCCGGTTCTGACATCGAACACCGCGTTGTGCAGCGGGCATTCGATCTCGCACCCGTCGGTGAAGCCCTGCGTCAGGTGCGCGTGCGCGTGCGGACAGATGTCCTCGATCGCATGCAGCGTGCCGTCTACGTCGTAGATGCCGATGTGCTGCTCGCCGATCTTGGCGGCCAACGGGCTGTCGGGATCGACCTGATTGCGGGTGCCGACCGTGGTCCATTCGCTCATGCTGTTGGTCTCCTTCTTGGGGTTCATGGGGATGCCGCCGCGAGGGGCAACTTGTTCAAGTCGACGCCAGCATCGGCAAGCGCCCCGATGTCGGGGTAGCGGTCCTGCAGCATCCACTTGCGTGCGATCTTGATGTCGCGTCCCGCGTTCACCGCCGCAACCGCGCGAACGCGTCCGCTCGCGCAGAAGAAGAACACGCGCTGGCGCTTCGCTTCGACCCTGCGCTCGATCACCTGCATCGCTTCGCTGGGCACGCCGAGCAGTTGCAGGTTGTCGTCGTACTGGTCCGACCAGAACCATGGCGGCCCTTCGGCGTCGGGGTCGTGCGCTGCGCCCAACGCTGCCTTCGCCGCCGCCACGGCCTGGCGCTGCGCGTTCTCCCACGATTCGATGCGCATCCGCTGGCCGTCGGCGCGCATGGCGTTGGCGACATCGCCGACCGCAAAGATCGCCGGATCGTCAGTGCGCCCGCAAGCGTCGGTGAGCACGCCGTTGCCGGTGGCCAAGCCGGCCGCTGCGGCAATCGCGTCGTTGGCGACGAGACCGATGCCCACGACCAGGAAGTCGGCGGTGATGCGTTCACCGCTGGCCAGCACGACCGAGACATCGCGCTCCGAGGTGTCGACGGTTTGCACGCCATTGCCGAGCTGCAGCACCACACCTCTTGCCGTGTGCAGCTCGCGCAGGTGCTCCGACACACACGCCGGCACAGTGCGGATGCACAGCCGCGCCGCCGCCTCGACCACCGTGACCCGGCGATCAAGCATGCGTGCGGAGGCCGCGACCTCCAGCCCGATCCAGCCGCCGCCAATCACCAGCACATGGCGTGCGTCCAAGATCTGCCGCTTGATCGCCAACGCGTCTTCGAAGGTACGCAATGTCGCGATCCGCAGGTGCGGCACCCGTCCGGGCAACTGGCGCGCGCGACCGCCGTTGGCGAGGAACAGCGCGTCGTAGCCGATCACCTCCCCGGCACTTGTATGCACGCGGCGCGCCGCGCGGTCGATCACCTCGACCTGCTGTCCCGGCCGCCAGTCGAGTTGCAGCTCGGCGAACTTGCCGTCGGCGATCAGTGCGAGCTGCGCGAGCGGCACATCGCCCTTGAGCACCGCCTTGGACAGTGGCGGCCGGTCATAGGGCGGGTGCGCCTCATCGCCAAGCAGCACGATGCGGCCAGTGAAGCCGTCGCCGCGCAATGTCAGCGCGAGCCAGCGCGCGGCCTGGCCGGCGCCGACGATGACGAAACTGCGCGGATCGTTCATGGATGCTCCGTTACGCACTGTGCGGTGGCGTTGCGCTTGACCTTGGGCAGCGGGTGGTCAGGCGGACAGGTCGGCACTTCCGGCTTCGTGCTGCCGACGATCACGCACATCAGCGCCTCTTCGTCACCGATGTTGACAACGCCGCGATAGGCACCCACCGGCCAGGAGACCAGGTCACGACAGCCGGCTTGCATTTCCCGGGCCTCACCATTGAGCTCGGCGATCAACTCAAACCGCCCGCGCGGTACAAAGAAGACCTCCTCGGCATCGTCGTGCAGGTGCAGCGGGCCTTCGGCGCCGGGCGGCAGGATCATCGTCCTGAACGTGAAATGCTCGGCCGGCACGGTGTTGGTGTCACTGGCGACGCCGGTGGCGCCGGTGCCGACATAGCGCATCTGCGCGCGTCGGTACTTCGGGTCGAGGTCGGCCTGGAACGTGGGCGCGTTCCAGTCGTGGCTGCGCGTTGCACGGCTGGCGACGCGGCTGCGCATCCATTCCGCCAATGTCATGCCAGCGGGCGGCGTGTATTTCGTCGGTGTCTTGGGTGCAGCGTTCAAGATCGGCTCACTGGCGGATGTGGAATGACCCGAGCGAGCTCAGTTGGCCCAGGCCAGCGGCTTTTCGTTGAGGCCCCAGTACAGGCTCTTCTGCTCCATGTACTGGAGGATTCCGAGGCGCCCCTTCTCGCGGCCCAGGCCGCTGTCGCGCCACCCGCCGAAGGGGGTGGAGATCGAAAACTGCTTGTAGGTGTTGATCCACACCGTCCCTGCCTGAACCGCTCGGCCCAGCGCCCAGGCCTTCTTGTAGTCGCGCGTCCAGACGCCGGCGGCAAGTGCGTAGACGCTGTCGTTGGCCTGTTCGATCAGCGACGCCTCGTCGTCGAACGGCATCGCCACCAGCACCGGGCCGAAGATCTCCTGCTGGCAGATCTGGTCACTGTTGTTCACGCCTTCGAGAATCGTCGGCCGGTAGAAATAGCCGCGGTCGAAGGCCGTGCCCTTCGGGCGCACGCCTCCGGTGCGGATCGTGGCGCCTTCGCTCAGGCCGAGCTCGACGTACTTCTCAATCGACTCGCGGTGCTTGGCGGTGATCAGCGGGCCCATCTGCGTGCGCTCGTCGGCCGGGTCGCCGACGCGCAGGGCTGCGGCTTTCGTGCTCAAGCGATCCATGAACTCGGCGTACAGCGCGCGCGCTACGAACAGCCGCGAGCCGGCGATGCACGATTCGCCCGACGAACTGAAGATGCCGTAAAGCACGCCATTGACGGCATGGTCGAGGTCGGCGTCGGCCAGCACCATCGTCGCCGACTTGCCGCCGAGTTCGAGCGACACCGGCATCATCTTCTCGGCCGCGATGTGGGCGATGTGCTTGCCGGTGGCGGTGCCGCCGGTGAACGACACGCGCTTGACCAACGGGTGCTTCGTGATCGCGTCACCAATCACCGAACCCCGGCCCGGCAGCACGCTCAGCATGCCCTTCGGAATACCCGCCTCCTCGCAGATGGCCGCCAGTTCCAGCGCCATCAGCGGCGTGACCTCGGCCGGCTTGATCACCACCGCGTTGCCCGCCGCGAGCGCCGGTGCGACCTTCTGCGCTTCGCTGGCGATCGGTGAGTTCCACGGCGTGATCGCCGCGACCACGCCCATCGGCTCGTAGACACTCATCGTCATGAAGTCGCCGCGCGACGGGGTGATCGTCTCTTCGAGCGTCTCGCAGGCGCTGGCGAAGAACTGGAACGTCGCCGCTGCGCTGCTGACCAGGTTGCGGGTCTCGTTGATCGGCTTGCCGTTGTCCAGCCTCTGGCGCTGCGCGAGCGCTTCGCCGCGCTCACGGATGATCGAAGCGACGCGGTTCAGCACGGCCGCGCGCTCGTGCGGCTTGCGCTGCGCCCAGCCACTGGTGCGGAAGGCGTGGTCGGCGCGGGTGATCGCCTCGTCGACGTCGGCCAGGCTCGGCGCACGCAGGCGCGCCACGGCCTCGCCGGTTGCCGGATACAGGCTCGCGTACTCGTCGCCGCCGCCCAGGCGCAGCTCGCCGCCGATATTGATGGGAAGCAAAGTGTCAGTGCTCACTGCAGGTTCCTCAGATCGAGATTGCGCGAGCGCGGTTGGTCAGCGCGCGCACGACGCTGTAGACCGTCAGCGCCGAGGTCTTGGGGTTGGCGGGCAGCGGGTTGCCGCGCATCGTCAGTTCGAAGTGTCCGAACGCGCCGCGCGCCTCGAAGTGATGCACGTTCTCGGTGACGCCGGGGTCGGCAAAAAGCTGCACCTGGGTCCGCTCCAGCCCCAGCCCGGCGAGCGACAGCGTGGCCGCCACATTCGCGTTTTTCGGGTAGAGCTGCGCGGCCTCGCGAGCGCTGCCTTCGAAGATCATGCGGGCGCTGGTCAGGCTGGCGAGATCGCACACCATTTCAGCCGGCGTGCCCTGCCAGGCCAGCGGCGGCTTGCGACCGGTGTAGACCACCGACTCCAGCCCACCTACACGTGCCGCTGCCAGTGCATCGATGCCGCCGATCGCGCCCGACAGCAGTTGCACCTGCGTGCCGCCTTCGCGCGCGGCGCGTTCGAGCGCCTCGACCATGCCGGGCTCGCCGAGCGCTCCCACCGACGCGACGATGCACGGAATGCCGCGCGCCAGCGCCGGCAGAACATGCGCCGCAATCGCGGCGTGGCCGGCGCATTCGACGAGCACGTCGGGAGCGGCTGCTGCCGCGTCGAGCCGCTCGATCACGCTTGCGCCAGGTGCCCATCGGGCGACGGTGGCCTGCGTCTGCTTGCGCGAGTCCGCCACTGTGACGACGCTGTCGAACGCGACATCGGCATCGCCGTGCAGCAGCTCAAGCACGCCACTGCCGATGGCGCCGCAACCGATCATGGTCACTCGCAACATGGTCGATTCATCCTCACGCGGCTGTGCCGGCTGCGACCTTGGTCGGCGGGCCGGCAAATGCGGTCTTGAAAGCGCCGATCGAGCGCATGTCAATTTCCAGGATGAACGGACCCGTGGTCGAGATCGCCTTGTCGATCGCTGCGGGCAGCGTATCGAGCTGGCTGACCCGCGCGTGGCCGAGCTTCAACGACGCGGTCAGTTGCGCGTAGTCCGGCGTGTGCAGCTCGACATAGCAACGGCGGCCGCCATACTGCGCATCCTGGATGTTCTGGATGACGCCGTAGCGCTGGTCGTTCATCAGAACGAAGACCACGTCGGCCTTCTCCTGAACCGCGGTGGCGAGCTCGCCCAGGTTCAAGATGAAGCCGCCATCACCCGATAGGCAAAAAGTCTTGCGGCCCGGCGCGTTGACGGCCGAACCGACGGCCGCGCCAATCGCCATCGCCAAGCCCTGCCCGATCCCGCCGCCAAGTGCGTGCACGCCGGCCCGTGGGTCGAAGATCTGCAACTGGCGATTGCCCCAGGTGCTGTTGGACACGGTCACGTCGCGGACCCAGTTGAAATTGCGGCCCGCAGCCTCCTGCAACTGGCCGACGAGTGTGGCGTAGGGGCCCAGGCCATCGAGCAACTGCCTTTCGGCGTCGAGCCGTGCCTGGCGCAGGTCGGGTGTGAACGAGGGATCGACCTTCATGCGGCCTTCGAGCCTATCGGCGAGTCCGTCCAGGGCAAGCGCGGAGTCACCACACACGAACGCATCGCTGGTGTAGCAACGCCCCTCGGCGGCAGCGTCGGCGTCGATCCGATACAGCGGGCGCGGCAGCTTCAGTTCGTACTTCAGCGTCTCGTTGCCGCGCAGCCGGGAGCCGACCACGAGCATCGCGTCGCAGGTCTGGTAGAAGGTTTCGACGGGCTTGTGCAGGTTGTAGGCGCCAAGGGTCCGCGCGTCGTCCTCGGCCACGATGCCGCGGCCCTGCGTGCTGCTGACCACGCCGAAGCCGAGCGCCATCAGGCGCGCGACGGCCGCGCCGGCGTGGCGCGCACCGCCGCCGATCCACAGCATCGGGCGCTTGGCCGCAGCGAGCTTGTCGGCGAGTGCGTCGAGCGAGGACTGCGGCGGCACTTGCAGCACGACAGGCAGCGGCTCCAGGTGCGCCGGCACATCGATCAATGCGGCCTGGATGTCGATCGGAATCTCGACGCTGACCGGCCCGGTCGGCGCGGTCAGCGCACACTGAATCGCCTGGCGCATCGTGCCGATTGCGGTTTCAACATTGCGCACGCGATACGCCGCCTTGGACACCGCCTTGAGCATCGTCAGTTGGTCGGGCGCCTCGTGGATGTACGAGAGGTTCTGGTCGAGGTATTGCGATTCGATCTGCCCGGTGATGTGCAGCAGCGCAGTGCCTGCGGTCAGGGCCTCGACCATCGCACCAGCCGCGTTGCCTGCGGCCGTGCCGGTGCTCGTCAGACAGACGCCGAGCGATGCTGTGGTGCGGGCATAGGCGTCGGCCATGCCGGTGCCGCCGGCCTCGCCGCGGGCCATCACGAAACGGATCTTGCCGCGCTCGGCGAAGGCGTCCAGGATCGGCATGTTGTGGATCGAAATGACCCCGAACGCCGCCTTGACGCCACTGCTCTCGAGGAGCATGGCAATCGCGGCGCCGACGGTGATTTGCTTGGTGTTAGGCACAGTGAGAGTGACCTCCGGAAACATCGATGTGGCTGCCGGTCGTGTACGACGACATCGGCGAGGCCAGGAAGAAGATGGCGCGCGCCGCCTCTTCGGGAAGACCGAGCCGGCCAAGCTGGATGTGCTTGGCCTGGGCGAGTTGCGCGGTCCAGGCCGACCAGTCGAGATCGCGCTGCTCCCTGGCCTCGAAGCGGCGCCGCCACTGGCCAGACTCGACCAGCCCGAGCAAGATGCCGTTGACGCGGATGCGCTTCGGCGCGAATTCGGTGGCCAGCGAGCGCACGAGGTTTTTCACCCCTGCGCGTGCCGCCGACGTGGCGACCATGTGCGGCTCGGGCTGCGCCGCCAGCAACGAGTTGACGCAGACGATCGAGGCATTGGACTGCGCCTCAAGTTGCGGCAGGAACGCACGCGTCGGATCGATGACCGAGAAGAACTTCAGCCGGAGTTCCTCTTGCCATTCCTCGTCGCTGGTGTTGGCAAAGGTCGAAACGCAGCCCTGGCCGGCGTTGTTGACGAGGATCGCCGCAGCGCCAAGCGCAGCCTGGCAGCCTGCCGCGAATTCACGCACCGACGCGGGGTCGAGCACATCGCAGGTCGCGGCGTGCAGCCGAGCGCCAGGCACGGTCTTGCGCAAGCCGGCCGCGGCCTCGTGCAAGCGCTGCGCGTCGCGGCCACAGAACCCGACAGCCGCACCTTGACGCAGCAACAGATCCACAGTCGCCAGGCCGATGCCCGACGAGCCGCCAGTGACGATGGCCACCGTGCCGTCGAGGTCGAAGGGATTTGCGCGCGTCGGGTTCATGGGCGGATCGAGATGACATTCACCGCCCGGCCGGCAGCGGGCTTGTAGTTGAGCAGCAACGCCAGTTCGTCTGCGCAGGCGCGCACCTTCTGCACGAGGTCGTCGAGGCGGCTGGCTTGGATATTCGGCGACGCGATCGTGGTGCCCAGCGCCGCCACCACGTGGCCGGTGTGGTCCCGGACCGGCGCAGCGATCGTGGAAATACTGGCTTCGAAGAAGCCTTCGCCGAGCACATAGCCGCGCTCGCGGTCGACCTCGACCATGTCGAACAGCTCGAGCACGCTCTTCGGCGTGGAACTGGAGAACACCTCGAGCTTGTCCTCGGGGTACAACTTGCGCAACTCCGCCAGAGCGAGATCCTGAAGCAGGATGCGCCCCAACACGGTGGCATGTGCCGGCAGCCGAGTGCCCACCCGCACCCCAGTGGTGAAGGGCATCGGCGGCATCACGCGCGCCACGTACACGGTCGAGCGCCCGTCGCGGATCACGATGTTGCACGGGTGTTTGATGTCGTTGCACAGCCGTTCGATCATCGGCTGGCCGAGTTCGGTGAGGTCGAGCGACGACAGAAACTCGAAGCCCATGCGCAGCACGGCCATGCCCAGGCGATAGTCGCTGCCGCCGTCGGTGCGTTCGATGAAGCCCAGGCTCTCCAGTGTGGCGAGCAGTCGGAAGACGGTCGAACGCGGCAGGCTCATGCGGCGCGCCAGTTCGGGCGCGTTCAGGGTGCGCGTCTGGCCACCGAATTCGCCAAGCAGCTTCAGGCCGCGCTCGAGCGCGGGCACGATGTACTTGTCAGACGCGTCGTCGGGGGTGGGCTCAGCCATGCGCCGGCCTCCCGGAAGGATGGCCTTCGGACGCAATCAAGCGCGCCACCGCCTCGGGTTGTTCAACAGGGCTGGCGTGCCCCGCCGAGTGAATGGGTGTGAACGTGGCGTTCAAG
>JANXYH010000130.1 GCA_025350145.1 Burkholderiales bacterium | reverse complement strand
GCATCACCGACCGGATGAAGGACATCATCATTACCGCCGGTGGCAAGAACGTCACCCCCAGCGAGTGGGAGAACCAGCTCAAGTTCAGCCCCTACGTCACCGACGCGGTGGTGATCGGCGACAAGCGGCCGTTCCTGAGTTGCCTGGTGATGATCGACCAGGACAACGTCGAGCAATGGGCGCAGGAGCGCGACATCCCGTTCAGCGATTACCGCAGCCTGTGCCGTGCGCCTGAGCTGGTGGCGCTGATCGGCGAGGAGATCGAGAAGGTCAACAAGCAGTTTGCCCGGGTCGAGCAGATCAAGCAGTTCCGCCTGATCGAGCAGCGATTGACCGCCGAGGACGAGGAACTGACCCCGACCATGAAGCTCAAGCGCTCGCTGGTCAGCAAGAAGTACGCTGCGCTGATCGACAGCATGTACAGCGCCTGAAGGCGACCCCGCAGCCGACACAGGCTGCGCCCCGGTGGCCAGGCCTGGGCGGTGCAGAATCGGCAGATGAGCCCCGCCGAACCCAGCACCGCCGCCGCCACTGAACCCGCCGCCGCCTTCACCAGCGACGGCCGCAGCGACAGCGCCGGTGCGGTTGAGCTTCACGGCCTGCACTACCCCTGCGGCCCAGCGCCGGCAGCGGGCACGGCCAAGGAAGTGGCGCCTGGCGTTCTCTGGCTGCGCATGCCGCTGCCGTTCGCCCTGAACCACATCAACCTTTGGGCCATCGCCGATGAGGACGCAGCCGGCCCGGGTTGGGCGATCGTCGACACCGGCACCAAGACCGCCGAGACCATCGCCGCCTGGCGTGCCCTGATCGCCCCCGATGGCGCGCTGGCCGCGCACGGCAAGGGCGCGCGCATCACCCGCGTCTTCGCCACCCACATGCACCCCGACCATGTCGGCATGGCCGGCTGGTTGACGCGCAAGTTCCAGTGCCGGCTGTGGATGACCCGGCTCGAATACCTGACCTGCCGCACCCTGATCGCCGACACCGGCCGCGAGGCGCCCGAGGACGCGATCCGCTTCTACCGCGAATGCGGCTGGAACGAGGCCGCGCTCGACGTCTACCGCGCCCGTTTCGGTGGTTTCGGCAAGTACATCCACGCCATGCCCGACAGCTTTGTGCGCATCAGCGACGGCGACAGCCTGCGCATCGGCGCGCAGGACTGGCGGGTGGTGGTCGGCCGCGGCCATTGCCCGGAGCATGCCTGCCTGGTCAACGACGCGCTGGCGGTGATGATCTCGGGCGACCAGGTGCTGCCGCGGATTTCGTCGAACGTCTCGGTCTTTCCGACCGAACCCGAGGCCGACCCACTCGGCGACTGGCTGGATTCACTGACAGCGCTGCGCCGCAGCCTGCCCGACAGCCTGCTGGTGCTGCCCGCCCACGGCGAGCCCTTCAGCGGCCTGCACGCCCGCCTGGACCGTTTGATTGCCGGCCACCGCAAGGGGCTGGACCGGCTGTTGCGCAGCCTGGCCGAGCCCAAGTGCGCCGTCGATGTCTTCGGAGCGCTGTTCGCCCGGCCCATCGACAGCATGGGTGACCTGCTCAACATGGCCACCGGTGAAAGCCTGGCGCACCTGACCCGGCTGGTGGCCGAGGGCCGGGCCAGGCGTTGGCTGGACGGCGATGGCGTGGCGCGCTGGCAGCGGCTGGAGCAGGACCGGGTGGCCTGAAAAGGCCGGCCGAATTTCAGCCCGCCTTGGCCAGGTACTGCTCGGCCGGCCGTACCCGTTAGTTCGCGCCTCGTCGTCAGTCTGGCCTCGCGTCACGCCGTGCCTCCCTGCAGTCGTGCAACTGCCTCGTGCGCCGAAACAATCGCCGTGCCGCCATGCGATTTCAAGGCCAGCAGGTCGCGCTTGTCGCCGGTCACCAAAAGGTCAGCCCGGCCGGCCTGGGCGATTGCCAGCAGGAAGTTGTCGTTCGGATCAGGCGACACGTTGACGGTGGGCAAGTCATGCAGCAGCAGCCCAAAGCGGCGCAGCGTGAAGACCCAATCGTGGACCAGACCAGGACGAAGACGGGTCCGCAACTTCGGGAAGTCAACGACCCTCATCAGCTCTGCGATTTGCGCCTCGGCGCTGATCAGGGTGTAGCGCTGATCTTCATCCCACAAGTCAAGCAAATGCCCGGGCGGACCGCTTGGGCTGATGAGGCCACTGACGATGATGTCGGTGTCAAGGATGAGCCGCACGACGCCCTACCGCAGCCGTGGCGGCTGCGACATGGGGTGGTCGCGGCGCACTGCCGCCACAGCTTCATCCACCAAAGCCTGTGTCTCGTTGGCCGAAAGGTCCGAAAAGGACTCGCGCGCCTCGGCGACGGATTTTCGGAACATGCGCCACAGCACAGCGTCCTCGATGAACTTCGAGAGGTCACCCTTGCGCATGCCCTTGGCGCCCAGGTATGTACGCAGAGCGAGGTCGCTCTCTTTGGAGACCGTCACGGTCCACCGGGCTGTGTCTTCACTTGGCATAACGCTTACTTTTGCTACTGATGTACTTTTCACCTTGGCATGCTAGGCGTTTATCTGCCAGAGCAATCATGCGCTCTGCACTGCACGGAACTGGTCGCCCATCGGCGCGGTCACCCGCAATCCAGAACGCGATGCGGCGGTCCACATGGATGCCAGCGCCCAACAGACTCAGCAGCAAGGTGCGTGATTGAGGCGACACCTACCTTGACACACGTCGGCGGCGGCGAATGTGTTTTTGGCGTTGGTGGGTATTGTGTTGACAGTATCGTTTCAGTGGTTATACTAACCACCGTGAACAGCAAGCAAGTCATCAAATTGCTCGAAGCCGACGGCTGGGGGTTGCGGAACGTGAAGGGAAGCCACCACGTTTTCCGTCACCCGACAAAGCCCGGCCACATCAGCGTCCCGCATTCGAAGATGGACTTGGGCGTTGGCTTGGTTCACAAGCTCTTGAAACAAGCTGGATTGAAGTGAAGGAAAAAAACGCCATGAAATTCCCGATTGCCATTGAACCTGCCACCGAAAGCACGGCCTGGGGCGTGGTGGTGCCCGATCTCCCGGGATGTTTCTCTGCTGGCGACACGGCTGAGGATGCCTTCGCCAATGCGGTCGAGGCCATTGAAGCGCACTGCGAAATACTCGCAGAGGACAACCTGGACATTCCCGTTCCGCGTCCCTTGGCCGAGCGGCAGAGCGATCCAGAGTACGCCGGTTGGGTTTGGGCGCTGGTCGATGTCGATGTGACGCGCTTTGAAGGCAAAGCAGAGAAAATCAACATCACGCTGCCGCGTCGCCTCTTGGCCAAGATCGATGCCTACGCCAAGTCGCAAGGCTCCACCCGCTCGGGTTTTCTGGCGGAGGCTGCCCGTGCTGCCATGCATTAAAACCGAACAGGGTACTTTTCATGGCATCCATCTGCGACCTCATTCGCCCCGTGTGTCGCCTGAAATGATGCGCCGAACCAGGGTTTTCATGCTCGG
>JANXYH010000080.1 GCA_025350145.1 Burkholderiales bacterium | reverse complement strand
TGCTGTAGGTGCCGCCGCCGTGGCCGACGTTGGGGCTCAGCACCAGCCCGGCGGTGTTGCCGCTGGCGGAGATGTCGGCATTGATGTTGATGTTGCGAAAGGCTGCCAGGGTCAGGCGGTTGTTGCTGCTCCAGCCCACCGGCGCATTGACGTTCAGGTCGCCCGCATCGCTGCCCACGCCATTGTTGGTCGCCAGGCTGATGTTGCTGCTGGCCAAGTTGGCCGACAAGGTGTCGGCGCCTATGCCCGAGCTGGTCGAGGCGCCACCGCCGGCGTCGATGTTGAAGTCGGTCGGGTCGATCAGCGAGGTGCCACTGCGGCCGGGTGCGCCGGAGGTGTCGACCCGGGTGCCGTCGGCCACCCTGACGCGGGCCGCCGAGGTCTCGATGTTGCCGCCCGCGCCTTGCTCGCTGCGCGCGCTTAAGAATCCGGAGATCTCGGCGCTGCCAAGTTCGAGGTCGCCCTTGACGACGATGCGACCGCCGGACAGGCTGCCCGCAGCGTCGGCGTTGAGTTGGCCGCTGGTGGCCACGCGGTCGCCGGTGATCCAGATCTCGCCAGCGCGCTCGAACAGGGTGTTGGCCCGGATCACGCCGCTGTTGTTGACCAGCGACGCGGCGATGGCCTCGGCCGAATGGGCGCTCAAGGTGACCGTGCCGCCGTCGGCGGCGATCAGGCCACGGTTGGCGACGCTGCCGGCCAGGCCGGGTGCGACCACCGCCGACATCAGGCCGCTGCCGCCGATGTTGACCGTGGCGGCATTGCCCGAGGCCAGCAGCACCGAGCCGAGCTTGACGGTCATCTCGCCGTCGTTGGCCACACGATTGCCCAGCAGCGCCAGGTAGCCGCCATCGGCCGCGCTCAGCCGCCCCTGGTTGAGCACCTGCCCGGTGCTGCCACTGCCGCCGCGAAAGCGGTAGTCGCCGGCCGCAAAGTCGTGCTGCGACAGATCCAGCGTCGAGGCCACCAGGCCGCCGACATCGACCTTGGCGCCGGGTGCAAACAGCACGCCGTTGGGATTGGTCAAGAACACCTGGCCGTTGGCGCTCAAGCGGCCGTAGATCGCCGAGGCGTCACTGCCCAGCACCCGGTTCAGTGCCACCGAATTCGCGTCGGGCTGCCTGAACTCCACGCTGGCCTTGCTGCCGATGTCAAAGCTCTGCCAATCCAGGCCCAGCCTGGCGCTGGTCTGGTTGATCAGCATCTGCGCGCCGGTCTGGCTGATCCGGCCCGAGCCGACCATCACCTGGCCGCCCTGCGGCAGGGCGATTGGCGGCAGGATTTGCGCCGCCACCAGGCTGGCGAACAAGGACGCCAGCAGGCCGGACAACAGCCGGCTGAGGTGGCGCCGGCCATGCCTGCGCTGGCGTTGCGGCGAGTTGGAGTTGGCGCTGGATTCGGTGCGGACTGGCATGGTGACGATGCTCCTGCCGGATTGGGGCTCAGTGCGCGCTGGGCGGCACTGTCAACATCCGGCCTGTGGGATCCCTCATGGTCTGGTCGTTTTTCAAGGTGTGAAAAGGAAGCGGAAATACAGCCGCGGTCTGGGGTCGCCGCCCTCGGCGGTCGGCAGGCGGTTGCCGCGCCAGGCCAGCGAGGCACTCAGGCCGATGTCGCCGCCGCTCCATTGCAGGCCCAGGCCACTGCCGCTGAGGCCGACCTGGTTGCCGCTCACGCCCGCCGCCGGGCTGTTGTTGATGCGGCCCAGCGCGCGCTCGATGAACAGCGACCACAGCAGGTTGCCGCCGAGGTAGTCCTGGGCGTAGCGAAACTCGAGCGTGCCGATCTGGCCGTCGTCGACCAGCGCCTCGCCCGAGCTGTAGGCGCGCACCGCGTTGGGGCCGCCGAGGGCGAATTTCTCCGAGCTGTCGAGGTTCTTGTGCCGGCCAAGCTGGGCGGCCAGGCGCAGGTAGCCGCTGAACGGCCCCCACAGCGACTGCTGGCGCGTCAGGCTCAGGTCGGCCTTGTTGAAGGCGCCGGCAGTGCGCAGGCCGGCCGCGTCCTCGCTGCGGCTCTGGTCATCTTGAAGGCTGAGCTGGCCCAGCGACGCGCCCAGGCCGGCGCTGCTGGCGGCGTCGCTGCCCAACCAGGCGTCGCGCCAGTCGAGCGCAAGCCGGATGCTGGCCCCGTCGCTGATCTTGCGGTGATTGCGGCCTGCCAGTTGCACGTCATCGCTGAGGAATTTGCGCTCGGCAACACCCTCGAGGTTGAGGTTGAGCGGTTGCGAGCGCAGGATCGGGTATTGCATCCGCGCCGCCATCGATCGGGCGGCGCCCTCGGCGCCGAGCTTGCCAAAGCCGCCGCCGAGCTGGTAATGCAGGCTAGACAGTGACAGCCCGGCCTTGAAGCCGGAGCCGCCCAGCGGCAGCAGGGTGCTCAGGCTGCCGCTGATCAGGCTGCCGCGCTGGCTGACGGTGAACTGGGCCTGGGTGCTGTCGCCGTAGCCGAACAAATCCTTGAACTGCAGGCTGACGGCGGCGCGGTATTCGCCGCTGGAGCTGCTGCCATGGTTGTCGATCCTGACCTCGCCGGCCAGTGGTTCCTCTTCGGCGACCGAGACCACCACCTCGGCCGCCCCGGGCGAGGCCCCGGGGGTGAAGGCGGCACGCGCGACCACGCCGGGAATGTCGTTGAGCAGCAACAGGCCACGCTCGACATCGGCCTGACGCAATGGCTTGGCATCGACGAGACCGCGCAGGTGCGCCTGCACGACCTCGTCGCGCAACCTGACCTCCTGGGCATTGGCCACCTGGACGGCGTCGACCTTGCCTTCGAGCACGGCGATCTCGATCACCCCGTCCGCCACCCGCTGGGCCGGCAAGTAGGCATAGCTCAGCAGATGCCCTGCCGATTGGTAGAGCCGCGTGATCGCCCCGGCGGCCTCGTTGAGCCCGGCCAAGTCGAGCTTGCGACCGACAAAGGCCTGCACCCGCTCGGCCAGCAGGCTCTCGGCGAAAGACGTGGCGCCGACGATGCGAAAGCCACTGGGCGTCACGGTCAGGCCCTCGGCCATCTCGACGGTAGGACGCGTCGGTGGTTCGATCAGCCGCTTGGGTGCCGCTGGTGCAGCAGGGCGGGTCTGTGGGCGGTTTTCTTCGAGCAATCGGCCGGCGTCGGGCGGGGTCTGGGCCCAGGCGGCGCAGGTCCAGGCCGAGGCGCAGGCGGCCACCACCACCCGCCACTCGGGCGCGGCGGTCCATCTTGACGGCGGGGCGGAGGGCGCTTTGGGCATTCGCTCAGCGTCGGTTCAGCTTTTCCAACAGGGCCACCAGTTGCCGCTCGGCGGGGACGAAATCCTTGTGTTGTGCCAGCAGCCGCTGCAAGGACTCGATCGCTTGCTCATCACGGCCGGCATCGGACAGTGCCAGCGCCTGATCGTAGGTCTGCCACAGTGCCGCAGGGTAGCTGTGGGTCGAAGCGCTGCCATCCCCCAACTTGCGTACGAGCCGGCGATTCAGGCCATCGATGCGCTGCATCACGGCGTCGGCTTCGCTGGCCAGTTCGTCGGAGAACACCACCCGCGAGGTCGCGGTCTCGACCACCCGCAGGTTGACCTGGACCTGGTCGCCCAAAGCGAAGAAGCTGCCAAAAACCATCCGACCGGCGCCGATGATGCGGCCCAACTTGAGCCGGGTGTCTTGGTCGGTGAGGTCGGCGGCCGAGAGCTTTTGCTCGGCCAGCAACTGCTTCAGGCGCTGCCGCTCAACCACCTGCAGGCCGGGGCTGCCGAGCAGGGCAACGGTCAGGTTCTCGGACAGCGCACGCTTGAGGTAGTCCAGTTGCTGCGGGTTCGGTCCAGCCGTTGCAGCGGGACTCAGGTTCTCGAAATCCCAGACCACCACCGCCGTCAGGCCTTGCGCCCAGGCGCTGCCGGCCAGCAAGGTCAATGCGATCCAGCAGCGCACGAGGCTGCGGCAGGCCATCGACATTGGGCAGGCAGGCTTCATTCGCTCCGGGCGATTACCCGCTGCTGTTTTTCGATCGTGCCGGCCGCGTTGTCGACCTTGGCATAGGCCAGCAAGTCATCGACCTCGGTCACGGTGAGCTGCGCCAGTCGCACTTCCTTGTAGCCCAGAACCCGGCCGTTGGACTCGATCGGCTCGCCCCGCACCAGCACATTGAAGCCCTGACCGGCGACCAGCCCATGCTTGCGGCCCAGGTTCAGGATCGCCCGCGCGCCGTCCATGCCCACCACCCGGCCCTTGAGCGGGTATTTTTCCTTGACCGTGCGTGCCACCGCATCGGCGACTGTCGCGGCCAACTGCTCAATCTTGACAGGCTCGCCGCCCTTGTCGGTGCGTACCAGGGCCAGCCGGGTGGTCTCGGTGTCGATTGCCCGGTAGGCCAGGGACACAGCATTGCCATCGCTGTTCAGCGCGCCCGAGACCATCAGCCGTGCGGCGAACACCTTGCCCAGGCGGATCTGCGTGTCCTGGTCGGCCAACTCCGAACTGCCGAGCTTGATCTCGGCCATCAGCTTGTCGAGCAGCTTGCGCTCGACGATGGGCAGGCCACGGGCTTGCAACTCTTGGATCACCGCCTGCTGCAGCAACGCTTCCTGGCCAATCCGGCCGGTCAAGGAGGCCAGGGTGTTGTCCTGGAAGGGCAGCACGGTCAGCGCCAGGACCGGCGAGGTCCAGTCGTCGGTGACTGCGGTTTTTGCCGCCGGGCTGCGAAAGCGTGCGGCCAATTCTTTGACGCTGTCATCGATGTAGGTCTGGCGCGCCCGGTCGTCGCGCTCGGCCAGGGAGTCGCGGACCTGGCGCATCAGGGCGATCGACATCGCATCCGCCGGGTCCAGCGCCAGTGCTTTGTCGAGCACCGTGGCGGCGCGCGTGGCGTCGCCCGACTCGTTCAGCGCCACCGCCAGGTTGCTCAGCGCCGCGATCGATTTGGGGTTCTCGCGCACCGCCTGCTCATAGGTGCGGGCGGCGGCGCGGGGGTCGTCCTTGCGCTGCTGGTTGCCGGCAGCCACCAGGGCGTCGGACTTCTGCCACCAGAAGTCGGCGCTGGTCTGCGGCCCGGCGGCCACCCGGATCGACGCCGCACCGTCCTGGGGCCGGCCCGAGGCAGCCATGGCGCGGCCGCGGATCAGGTAGGCGGCGCTGCGGCCCGGCGATTTGGCGATGATGTCGTTGGCCTCGGCCACCGCCGCCAGCACATCGCCACGGCCCAGCAGCACTTCGGCCAGGCCCTCACGGCCCATCAAGGCGACATCCGGGTGGGGGTTGCCCAGCAAGGCGCGAAATTCTTTTTCGGCCGGGTCCAGCTTGCCCTGGCGCAGCAGGTCGTAGCCCAGTTCGGCGCGGGCGATCAACTCGATCCCGGGTGGCGGCGGCAGCGACGGCGTGAGCGTGTTGCGCCGTCCGCCGACCATGTCCGGAAAAAATGAGAACTCGGCCTCTAAGGAGGTGCTTTCCCAGGGAATCTGGCGCCCGCTGGAGTCCAGGCGAACGCCCAACCGAACCCGCTTGAAGACCTCCTCGATGGTCGTGCCGGGGCGCTCGATGTTGGCCAGCAAATGTTGGGTGTACAGGCCGTTGACGCCCTTGCCGTCACTGGCCACGCTGCCCGGCGCGGTGGCAAAGGCGATCAATGATCCGGTCGGCGCGTCCAACTGCGACAGTCCGCCGCTGCCGGCCTTGCCGTCGCCAGAGAAGGGGTTGTCGCGGCAGGCATCCAGGATCACCACGTTCATGCGGTTGCGGGCGCTGCCCATGCGGTCGAGCAACTGCTGGACATCGACCCCAAGGGTCGGCACATCGGCCTCGCGGCGAATCTCTACGCCGACCGGCAGCAGGTAGTTGCGGCCGCGGATCTGCACGCCATGGCCCGCGTAGTAGAACAAGCCTATGCCCTCGCGGCTCAGGCGCTGGCCCAGGTTGGAGATCGCCTCCTGCATCTGCCGCTGGTTGGCATTGAGCTTGAGGTCGACCTTGAAACCGGCGCGCTCCAGCACCTTGGCCACGGCGGTGGCGTCATTGGCAGCGTTGGCCAGCGGCGCGCCGCTGTAGCCGGCGTTGCCGACGACCAGCGCGAATCGGGGCTCCTGCGTGTCTGCGGCCCAGGCCGCCGCGCCCAGGCCCACGCCCAGGCCCACGCCTAGGCACTGACAGCAGAGCAGGCCCAGGCGTCGCCAAGCCATCGGCCAGGCCATGGGGGGTGTGAATGTCGGCATATGCATTGGTCCTCGACGGTCGGGACAGGGCCACAGCGGCCCACAGCGCTCAGCGGTTGGTGACGATGGTCACGCGCCGGTTTTCTGCCGCATCGGGGTGGTCTGGGTTGATCGGCTCGCTCGATCCCTTGCCAATCGCCGCCAGGCGTTCGGTCGACACGCCGAGCGTGCCGCTCAGGTAAGCGACCACGGCCTGCGCCCGCTCCTGCGACAGCTTCTGGTTCATGTCTGGCGTGCCGCGCGGATCGGCATGGCCTTCGACGCGGAACCCGAGACCGGTCAGGCGATCGGACTGCAGCGCCTTGGCCAGAATCTCCAGCGTGCGGACGGTTTCCGGCGTCAACTCGGCCGAGCCGGTGGCGAACGTGATCAGCAGGCTGGCCTTGCCGGGCGCCGGCTTGGCCGCCGTCGTCGGTTTGACCGACATGCGGATGGAGCGCGAGGGCGGCTCGGTGCCTGCCGCCGGGGGCAGGCCGAGCGCGTCAATCAGCGCGCCCTCGGTCACCTGCGACGGCTTGAACACCGGCCCCTGGGCCAATGCCGACGCGCAAACCAAGAGGGCCAGCGCAGGCAGCGCCAGGGACTTGGCGAAGTGGTGAACAACATTGCGACTCATTGCAGCCTCCTTCGATGGCAAAGGTGCGATGGTCTCGGCCCCGGCTACGGAAACGGCCTGAGCGATACCGTCGGAGGTCGATTCTGTGCCTGCTGCGGGGCACCAGACATCCCCCAGATGAGCGACAACGGCCTTTGCGGCGCAGTCATCCGTAACCAAAGGTCAGCGCAGCGCCTCCAGCGGCATCGGCCGGCCGGTGTGGTAACCCTGCAGCAGCTCAAACCCCATGTCGATGCAGACCGTGGCGTCGGCCTCGAACTCGACACCCTCGGCCAGCGGTACCGACCCCAGATCGCGGACCATGCGGACCAGGTCGCGCACCAGCTTTTGCTTGCGTTCGCTGGCGCGGTGGATCTCGCGCACCAGGCCGATGTCGAATTTGACGTACTGCGCCGGGACATCGACCAACTCGTTGATCCGCGCTTGTCCGGCGCCCCAATCGTCATAGGCGAAGCTCACGCCTATGTCTTGCAGCTTGGCCGCCAGCTCGCGCATGCGACTGATCTCGACGATCACGGTTTCATGGATCTCGACCACCAGGTCGGGCTGCCTGGCCTGGGCGCGCAACGCGCACAGGGCCTCAAAGAACGTCTCGGTGAAGGTCTCCTTCGGGTGGGTGTTGACGAACAACTTGGCGCCGTGCAGCCGCGGCGCGATGGCCAACACGCCAAAGTGGCGAAACGCTTCGCTCAATTCCGCCTCGCGACCGAGCTGCGCCGCGAGGTGGAAGAGGTGCATCGGCGAGCCCTGCAGGTCAGGGTGGTTGCCGCGCCCCAAGAGCTCATAGGCAAACAGGCTGCCGTCGGCATTGACGATCGGCTGGGCCGCAGCCGACAGGCCGCGCCCGCCCAGCAGCTCCATGAACGGCTTTTCGCCGAGCACGAAACGTTCCGGCAGGGCCTGGCCCTTGGGAACAATCATGGTGCGCTGGTCGGTCGCCGCGTCGGCCTCCTCGTCCCGCGCCAGGCGGAACTCGGCGGTGCCGAAGTGCAGCACATCGTCGACCGCCACGAAGCTGGCCTGGTCTAGGCGCTGGCGGTTGATGAAGGTGCCGTTGGTGCTGTTCAGGTCCGTGACCCTCAGCCGCCCGGAGATGTCGAGATCCAAGACCGCATGGCGGCGGCTCAGCCCTGACGACTCAATCACCAGGTCATTGGCGGTGTCGCGGCCAATCGCATACGGCGTCTTGCTGATCGCGCGTCGCCGCCGCCTGCCATCGGCGTCAATGGAATCGAGAAACCAGTTGGCGTCCATGCCAGCCCTATAAACGACTTTCAGACAATCGATGCGGGCTGAATGTAGCGTGAATCGCCGCGCCATGGCCGCACTGTCGACCCCCTCGGCGCGGCCCGCGCGCGGCTCAGGGCAGTTCGATGTCCGGCGTTGACAGCGGCTGCGGAGCGGGCGCTGGCAAGGGCTGCGATAGCGTCGGCGCGGCCCGCTGAAGCGCCACGGTCGGCCTGTCCCAGTTGAAGAACTGACGCACCTCGTCGGCCCGGGCCATGGTGTCGTCCACGCCGAGCGCGATCAGCTCGCGCGTGAAGGGTGCCTCAAACAACAAGTAGCTGGCGATCCCTGCGGCCTGCGCGCTGCCATCGCCGTCAGCGTCATTGGCGCTGCGCATCAGGGTGTGCACCGCCTTGGGCAAGTGGCCGATGTGCTTGGCGGCGATATCGTCAATCCGCTGGCTGGGTGAAATCACCAGCGACTCCAGCGGCCGCAGGGGCGTGTCCTGGCGGACGCTGTCGGGCAGCAGCGCCAGGGTGCGGTTGATGCGCTGCATCCGCTCGATGTCGACCGCCAGCGAGTCGAGGAAGATGCTGGACATGGCATGCCCAGCGATCTGCGCCAGGGTTGGCGGCGGCTCGTTCGGCCGGGCCTTGATTGGCGGGCCGTTGAGCCGCCCCACGCCGACGATCAACAGGCGCTCGGCGCCGAGGTGGATCGCCGGCGAGAGCGGCGCGGTCTGGCGCATCGAGCCGTCGCCATACCAGCCGGGTTCGGGGCCGGTGATCTGCGCCGGCGGAAAGATGAACGGAATCGCCGACGAGGCCAGCAGGTGCTGGTGCGTGATCGGCGAGGGCACGGCGACCCGTTGGCTGCGTTGCCAGGGCGCCACCGGCGTCGAGGTGCTGTAGAAGGTGACGTGCTCGCCGGTGCTGTAGTGCGAGGCCGTGATCGCCAGGCCATGCAGGTGGCGCTGGGCCATCACCATGCGCAATTGGTCCAGCGGCACCAGCCGTGCCAGCAACGCCGCCAGGGGTGAGTTGTCCAGCGCTGAACGTGGCCGGTCGCGGCGCCAGCGCGACACCGCACGGCCGACCGAGAGCATGGTCAGCCAGGAGTTGCCGGTGTAGATCTCGTCAAGCGCGGTGGTGCGGTAGACCTGGTCGCAATGGAAGTCCTGCCAGACCCGGGCGAGCATGCCCACCGCCGCCTCGAAGCGGTCGGCGCCGCAGGCCAGCGCGGCGGCATTGATCGCCCCGGCCGAGGTGCCGACGATGATGCCGAAGGGGTTGCGGCCGCGTGCGCGGTGGCGCTCGCTGGATTTGCGCAGCGCCGCGATGGCCTTGAGCACGCCGACTTGGTACGCAGCCCGGGCGCCGCCGCCGCCGAGTACAAGCGCGGTGAGCGGTGTGTCGAACATGGGCCGGAACTGTAACGGCGAACCGCAACGGCCAAATCAGGCCTGACCGTCGTCGAGCACGGCGGCAGCGCCGGTTGCGCGGGCCTCAGGCGTGCAGCCGCGACGAGCGCGGCACGCTGGCCAGCAAGAACTCCATCTGGTCGGCCAGGATGCGCCGGCCGCGCAGGATCATGTCCTCGTGCAGGCTGGGGGTGTAGGGCAGGTACAGCAGCGTCATACCGGCTTGCTCGGGCATGCGGTTGCCCTTGCGTCCGTTGCAGGTGCGGCAGGCGGTGATGCAGTTCATCCAAGTGTCGCGGCCACCGCGCGAGACCGGCACGATGTGCTCGCGGGTCAGGGTGTCGAAGCCGAAGCGGCTGCCGCAATAGGCGCAAACATGGCGGTCGCGCCGGAACAGCTTGGGGTTGGTCATTGCCGGCGTCACCCGCCAGGCCCGGCTCGGCACCGCGCCGCGCACTGCGACGATGGCATGCACCTCGATCCGCGACTGCAGCCCGGTGGTGCGCTGGTAGCCGCCGCGCAGCACATGGCAGGGCCGGCCAAGTGTCCACGCGACGCCGTCGGTAGCGTACAGCACGGCGGCCTCACGCGGCGTGATCCACGCCTGCGGGCGGCCGGACACGTCGAGTTGAAGCACGTCCAAGGGGCCGACCTTCTGTTGACTTGCACGCAAGCGTAACCGATTCGCCGGCCCTGCCGGCATTCACCGATGTCGCCGCTGCGGCGCCGGGTTTAGGGTGGCGACCCCAGGGAAATCTTGGTGGCAAGGCGCGCGCGCCAGGCCAAGATTCTGCAAAATAGCACGGTCGTTCGTTTTTGGTCTCCACCCCACCCCGTCCGTCCCGGGTCGAGGTGCCTGCGCTCACTTTGCCGCCTTCAGTGCCGATTTCCCTGCCCATGACCCAAGCCACCGCGCGCTCGTTGCAAAAGGGCCAGCAGACCCGCGCCGCGATCCTCGACGCGGCCTTGAGCTTGGCCTCGTTGAACGGCCTGGAAGGCCTGTCGATCGGGGTCTTGGCCGAGGTCACGCAGATGAGCAAGTCGGGCGTGTTTGCCCATTTCGGCTCGCGCGAGGATCTGCAGATTGCCGTCATCCACGAATACCACGCCCGCTTCGAGGAGGAGGTGTTCTTCCCGGCGGTGCGCGAAGTGCGCGGCCTGCCGCGGCTGCGCGCCTTGTTCGAGCGCTGGGTTCGGCGGGTCGCGGTCGAGCTCGATTCGGGCTGCATCTACATCAGCGGCGCGGTCGAGTTCGACGACCGGCCAGGCCCTGTGCGCGACGCGCTGGCGGCGATGGTCCGCGCCTGGCAGGCGGCGCTGCACAGGGCGATCGATCTCTCGGTCCAGGCCGGCGATCTGCGCCCCGACACCGACGTGGCGCAACTGCTGTTCGAGATCCACGGCCTGATCCTGGCCCTGCACCACGACGCCAAGTTCCTGCGCCAGCCCGGCGCGGTCGAGCGCGCCCGCAGCGGCTTCGAGCGGATCGTCCAACACAGCCTTAGCGCCCACCCCAATACCACCCCGGGGCGCGATTGACCGCCGCGCACCACCCCCACTTTTGCCACTGACCGGACCCGCCATGCCGACCTACACCCCGCCGCTGCGCGACATGCAATTTTTGATGCACGAACTGCTCGATGCCGGCGCCACCCTGCGGGCGATGTCGCGGCACGCCGACCTCGACACCGACACCTTGAACGCGGTGCTCGAAGAAGGTGGCAAGTTCGCCTCCCAGGTGCTGGCCCCGCTCAACGCCAACGGCGACGCGCAGGGCTGCCGACTCGACCCCGCCAGCCACGCCGTGACCACGCCCGACGGCTTCAAGGCGGCCTATACGCAGTATGTGCAAGGCGGCTGGCCGGCGCTGAGCGCCGACCTGGATGAAGGTGGCCAGGGCCTGCCGCTGCTGATGAACCAGTGCGTCTACGAGATGCTCAACGCCGCCAACCAAGCCTGGACCATGTACCCGGGCCTGTCGCATGGCGCCCATGCAGCGCTGCGCGCCCATGGCACCGAAGCGCAGAAGGCGCTGTACCTGCCCAAGCTGACCAGTGGCCACTGGACCGGCACGATGTGCCTGACCGAACCCCAGTGCGGCACCGACCTGGGCCTGCTGCGCACCAAGGCCGAGCCGCTGGCCGACGGCGACTATTTGCTCACCGGCACCAAGATCTTCATCTCGGCCGGCGAGCATGACCTGACCGACAACATCCTGCACCTGGTGCTGGCACGCCTGCCAGACGCCCCGGCCGGCAGCAAGGGCATCTCGCTGTTCATCGTGCCGAAGTTCCAGGTCGATGCCAGCGGCCGGCTGGGCCAGCGCAACCCGATCCACTGCAGCCGGCTCGAGGAAAAGATGGGCATCCACGGCAACGCCACCTGCCAGATGGAGCTGGAGGGCGCTGTGGGCTCGCTGGTCGGGACGCCGAACAAGGGCCTGGCGGCCATGTTCGTGATGATGAACGCGGCCCGTTTGGGGGTGGGCAACCAGTCGCTGGGCCTGACCGAGGTGGCCTACCAGAACGCCGTCGCCTATGCCCGCGACCGGCTGCAGATGCGCGCGCTGTCCGGCCCCAAGGCCTTGGACAAGCCGGCCGATCCGATCATCGTCCACCCCGATGTGCGCAAGATGCTGCTGACCGCGCGCGCCTATGCCGAGGGCGGCCGCGCGCTGGCGATGTACACCGCGCTGCGGCTGGACGTGGCGCTGCACAGTGACGACGCCGACGAGCGCGCACAGGCCGACGCCGAGGTGGCCCTGCTGACGCCGATCATCAAGGCCTTTTTGACCGACAACGGTTGGCTCGCCACCTCGGCCTGCATGCAGGTCTACGGTGGCCACGGCTTCATCCGCGAATCGGGCATGGAGCAGTTCGTCCGCGATGCCCGCATCAACATGATCTACGAGGGCACCAACACCATCCAGTCGCTCGACCTGCTGGGCCGCAAGGTGCTGGGCGACAGCGGCAAGCGGCTGCGCCAGTTCGGCGCCAAGATCGCCGAATTCGTCGAGCAAGAGGGCACCTCCGAGGCGATGCAGGAGTTCATCAACCCGCTCGCCGAGTTGGGCGACAAGGTCACCAAGCTGACCACCGAACTGGGCATGAAGGCCTTTGCCAATGCCGACGAGGTTGGCGCGGCGGCGGTGGACTATCTGCGCGTGCTCGGCCACCTGTGCTTTGCCTACCTGTTTGCGCGCATGGCCAAAATCGCCCTGGACAAGCAGGACAGCGGCGACAGCTTCTACACCGCCAAGTTGCACACAGCGCGCTTTTATTTCGCCAAGCTGCTGCCCGAGACGGCTGGCCTGATCCGCAGCGCCCGCGCCGGGCTGGCGCCGCTGATGGCGATGGACGAGGCCCTGTTTTGAGCCGCCACGCCAAGGAAATCGCCATGAAAGCGCTGTTCGCCGCCGCCGCCCTGCTGGCCGCCGGCCTGGCCAGCGCGCAAATGACGCCGGTCGGCCTGTGGAAGACGATTGACGACGACGGCCGGACCGAGAAATCGTTGGTCCGCATCAGCGAGGCCGGCGGGCTGCTCAGCGGCAAGGTCGAGCGGGTGCTGGACCCCAAGTCCAAGCCCGACGACGTTTGCGAACAATGCAGCGATGAGCGCAAGGACAAGCCCATCGTCGGCCTGACCATCATCCGCAACGCCAAGAAGTCAGGCGACGACACCTGGGAGGGCGGCGACATCACCGACCCGAACAACGGCAAGGTCTACCGGCTGCGCCTGAAGCCGCTGGACGGCGGCAAGCGGCTGGAGGTGCGCGGCTACATCGGCCCGTTCTTTCGCAACCAGCAATGGCTGCGGGCCGAGTAAGCCGCCAAACCCACTCTGGAAACCGACATGAACCGATTCAATGTTCGCAAGGTCGCGGTGCTCGGCGCCGGCGTGATGGGCGCGCAGATCGCCGCCCATTTGGTCAACCTGAAGCTGCCAGTGCTGCTGTTCGACCTGACGGCCAAGGAAGGCGAGGCCAACGCCATCGCCCTGAAGGCGCTGGACGGGCTGAAGAAGCTCAAGCCCAGCCCTGTCGGTGTGGTCGAGGACATCGCCTTGATCCAGCCCGCCAACTACGACCAGCACCTGGAGCTGCTGCGCGGCTGTGACCTGGTGATCGAGGCGATCGCCGAGCGCATGGACTGGAAGCTGGCCCTGTACGAGCGGATCGCGGCTTTCGTGGCCGACCACGCCATCGTCGCCTCGAACACCTCGGGCCTGTCGATCAGCGCCCTGGCGGCGGCGCTTCCGGCGGCTATCCAGCCGCGCTTTTGTGGCATCCACTTCTTCAACCCGCCGCGCTACATGCAATTGGTCGAGTTGATCGCCACGCCGACGACCCGGCCGGAGATCCTCGACCAGCTCGAGACCTTCGTCACCCGCGGCCTGGGCAAGGGCGTGGTGCGGGCCAAGGACACGCCCAACTTCATCGCCAACCGGGTCGGCATCGCCGGCATGCTGGCGACCATCCGTGAGGCCGAGAACCACGGCCTGGGCTACGACGTCGTCGACGACCTGACCGGCAAGAAGCTCGGCCGGGCCAGCTCGGGCACCTTCCGCACCGCCGATGTGGTCGGCCTGGACACGCTCGGCCATGTCGTCCAGACGCTGCAGGACGCGCTCGGCTCGGCCACCTCGGGCGACCCCTTCCACGCCAGCTACGCCAGGCCGGCGGCGCTGGCGCAACTGCTGGCGGCCGGCGCGCTGGGCCAAAAGAGCGGCGCGGGCTTCTACAAGAAGGTGGGCAAGGATGTGCTGCGCTACGACCCGGCCAAGGCCGACTATGTGCCGGCCGGCGCCAAGGCCGACAGCATCGTCGATCGGATATTGAAGAAGCCGCCGCCCGAGCGGCTGAAGCTGCTGCGCGAATCCAGCAACCCGCAGGCCAAGTTCGTCTGGGCGATCCTGCGCAACGCCTTCCACTATGTTGCGGTGCATCTGGCCGAGATCGCCGACAGCGCGCGCGAGGTCGATCTGGCGATGCGCTGGGGCTTTGGCATGGCCCAGGGCCCGTTCGAGCTGTGGCAGGCCGCCGGCTGGAGCCAGGTGGCGCAATGGGTCAAGGCCGACATCGACGCCGGCAAGGCGCTGTGCATGGCGCCGCTGCCGGACTGGGTGTTTGACGGCCCGGTCGCGGCGCAGGCCGGGGTGCACAGCCCTGAGGGTTCATGGAGCCCGGCGCAGGGCCGATTCGTGGCCAGGTCCGGCCTGCCGGTCTACGCCCGCCAGGCCTTTCCTGAGCGGCTGCTGGGCGAGGGCGGCACCAACGTCGCCAGCGCCGGCCACGAGGAATTGAAGAACGCCGAGATGCGCGCCTGGAGCCCCGACGGCCAGGTGCTGGTGGTCAGCCTGACCGGCAAGATGCACCTGATAGGGCAGGGCGTGATCGAGGGCCTGCTGCAGGCCATAGAGATCGCCGAGGCGCGCTACGACGGCCTGGTGATCTGGTCGCCCGACGAGCCCTTCTCGGCCGGCGCCAACCTCGAATCGATGCTGCCGGTGTTCATGGCCCAAGGCGCCAAGGGCATCGCCCCGGAGATCAAGAAGTTGCAAGACGCGATGCTGCGGCTGCGCTACGCCAGCGTGCCGACGGTGGCGGCTATGCGTGGCCTGGCTCTGGGCGGCGGCTGCGAGATCGCGGTCCATTGCGCCCGCCGGGTGGCCCATCTGGAGACCTATGTTGGCCTGGTCGAGGTCGGCGTCGGCCTGTTGCCCGGCGGCGGCGGCCTGACCTACATCGCCCGCCGCGCCGCCGAGGCCGCGGCCGCCGCCGCCAGCACCGACTACCTGGGGTTCGTGCGCGAAGGCTTCACCGCCGCCGCCACCGCCAAGGTCGGCACCAGCGCACTCGAGAGCCGCAAGCTGGGCTATCTGCTGGACAGCGACATCATCGTGCCGCACCGCGACGAATTGCTGGCGGTGGCGATCAGCCAGGTCAAGGCCATGGCCGACTGCGGCTGGCGGGCACCCATCAAGGCCAAGTTCCCGGTCGGCGGCCGCTCGGCCAAGGCCACGATCATGGTGCAACTGGTCGGCATGCGCGACGGCGGTTTCATCAGCGCCCACGACTTCCATATCGCCAGCTTGATCGCCGACGTGGTCTGCGGCGGCGAGGTCGAGGCCGGTTCACTGGTCAGCGAGGAATACCTGATGGCGCTGGAGCGCAAGCATTTCTGCCATTTGCTGGAGCACCCCCAGTCGCAAGAGCGGGTGATGGGCCTGCTGCAGACCGGCAAGCCGGTGCGCAACTGAAGATTGACGGGGACACCACGACCATGACACGCCAACTCCAAGACGCCTACATCGTCGCCGCCGCGCGCACGCCGATTGGCCGTTCGCACCGCGGCTACTTCCGCAACACCCGCCCCGACGACCTGCTGGTCGCGGCGATTCAGGGCGCCCTGCGCCAGGTGCCCGGCCTGGACTTGGGCGCGATCGAAGACGCCATCGTCGGCTGCGCCATGCCCGAGGCCGAGCAGGGCGCCAACGTCGCCCGCATCGCCGCGCTGCTGGCGGGGCTGCCGAACAGCGTCGGCGGCGTCACCGTCAACCGCTTTTGCGCCTCGGGCCTGTCGGCGATCCAGATGGCCGCCGACCGCATCCGCGTCGGCGAGGCCGAGGTGATGATCGCGGCCGGCGCCGAGAGCATGAGCATGGTGCCCATGACCGGCAACAAGCCCTCGTTCAACCCGGCGGTGTTTGCCCGCGACGAAAACGTCGGCATTGCCTACGGCATGGGGCTGACGGCCGAGAAGGTGGCGCTGCAATGGCAGGTCAGCCGCGAAGCCCAGGACGAGTTCGCGCTCGAATCGCACCAGAAGGCGATTGCCGCCCAGCAGGCCGGTGCCTTCGCCGACGAGATGGTGGCGGTGCAGGTGGTGCAGCGCAGCCCCAACCTGGACAGCGGCGAGATCAACATCCAGGCGCGCAGCGTCAGCCTTGATGAGGGGCCGCGCGCCGAGACCTCGCTGGCCGCGCTGGCCAAGCTGCGGCCGGCCTTTGCGGTTGCGCGTGACCCGTCGGGTCGGGCCACCGGGATGGGCTCGGTCACCGCCGGCAACAGCTCGCAGACCAGCGACGGCGCCGGCTGCCTGATCCTGGCCAGCGAGGCGGCGGTCAAGCGCTTCGGGCTGACGCCGCTGGCGCGTTTCGTCAGCTTCGCCAGCCGCGGCGTGCCGCCCGAGGTGATGGGCATAGGCCCGATAGCGGCCATTCCCGCGGCACTGAAGTCGGCCGGCCTGGGCCTCAACGAGATCGGCTGGATCGAGTTGAACGAGGCCTTCGCCGCGCAGTCATTGGCGGTGATCCAGAACCTCGGCCTGGACCCGGCCAAGGTCAACCCGATGGGCGGGGCGATTGCCCTCGGCCACCCGCTGGGCGCGACCGGGGCGATCCGCGCCGCCACCGTGGTGCATGCCCTGCGTCGCCACCAACTGCGCTACGGCATGGTGACGATGTGCGTGGGCATGGGCCAGGGCGCAGCCGGCATCTTCGAAAGGGTCTGAGATGTCGATCAAGACCGCATCGCACAACGGCGTCGCCAGCATCGAGATCGCCAGGCCGCAGAAGAAAAACGCGCTGACCCAGGAGATGTACGGCGCCATGGCCGATGCGCTGGACGCCGCCAGCGCCGACCCGGCGGCGCGGGCGGTGCTGTTCTACGGCCAGCCCGGAATCTTCACTTCGGGCAACGACATCGACGATTTCGTCTCCCGGCCAGCATCGGACGACGAGGCGCCGGTCAGCCGCTTCCTGCGCACCCTGCTGGAGTTCGACAAGCCGGTGGTCGCGGCCGTGACCGGCGCGGCCATCGGCGTCGGCACGACCATGCTGCTGCACTGCGATCTGGTCTTCGTCAGCGACGAGGCGCGCCTGGCGATGCCCTTTGTCAGCCTGGGACTGGTGCCCGAGTTCGGCTCCAGCCTGCTGATCGCGCGGCTGATGGGCCATGCCAAGGCGGCGGAGAAGCTGCTGCTGGGCACGCCCTTCAGCGGCAGCGAGGCGGTCGATTGCGGCCTGGCCAACGCCGTGCTGCCGGCGTCCGAGGTGCTCAACCACGCCCGCCGCATCGCCGAGCGATTCGCCACCCTGCCACCCGGCGCGGTGCGGGACACCAAGCGCCTGATGCGCCAGCCCTTGCTGGCGCAGGTGCGGGCGGCGATGGCGGCAGAGAACGCGCTGTTCCGGGCGCGCCTGCGCGGCTCGGAGGCCGCCGAGGCGTTTCAGGCCTTCTTCCAGAAGCGCGCACCGGACTTCAGCAAGTTTTGAGCGCTGCTCGCCTGGCCGACCCGGCCAGCGGCTTGCTGCGGAGGTTGCCGTTGCCGCCTGTGCCTCAACTGCCAGGCCGGGGCAGCGGCCTGGGTTTGCCGCTGCCGTCGATCGCCACATAGGTCAGGTTGGCCTCGGTCACCCGCACCACCTGCAGGTTGGCCGGGTTGCGCTCGGCGTAGACCTCGACATGGACCGTGATCGAGGTCGTGCCGATGCGCACTACCCGGGCGTAGAAGCTCACCAAATCGCCGACCGAGACCGGCTGCTTGAAGACGAACTCGTTGACCGCGACGGTGGCGATCCGCCCCTTGGCGATGCGCGAGGGCAGGACCGCACCGGCCAGGTCGACCTGGGCCATCAGCCAGCCGCCGAAGATGTCGCCGTTGCCATTGACATCGGCCGGCAGCGGCATCACCCGCAGCACCAGTTCGGCGCCATTGGACAGGCTCATAGGCCCGGTCAGCGGCCCGCTGTGCAGGGTGGTGGAGGCGGGTTCGACCGGGCTTGTGGCGTGCGGCAATGGCGTCACCTGCGATGATGTTGGGCTGACATTCTTCCACGCGGCATCTGCCCTTGCAGGCCCGCCCCCAGATGCGACAAGCGACCTCTGCCCTGCCCCTGGCCAAGCCCGCCGAAGGTGAGCGCAGCGACTGGCAGACCCTGCGCAAGCTCCTGCCCTACCTGGTGCGCTACCGCTGGCGGGTGGCCCTGGCGCTGGGCTTTCTGGTGCTGGCCAAGCTGGCCAATGTCAGCGTGCCGGTGCTGCTCAAACACCTGGTCGACGCGCTCGACCTGCGCCCCGGCGATGTCCGCGCCCTGGCGGTGGTGCCTATCGGCCTGCTGCTGGCCTATGCCGGGCTGCGGTTGTCGACCTCGATGTTCACCGAGCTGCGCGAACTGGTCTTTGCCAAGGTCTCGTTCGGCGCCTCCAAGCAGATCGCGCTCGAAGTCTTCGGCCACCTGCATGCGCTGAGCCTGCGCTTTCACCTCGAGCGCCAGACCGGCGGCCTGTCGCGCGACATCGAACGCGGCACCCGCGCGCTGCAATCGCTGGTCTCGTACTCGCTCTACACCATCGCGCCGACGCTGCTGGAGGTGGCGCTGGTGCTCGGCGTGCTGGGCTGGCGCTTCGACGCCGGCTATGTCTGGATCACCCTCACCGCGCTGGCGGTGTACGTCGCCTACACCGTCTCCGTGACCGAGTGGCGCTCGCGCTTTCGGCGCGAGATGAACGAACTGGATTCGCGCGCCCACAGCCGCGCCATCGACGCCTTGCTGAACTACGAAACGGTCAAGTATTTCAACGCCGAGGCCTTCGAGGCGCAGCGCTATGACGTCGGGCTGGAGTCGTTCCGCCGCGCCCAGGTGCGCGCGCAGACCACCTTGTCGATGCTCAACACTGGCCAGCAACTGATCATCGCGACCAGCCTGGTGGCGATGCTTTGGCGCGCCACCGCCGGCGTGGTCGAGGGCCGGTTGACGCTGGGCGACCTGGTGATGGTCAACGCCTTTCTGATCCAGCTCTACATCCCGCTGAACTTCCTCGGCGTGCTCTACCGCGAGGTCAAGCAGAGCCTGACCGACCTGGACCGGATGTTTGCCCTGCTGGAGCGCGAACGCGAGGTCGCCGACCCGCCCGGCGCGCCCGCGCTGCGCGTCAGCCAGGGCGTGATCCGCTTCGAGGATGTGCACTTCGGCTACGAGCCGGCCAGGACCATCCTGCACGGCGTCAGCTTCGAGGTGCCGGCCGGCAAGACGGTGGCGGTGGTTGGCGCCTCGGGCGCGGGCAAGAGCACGCTGGCGCGGCTGCTGTACCGCTTCTACGACGTGGGCGCCGGGCGCATCACGATTGACGGCCAGGACATCCGCCAAGTCACCCAGGCCAGCCTGCGCCAGGCGATTGGCATCGTGCCGCAGGACACGGTGCTGTTCAACGACAGCGTCGGCTACAACATCGGCTACGGCCGCAGCGGCGCCACCGAGGCGCAGGTCGAGGCGGCCGCCCGCGCCGCCCATATCCACGACTTCATCGCCGCCACGCCCAAGGGCTACCAGACCATGGTCGGCGAGCGCGGCCTGAAGCTCTCGGGCGGCGAGAAGCAGCGGGTGGCCATCGCCCGCACCCTGCTGAAGAACCCGCCGGTGATGATCTTCGACGAGGCCACCTCGGCGCTGGACTCGGCCAACGAGCGGGCAATCCAGGCCGAGCTCAAAAGCGCGGCACTGGGCAAGACCGCGCTGGTGATCGCCCACCGGCTGTCGACGATTGCCGATGCCCATGAAATCGTCGTCCTCGACGCCGGCCGGGTGGTCGAGCGCGGCAACCACGAGGCGCTGCTGGCGACGCAGGGCCGCTACGCCGCGATGTGGGCGCTGCAGCAGGCCAATGCTGAGGGCTTGGCCGACGACCCGGCTGACAACCCGGCCGGCAACGCTGACAGCAACCCAGTCGTCACGCCCTCTAACCGACCTGCCAACGCTGCGCCGCTTCGCCACGGACACTGAATGGCTGCGGGGCTTGGTCAGCCAAGCCCGGGCCGGCGAGCTCACAGCGGATTGATCGACTTCTCGCGCCGGTAATGCAGGTAGCCAACGCTGGCGCCGCCGCGCAGGCCCACGCCCAGGCGGATCGGCGCCAGGGTGATGCCGCCTCGGCGCTGGTAGTTCACCCCGGCGCCGCCGATGTAGTAGAGGCTGCCGTCCACGCCCGGAAAGCGCACAAAGATGTCGTCGGCCTTGGGCAGGTGGTAGACCAGGGTGAACACCTTGGCGGCGTTGCCACCGAAGTCGATGCCTATCGACGGTCCGGCCCAGTACACCCGGCGCTTGGCGCCTGATTTCATCAGCAACTGCCCGTCGCCGTAGCGCAGGCCGATGGTGATCGCGGCGCTGGCCTCCTCGCCCTGGATGTAGCCATTGGGCTGGCCCAGTTCCTTGAAGATCCGCTCAATGACCTTGGCCAGGCCCTCGGTGGTGTTGCCCAGGAAGCCGGTCGCGGCGCCGAGGATCGAGTCATGGTCGAAGGTGTCATCAGCGGCTTGGGGGCTGCCCGGCAGTCCGGCCAGCGCGCCGCCCAGCAGGCCCGAGGACAGGTGCAGCAGGGCCGCGCGGCGGCCGGCAAGGGAGGGTGTGGATGACATGGCAGCTCGGCAGGTTGGGCAGGCCTGAGACTGTACGCCGGCCGGCCGGCGCGACCTGCCCGCCCAGTGCCCGCTCAGTGCCCGCTCACTGCCCGCTCACTGCCCGCGCAGCTCCCGCTCAGTGCCCGAGGATCTTCGACAGGAAGTCTTTGGTGCGCTCGCTCTTGGGGTTGTCGAAGAACTCGTGCGGCGAGTTCTGCTCGACGATCTGGCCCTGGTCCATGAAGATCACGCGGTCGGCCACCGCCTTGGCAAAGCCCATCTCGTGGGTGACGCAGATCATGGTGATGCCGCCCTTGGCCAGCTCGATCATCACGTCCAGCACTTCCTTGATCATCTCCGGGTCCAGCGCCGAGGTGGGCTCGTCGAACAGCATGATCTTGGGCGTCAGGCACAGCGCCCGGGCAATCGCCACCCGCTGCTGCTGGCCGCCCGAGAGTTGCAGCGGGTACTTGCCGGCCTGCTCGGCGATGCGCACCCGGCGGAGCTGGGCCATGGCGCGCTCCTCGGCCTGGGCCTTGGGCAGCTTGCCGACCCACATCGGCGCCAGTGTCAGGTTCTCCAGCACCGTCAGGTGCGGGAACAGGTTGAACTGCTGGAAGACCATGCCGACCTGTTTGCGGATCGCCTCGATCGCCTTGACGTCATCGCTCAGCTCGACGCCGTCGACCGTCAGGTGGCCCTGCTGGTGTTCCTCCAGCCGGTTGATGCAGCGGATCAGCGTGCTCTTGCCCGAACCCGAGGGGCCGCAGATGACGATGCGCTCGCCACGGGTGACAACCAGGTCAATGTCGCGCAGCACATGGAAGTTGTTGCCGTACCACTTGTTGACCTTGTCGAAGGTGATGATCGCGTCGCTCATGGTGGTCGGGGTCTCAACGGTTCTTGCTCAGTGCCAGCCGGCCCTCGATCCACAGGCTGTAGCGCGACATCGAGAAGCAGAAGGCGAAATAGATCGCGGTGATGAACAGGTAGGCCTCGATCTTGAAGGGCCGCCAGTCGCTGTCGGAGTCCAGCGCCAGGCCCATCGAGCCGGTCAACTCGTAGAGGCTGACGATGGTGATCAGCGAGGTGTCCTTGAAGATCGCGATGAAGTTGTTCATCACCCCCGGCACCACCAGCGCCAGCGCCTGCGGCAGGATGATCTTGCGCTGCGCCTGCCAGTAGCCCAGGCCGAGGGTGTCGGCGGCCTCTTGCTGGCCCTTGGGGATGGCCTGCAGGCCGCCGCGGACGATCTCGGCCAGGTAGGCGGCCGAGAACAGCGTGATCCCGACCAGCACCCGCAGCAGCACGTCGATGCTGGTGCCCGGCGGCATGAACAGCGGGAACATGAAGCTGGCCATGAACAGCACGCTGATCAAGGGCACGCCGCGGATCAGTTCGACATAGATCACGCACAGCGTCTTGATCGCCGGCATCTTCGAGCGCCGGCCCAGGGCCACCGCCACCGCCAGCGGAAACGCCAGCACGATAGACAGCGAGGCCACCATCACCGTCAGCGGCAGGCCGCCCCAGCGGTCGGTCGGTACCTTGGCCAGGCCGGCCACGCCACCCAGCATCAGGCCGAAGAACAGCGCCAGCACGGCGATCCAGAGCAGCACCAGCCAGGGCCGCCAGAAGGCGCGCATGCAACTCAGCGCCAGCAGCGCGACTAAGGCGATGGTCGCGATCTCGGGCCGCCATTGCTGCTCGAACGGGTAGCGGCCGAAGATGATCAGCCGGTACTTCTCGGCGACCACGCCCCAGCAGGCGCCGATCTCGCGCGCCGCCTGGCAGTCCTGGTGCTGGGGCCGGAACACCGCCTTCAGCAGCAGCCAGTCCAGCAGCCCGGGCAGCCACCAGGCGAACAGCCCGGCCAGCGCCAGGGTGGTGATGGCGCTGGGCAGGTTGCCGAACAGGTTGCCGCGCAGCCAGGGCAGCCAGCCCTCGGTGTTGACGGGCGCCGGGCGGGCGGCGATGGGCGTGAAGCTGTCCATGCTGCTGCTCACCTTTCCTTGATCGCCGCGCGCTTGTTGTACCAATTCATCAGCGCCGAGGTGCCGAGTGAGGTGCTGAGGTAGATCAGCATGATGATCGAGATGCACTCGATCGCCCGGCCGGTCTGGTTGATCGCGGTGTTGCTGATCGAGACCACGTCGGGGTAGCCTATCGCCACCGCCAGCGACGAGTTCTTGGTCAGGTTGAGGAACTGGTTGGTCATCGGCGGGATGATCACCCGCAGCGCCTGCGGCAGCACGATCAAGCGCATCTGCTGGCCGCGGAACAGGCCCAGGGCGCTGGCCGCCTCGCCCTGGCCGCGCGGCACCGAGGCAATGCCGGCGCGCACCACCTCGGCGATGTACGAGGCGGTGTAGAGCACCAGGCCGAGCAGCACCGAGATGAACTCGGGCGTCAGCGAGGCGCCGCCGTCGACCGCGAACTCGCCCGCCTTGGGCAAATTCCAGTCCGCAGGCGCGCCGCCCGCCGCCCAGCCGATCAGCCCGCCGCCCAGCATCAAGGCCAGCGTCGGCAGCAGCACCGGCCGGGGCCGGCCGGTCTGCTCAAACAGGCGCCGCGCCCGGCCGGCCCAGAGCCTGGCCAGCACCGCCCCGAGCAGCAGTCCGGCCAGCGCCAGGCCATGGCCCAGGGCCCACACCGGCACCGGGTAGCTGACCCCACCGTTGCTCAGGAAGAACAGCCCGCCGACCGAGCGCGCCTCGCCCGCGCTGGGCAGCGAACTGGTCAGGATCAGGTACCACATCAGCAGGTGCAGCAGCACCGGCACGTTGCGGAACAGCTCGACATAGGCGTAGCACAGGCCGCGCACCAGGGCGTTGGGCGAGAACCGCCCGACCCCCAGCACCGTGCCGATCACGGTGGCCAGGGCGATCCCGATCAACGCCACCCGCAGCGTGTTCAGCAGCCCGGCGATGAAGGCTTTCCAGTACGGGTCGGTCGACTCGTAGGGCAGCAGCAGCTCGCCGATGTCAAAGCCCGCCGGCTGGGTCAGAAAGTCAAACCCGCTCTGGATCCCCCGCACCCGCATGTTCTGCAAGGTGTTGTGCGCCAGGAACCAGGCCGCCAGGACGATCAGCAGCAGCGCCAGGACCTGGTACAGCACGGCCCGCACCGCGCGGCTGCGCAGCGACCAGTTGCGTTGCTTGGGCGGCGGCGGACGCGGTGTCATGCGGGTTGTTCCTGCGGCGGGTCTCGGGCTGGTGCCCCAGCCACCGTTCGGTGGTGCAACGGCCGCAGCCCGTGCTGCTGGCCTGCGACTTCAGCGCACCGGCGGGGCGTACATGATGCCGCCCTTGCTCCAGAGGTTGTTCATGCCGCGCGGCAGGCCCAGCGGCGACTTCGGTCCGACGTTGCGCTCGAACACCTCGCCGTAGTTGCCCACCGCCTTGATCGCCATCGCCGCCCAGTTCTTCTCCAGGCCCAACAGCTTGCCGGTGTCCTCGGTCTTGCCCAGGATCCGGCCGACCACCGGGTCGCTGCTCTCGGCAGCCAGCTTGTCGACATTGGCCTGGGTGATGTCGTAGTCCTCGGCCTCGACCAGGGCAAAGATGACCCAGCGGGCGATGGAGAAGAACTCGTCGTCACCTCGGCGCACGCTCGGGCCCAGCGGCTCCTTGGAGATCAGCTCGGGCAGGATCAGGTGCTCGGCCGGGTTCTTCGCCTCTTTGTTGCGGATCGAGGCCAGGCCCGAGGCGTCGGTGGTGTAGGCCAGGCAGCGGCCGGCGAAGTAGGCGGCGTTGGTGGCTTCTAGCTTCTCGAACACCACCGGCTTGATGTCGAGCTTGTTGGCGCGCGAGTAGTCGGTCAGGTTCTTCTCGGTGGTGGTGCCCGACTGCACGCAGACCGTTGCGCCCTTGAGTTGCTTGGCGCTCTTGATCTTGCTCTTGGTGGTGACCATGAAGCCCTGGCCATCGTAGTAGGTGGTGCCGGTGAAGCTCATGCCCAGCGAGGCGTCGCGGGTCAGCGTCCAGGTGGTGTTGCGCGACAGGATGTCGATCTCGCCGGACTGCAGCGCGGTGAAGCGCTGCTGCGCCGACAGCGGCACGTATTTGACCTTGCTGGCGTCGCCCAGCATCGCCGCGGCGATCGCCTTGCACATGTCCACATCCAGGCCCGACCAGTTGCCCTGGCTGTCGGCGGCCGAGAAGCCGGCCAGGCCGGTGGACACGCCGCAGACCAGTTGGCCGCGCTTCTTGATCTCGTCGACCGTCTTGCCAGCCTGGGCCGGCAGGGCTGCCAGCGCCAGCACGGCGGCGCTGCACAGGCTGGTCAGGATGGATTTGGAAAATTGTGATGGCATGTCGGGCAACTCCTGGTGTGACGTTCAAACCGCGTCCCCAACCGGAGTGGCGGGCGCTGTGGGCCGATAAAACGGTGGCGGAGTATAGGGAGCCAAGAAGCCTGCTCAACCCATCGCTTCTACGTAGCCCGCAGGTCTGGCGGAGGGCGATTTCGCGCCAGTCCCGGGTGCCAAAATTCGCCGATGAACCCCGCGCCCAGCACGGCCAGCCGGCTGACGATCACTCGCCCCGACGACTGGCATTTGCACCTGCGCGACGGCGCCGCGATGGCCGCCGTACTGCCCTGCAGCGCCGCCCAGTTCGCCCGCGCGATCGTGATGCCGAACCTGCGCGAGCCGATCACCAGCACCGCCGCCGCGCTGGCCTACCGCCAGCGCATCCTGGCGGCATTGCCCGAGGACCGGCCCAGCTTCACCCCGCTGATGACGCTGTACCTGACCGACCAGCTCGCGCCCGACGAGATCCGCCGCGCCGCCGATGCCGGCATCGTCGCCGCCAAGCTCTATCCCGCCGGCGCCACCACCCACAGCAGCGCCGGAGTGACCGACATCCGCAAGCTCTACCCGGTGCTGGAGGCGATGCAGCAGCTCGGCATGCTGCTGCTGGTGCATGGCGAAGTCACCGACCCAGACGTTGACATCTTCGACCGCGAGGCGGTCTTCATCGACCGGGTGATGGCCCCGCTGCGGCGCGATTTTCCGGCGCTCAAGGTCGTGTTCGAGCACATCACCACCCGCGAGGCGGCGCAATACGTGGCCCAGGCCGGCGCGCACACGGCGGCCACCATCACCGCCCACCACCTGCTCTACAACCGCAACGCCCTGTTCATGGGCGGCCTGCGCCCGCACCACTACTGCCTGCCCGTGCTCAAGCGCGAGTCCCACCGGCTGGCCCTGGTCGAGGCCGCGACCTCGGGCTCGGACCGCTTCTTCCTTGGCACCGACAGCGCCCCGCACGCCGCCGCGCTCAAAGAAGCCAGCGTCTGCGGCGCCGGCTGTTTCACCGCCCTGTCAGCGCTGGAGCTGTACGCCGAAGCCTTCGAGGCCGCCGGCGCGCTCGACAAGCTCGAAGGCTTCGCCAGCCACCACGGGCCGGCCTTCTACAGCCTGCCGCGCAACCCGGGCACGCTGACCTTGGAACGCACCGACTGGACCCTGCCCGAGACCCTGCCGTTCGGCGACGCCCTGCTCAAGCCGCTGCGCGCTGGCCAGGTGATCGGCTGGCGGGTGCAGGCAGGCTGAGTTCATATTGATTGCTTGCGGTTCATGCCTGCGCCTGTGGGGAGCGCGACAAGTACAGCGGCCGGGGTTCATCCCACTGCGGTTCATCCCCACGCCCGTGGCGACCGCGATCTGGCTGAGCCCTGCGTGAGCGCGTGCGGCGGTTCGTCCCCACGCCCGTGGGGAACACCCCAGGCGGCGGGAATCGACATCGATGATCTCCGGTTCATCCCCACGCCCGTGGGGAACACGCAGGAGATGAATTGCTTGACCTTGGTCACCTCGGTTCATCCCCACGCCCGTGGGGAACACGCTGCAAATGACGCCGGCAGGTCAGCGTCTCGCGGTTCATCCCCACGCCCGTGGGGAACACAGCAAATTGCCGAGAATGACGGTGACGGCGGCCGGTTCATC
>JANXYH010000070.1 GCA_025350145.1 Burkholderiales bacterium | reverse complement strand
GAGACCTCGGTGTTGTTCGAGTTGATCGCCGAGCGCTACGACCGCAAGAGCATCGCCATCACCGCCAACGCGCCGTTCTCGGCGTGGGACGAGGTGTTCCCGAACAAGGCCATGACGGTGGCCGCCGTGGACCGTCTCGTCCATCACTCGACCATCCTGGAGATGAACGTGGACAGCTACCGTCGCCCCGCTGCGTTGCCGGCTCGCCGGAAACGCAGCGCAACCCCACCCCAATGATCAACGCCCGACCGCACCGCTCACGATAGTTGTCGCTGACAGCTCAGGATAGTTGACGCCAGGCAGTCAGGCCTGCAAGGCAGTACCCGACCATGTGCGCCAGCCCTGCGCACTGGCCAGGCCCACAAAGCCAGAACGACAACGCCCGGCACAAGGCCGGGCGGCGGTGCGTGCTACTGGCGCCGCACGCTGCGGCAACAAGCTGGGGCCGGGCTCAGCCGTGGCGCTGCGGCAGCGGCACCACCTCGGCGCCCTTGCGCAGCCTGTCCAGGTAGTCGGCCCAGGTCTGCATCATGATGCGCCGCTGTTCGGCGAACTCGGTTCGGTTGTAGGCCCGCCCCAGGCTGTCGGGCACGCTGTGGGCCAACTGCGCGCTTCAATGACTGCCACGTCAACGCCCAGGCGCTCAGCCAGCATGGTGCGGGCCGTGGCTCGCCAGCCATGACCGGTCATCTCATCCTTGGGAAAGCCCATGCGCCGCAGCGCAGCCAACACCGCCGCTTCCGACATGGGCCGATCCTTGGTGCGAAGGCTTGGGAACACATAGCGGCCATGCCCCGTCAGCGGGTGCAGTTCGGTCATGATGGCTACGGCCTGGCGGCTCAAGGGCACCAAGTGGGCCGGGCCGGTGGCCTTGCCTTGCTTGCTACGCTTCATGCGGTCGCCCGGAATCGTCCACAAGCTCTCTTCCAGGTCGATTTCCGCCCTTTCGGCATGCCGCAGCTCGCCCGGCCGCTGGAACACTAGCGGCGCCATGGCCAGTGCGGCCCGTGTGACAGCGTGCCCCCTGTAGCCGTCGCAGGCCCGCAGCAGCTCGCCCACCCGCTTGGGATCGGTGATCGCCGCATGGTGGCGGGCCTGAACCGGCGTCAGCGCCTCGCGCAGATCGGCCGACGGGTCACGCTCGCATCGGTCGGTGGCGATGGCGTAGCGAAACACCTGGCCGCATGCCTGTTTTACACGGTGCGCGGTTTCTATCGCGCCGCGCGCCTCAATCCGGCGCAGGCAGGACAGCAGCTCGGCCGGCTTGATCGCGTTGACCGGTTGCCGGCCCAGCCAAGGGAAAACGCCTTGCTCCAAGCGAATGCGTGTTCTCTCGGCGTGCCCATCGCTCACCTTCGCGCCATGCACCGTTCCCAGCCACTCACGGGCTACGGCCTCAAACGAGTTGGCCGGCGGCAAGCCGGCATCCGCCAGGCGCTTGGCTTCTCGCTGGCGCAGCGCTTGCACCTTGACCGCCTTGCGGGTGTCGCTCGGGTCTGTGCCCTCGCTCACCAGGCGCCGCGCTTGGTCGGCCTTCTTCCTGGCCAGCGCCAGGCCGGTATCGGGGTAGGTGCCCAGGCTCAGATTCTTGCGAACCCCGTTGATGGTGTAGTCCAGGCGCCAACCATGGGCGCCGCCCTTCACAAACAGCCGCAGGTACAGCCCCGCGCCATCGCTCAGCCGCTTGCGCGTGTCACCTGGCTTGATGGTGCGGATCGCCGAATCGCCGGTTATCAGGTCGCGTGCTATGCAGGAACCTTTTGAGTGCAGAGCCTGCATTTTGCAGTTCCTGCTGAAGTTCCTGCATGGCGGGGCCGGAAGCCGGCGAAAGTTCCTGCACTTCGGCGGACCAAGAAAAAGGCCCAAGCTGTTGATTTGCTTGGGCCTTTTGGACTTTCGCGAACTTCCGCGAACCTTCATCTGGTGGAGCCGGGGGGAATCGAACCCCCGTCCGCAAGCCTTTGCCGGCCAGTTCTACATGCGTAGCTGTCTGATTTGTGTCTCGCGGCTCCGGTCGCGCAGCAGCACGCTACCGGGTCCACCAGTCAATTGGGTCTCGTCCCAGGCCGAATGACGCGGCATGGCACCAGCCAATGTGAATTACCTCGCAGCCCTTGGCCTTGCGGCTTCAGGCCCGGCCCATCGGCCAACCGTTGCGAGGCTCACCGGTTTTAAGCGGCGAGGGCGTACGTAGAGTCGTTCGCAGTTACTTTGTTTCCAGTGGATTTACGAGCGAACTGGTGCTCGGCATGCCCTGAACCGACTCCGAACCCACGTCGAAGCCAGGTCGGCCCCAGAACCGCTGAGTTTAAGCCAAATGCAACCAATCCAAGAGCTGTTCGGGATGGCGCAGGACTGCGTCGGCGCCCCAGGCCTCGATAGGCTCGCCGAGGCCAAGATAGCCCCAGGCGGCGACCAGCGCTGCCATGCCGGCAGCGTGCCCGGCCTGTACGTCGCGCAGGTCGTCGCCGACATAGACGCAATGCTGCGGCTCGACCTCTGCCCGTCGCGCCGCCTCCAGCAGTGGCATGGGATGGGGTTTGGACATGGCCGTGGAGTCACCACCGACCACGGCGCAGGCGCGGGCCGACAAGCCCAACCCGGCGACGATAGGCGCGGTGAAGCGCATGGCCTTGTTGGTGACGATGCCCCAGCGCATGCCGGCAGCGTCAAGCCTGTCCAATGTGCAGGCCACCGCGTCGAACACGCGGGTGCTTTCCAGCAGGCGCTGGGCGTAGCGATCCAGAAAGGCGTCACGCAGGGGTCCAAAGCCAGGGTCTTGCGGCCCCAGTCCGAATGCCACGCCCACCATGCCGCGCGCACCCGAGCCGACCATCGGCCGCAGCGCCTCGTAGGGCAGCGGCGGCAGGCCATGTGCGGCACGAAGATCGTTGGCGGTACCGGCCAAATCCGGTGCGCTGTCGACCAGCGTGCCGTCCAGGTCGAACAGCACCAGGCGGCAATCGGCCGAAACCGGCTGGCCCGTCAACCTGGACACCGGCACGCCATAAGATAGTTGACCGAGGTGTCGGTCGAGAGCGCATAGCGCTGGGTCAGCGGGTTGAATTCCAGGCCCCTGAAGCCAGCCACGCCCAAGCCAGCGTCACGCGCCCAGCGGGCCAACTCGCTGGGACGGATCAGCTTGGCGTATTCATGGGTGCCCTTGGGCAGGAGTTTGAGCACATGCTCGGCGGCAACGATGGCCAGCGCAAAGGCCTTGGCGTTGCGATGGATGGTGGAGAAGAAGACCCAGCCGCCAGGCTTGACCAAGGCGGCGCAAGCGGCCACGACCGAGGCCGGGTCAGGCACGTGCTCGAGCATCTCCATGCAAGTGACCACGTCTGCTGCGCCCGGTGTTTCGCCGGCCAGGGCCTCGGCCGAGATCTCGCGGTATCGCAGTCGTGCCGCACCGGCCTCGAGGGCGTGCAGCTCTGCCACACGCAGGGGCTTGACTGACAGGTCTATGCCCAGCACCTCGGCGCCGCGCGCAGCCATCGCTTCGGCCAGGATTCCGCCGCCGCAGCCAACGTCCACCACCACCTTGCCGGACAGGCCGGCCTGGCCGTCGATCCAATCCAGGCGCAGCGGATTGATCATGTGCAGCGGCTTGAACTCGCCCTCCAGATCCCACCAGCGGTGGGCGAGGTCACCAAACTTCTCAAGCTCGACAGGGTCGGCGTTGGTCATGGGCACAGGGGTCGGTTGAGCTGCGGCAGCAGTCGCCCAGGGGCACGCCGGCACAACGCAAAAGCCCCGCCAAGGCGGGGCTTTTGACAGCGCGACAAATGCAGGCCGGCTGCTGGTTCAGGCGATCACTTCTTGGTGCGGGTACCGACCACTTCGATCTCGACGCGGCGGTTCTTGGCGCGACCTTCGGCGGTCTTGTTGTCGGCCACCGGCTGCTTCTGGCCCTTGCCTTCGGTGTAGACGCGGTTCTTCTCGACACCCTTGCTGGTCAGGTAGGCCTTGACCGCGTCGGCGCGGGTCACCGACAGCTTCTGGTTGTAGCCGTCAACGCCGACCGAATCGGTGTGGCCGACGGCGATGATGACTTCCAGGCTGATGCCGCCGGTCTTGCCAACCAGGTCATCCAGCTTAGCCTTGGCTTCGGGCTTGAGCACAGCCTTGTCGAAGTCAAAGAAGGTATCGGTGGCGAAGGTGACCTTCTCGCTGACCGGGGCGGCGGCGGCGGCGGGCGCAGCGGCAGGGGCCGGTGCAGGGGCTGCTGCCGGCGCAGCGGCTGGCGCAGGAGCCGGGGCTGGGGCGGGTGCCGGGGCAGGTGCCGGGGCGGGAGCGGGCCTGGCGGCAGGAGCCGGGGCCGGCGCCGGAGCAGGTGCGCCGTCGCAGGACTTGTCAGCCGTGGCCGGCGTCCAGGTGCCATCGCGCCAGCACAACTCGTTGGTGCCGTTCTTCCACACCATCTCGTTGGTGCCATTGCGCCAGTTGTCATTGGTTTGGGCGAACGCCACGGGCGCAACCAGTACGGCCGACGCAAACAGCATCGCCACCTTATTCAGATTCTTCATGATTCTCCTCTCGGGGAAAGCCGCAGGGTTCGGCGAAATGTGAAAATCGGAAGCAAAAAAAAGCCGGCAAACACCACATAGCCTGGGCATCTGCCACCGACGACTGATTGTGCCATAGGGTCCAGGGCCGGCCTCATTTTGCGGCTCGCCCGGTCAAGCTGTGGCCCTGCTGTTGCGCCAGTGCGACACGCAGCGCCGACTAGAATCAGCGGTTTGCGCGCGCCGGCCTGCCAGCGCGGCGCGCCAGGTGCCGGATCGCCCTGGCCAGCACCTCACAGAACCCGCAAAAGCCGCTGAATGACACCATTCGCCAAGGAAACCCTGCCCATCAGCCTCGAAGAGGAAATGCGGCGTTCGTACCTCGACTACGCGATGAGCGTGATCGTCGGGCGGGCCTTGCCGGATGCGCGCGACGGGCTCAAACCGGTGCATCGGCGGGTGTTGTTTGCGATGCATGAGTTGAACAACGACTGGAACCGGCCCTACAAGAAGTCGGCGCGGATCGTCGGCGATGTGATCGGCAAATACCACCCCCATGGCGACACGGCGGTCTACGACACAATCGTGCGCATGGCACAGGATTTCAGTCTGCGCCACATGCTGGTCGATGGCCAGGGCAACTTCGGTTCGGTCGATGGCGACAACCCGGCGGCGATGCGTTACACCGAGATCCGCCTGGCCAAGATTGCCCACGAGATGCTGGCCGACATCGACAAAGAAACGGTCGACTTCGCGCCCAACTACGACGGCTCGGAGAAGGAGCCCACGGTGTTGCCGGCGCGCTTGCCAAACCTGCTGATCAACGGCTCGGCCGGGATCGCGGTGGGCATGGCCACCAACATCCCGCCGCACAACCTCAACGAGGTGGTGGACGCCTGCCTGCACCTGTTGAAATCGCCGCAAGCCAGCATCGACGAGTTGATGGAGATCATCCCGGCGCCGGACTTTCCGACCGCCGGCATCATCTACGGCATTGCCGGGGTGCGCGAGGGCTATCGCACCGGCCGCGGCAAGGTCATCATGCGCGCCAAGTGCCACTTCGAGGACATCGACAAAGGCACCCGTCAGTCGATCATCGTTGACGAGATTCCCTACCAGGTCAACAAGAAGACGCTGCTGGAGCGCATCGCCGAACTGGTGCACGAGAAAAAGCTCGACGGCATCAGCCACATCCAGGACGAGAGCGACAAGTCCGGCATGCGGGTGGTGATCGAGCTCAAGCGTGGTGAAGTGCCTGAGGTGGTGCTGAACAACCTCTACAAGCAGACCCAACTGCAGGACACCTTCGGCATCAACATGGTGGCCTTGATCGACGGCCAGCCGCGTTTGTGCAACATCAAGGTGCTGCTCGACATCTTCTTAGAGCACCGCCGCGAGGTGGTGACCCGGCGGACCGTGTTCGAGCTGAAAAAGGCACGCGAACGCGGCCATGTGCTCGAAGGCCTGGCGGTGGCGCTGGCCAACATCGACGAGTTCATCGAAACCATCAAGACCAGCCCGACCCCGCCGGTGGCCAAGGTAGCGCTGATGGCCAAGAGCTGGGATTCCAGCATGGTGCGCGAGATGCTGGCGCGGGCAGAAGGCCAGGCCCCGGGCGGACGCGGCGCGTTTCGCCCCGAAGGCCTGCCACCGGCCTATGGCCTGCAAACCGATGGCTTGTACCGGCTGTCGGACGACCAGGCTGCCGAAATCTTGCAGATGCGGCTGCAACGCCTGACCGGCCTGGAGCAGGACAAGATCCTCGGCGAATACCGCGAGGTGATGACCGACATCGCCGACCTGCTCGATATTTTGTCCAAGCCCGAGCGAGTCACCACCATCATCAGCGATGAATTGGTCGCACTCAAGGCCGAGTTCGGCAGCACCAAGCTGGCGATGCGGCGCAGTGTGGTCGAACACAACGTGCAGGAGCTGGGCACCGAGGATCTGATCACGCCGACCGACATGGTCGTGACTCTGTCCCACACCGGCTACATCAAGAGCCAGCCGCTGGCCGAGTACCGGGCGCAGCGCCGCGGTGGCCGCGGCAAGCAGGCCGCCGCGACCAAGGAAGACGACTGGATCGACCAGCTCTTCATCGCCAACACCCACGACTGGCTGCTGTGCTTTTCCGACCGTGGCCGGGTCTATTGGCTCAAGGTCTGGGAGGTGCCGCAGGGCACGCGCAATGCCCGTGGCCGGCCCATCGTCAACATGTTCCCGTTGCAGGCCGGCGAGAAGATCACTGTCGTGCTGGCGCTGACGGGTGAGTTCCGCAGCTTCCCCGTCGACCATTTCATCTTCATGGGCACGGCGCTGGGCACGGTCAAGAAGACCCCGCTGGACGAGTTCTCGCATCCGCGCAAGGCCGGCATCATCGCCGTCGATCTGGACGAAGGCGACCACCTGATAGGCGCGGCTTTGACCGACGGCCGGCACGACGTGATGCTGTTCTCCGACGGCGGCAAGGCGGTGCGCTTCGACGAGGACGATGTTCGGCCGATGGGCCGCAACGCCCGCGGCGTGCGCGGCATGGCGCTGGAGCCCGGCCAGGGCGTGATCGCGATGCTCGTGGCCGAGCAGGACGACACCGTCAGCCAGACCCCGATCAGCGTCCTGACGGCGACCGAGAACGGCTACGGCAAGCGCACCAGCATCGTCGAATACACCCGCCATGGCCGTGGCACCAAGGGAATGATCGCGATCCAGCAAAGCGAGCGCAACGGCAAGGTCGTGGCGGCGACGCTGGCCCGGCCCAGCGACGAGATTATGTTGATCACCGACACCGGCGTGCTGGTGCGCACCCGCGTCCAGGAAATCCGTGAACTCGGCCGCGCGACCCAGGGCGTGACCCTGATCGCGCTGGACAACGGCGCCAAACTCTCAGGCTTGCAGCGCATCGTGGACAACGATGCGGTTGTCGAAACCGGCGGCGAGGGCGATCCCGACCCAGCCAACCCACAGGAAACCCCATGAACATGATTCGCATTGGCGCCGTGCTGGCGCTGGCCGGCGCGGCCACCCTTGGACTGGCCCAGACCGGGCCATCGACCAGCTCGGCGAGCAAGAAGGAACTGGTCGCCAAGGCCTTGCAATTGCAGCAAAGTGGCGTCGAAGGCATCGGCAATCAGCTCGCGGTGCAGGCCTCGCAGCAGTTGCTGGGCAGTGCCGGACAGGCCATGGGCCGGGTTCCGGCCGACAAGCGCGAGTCGATTGGCGGCGAGATCCAGGCCGAGGTGCGCAAGTTCTACGAGGACATCGGCCCGACCCTGCGCGGGGCGGCGGTCAAGCTTGCGCCAGCCATCGTCGGCACCGCCCTGGACGAGCGCATGTCCGAGGATGAGCTGAAGACACTGCTGGCCTGGCTGGAGTCGCCGGTCAGCAAGAAGTACCAGCAAATCGCCGCCGAGAGCTCGCAGATCCTGACGCAGAAGCTGATCGCGGAAACCTCGCCGAGCATCGAACCCAAACTCAAGGCCATCGAAGCCTCGATCAGCCGCAAACTCGGCCTGACGCCCGCGCCTGCCGGATCGGCGCCGGCTGCAGCCGCCGCACCGGCGGCCAAACCCGCAGCCTCCGGCGCCAAGAAGTGACCCTGCCCAGCCCACTGCACATTGCCCACCGCGCGCAACCACGCCATGCCTGAGCCGACCGCCGCAGCGTCCGGATTGCAGTCGCTGCGGGTGCAGATAGACGCACTCGACCGCGAGTTGCTGCGCCTGCTGAACCAGCGTGCCAACCTGGCTCTGGAGGTGGGCGAGCTCAAGAAGCGCGAGGGCTCGGTCGCTTTCCGGCCGGAGCGCGAGGCTCAGGTGATCGACGGCCTGAAGGCGGTCAATCCGGGGCCGCTCAAGACCGACAGCGTGGCGCCGATCTGGCGCGAGATCATGTCGGCCTGCCGGGCGCTGGAAACCCCGACCCGGGTGGCCTATCTCGGTCCGGCAGGCACCTTCAGCGAAGAAGCTGCGCTGGGGTTTTTCGGCAGCTCGGTGGTGCGCGTGCCGTGTGCCAGTTTTGACGAGGTGTTTCGCACCACCACCGCCGGTGCCGCCGACTTTGGCGTGGTACCGGTGGAGAACTCGAGCGAGGGCGTGGTGACACGCTCGCTCGACCTGTTCCTGACCACGCCCTTGTTCATCATCGGCGAGACCAGCCTGGTCGTTCGCCACCACCTGCTGCGCAAGACGCTTGCGGCCGAGCCGATGCGGGCGATCTGCGCCCATCCGCAGGCCTTGGCCCAATGCCACGGTTGGCTCAGCCAGCACCTGCCCGAGGTCGAGCGCCGCCCAGTCGCCAGCAACGCCGAAGGTGCGCGGCTGGCGTCCCTGGATGCTGGCCTGGGGGCGATCGCCAGCGACCGTGCGGCCAGTGAATTTGGCCTGCATGTGCTGGCCCCGGCGATCCAGGATGACGCCCACAACCGGACCCGGTTTGCGATCGTCACGCATCCTGATCGCCATCCGGCACCCAAGCCCTCGGGCCATGACTGCACCAGCCTGGTGTTGTCGGTTCCCAACCGGCCAGGCGCGGTCCACGACATGCTGATGCCGCTGAAGGAGCATGGCGTGTCGATGAGCCGGTTCGAGTCGCGCCCGGCACGGTCGGGCCAATGGGAGTACTACTTCTACCTCGACATCGTCGGCCACCCCGACGAGGCCAAGGTCGGCACCGCGCTGGCGGCATTGCGCCAGAACTGCGCGTTCTTCAAGGTCCTCGGGACCTACCCGGTCGACGCCCACTGACCACTGCGCCCTGACGTCACCGTGACCATGTTCAACCAACTCGGCGTGATCGGCTGCGGCCTGATGGGCGGCTCGTTTGCCCTGGCGCTCAAGCGTGGCGGCCTGGTCAAACGGGTGGTGGGCTACAGCAAATCGCCCTCCACCACGGAACTGGCCAAGCGCCTGGGCGTCATCGACACCGCCGCCGAATCGGCGCTGCTGGCGGTCTCGGGCTCTGACATCGTGCTGATCGCGGTGCCCGTGTCCGCCACCGAAACCACCTTCAAGGCGATCCGCCACCTGGTCGAGCCCGGCGTGCTGTTCATGGATGTGGGTTCGACCAAGCGCGATGTGGTCGATACCGCGCGCCGGGTGCTCAAGGAGAAGGCCGGCAATTTCGTGCCGGCCCATCCGATCACGGGCAAAGAAGTGTCTGGCGTGCAGCATGCCGACGCGACGCTGTACAACGGCAAGCAAGTGATCCTGACACCGCTGCCGCAGACCGCGCCCGAAGTGGTGCAGCAGGCCATCGATGTCTGGTCGGCAGTGGGCGCGCATGTGCGGCGCATGTCGGCCGAGAACCACGACGCTGCCTTTGCCGCCGTCAGCCACCTGCCCCACCTGCTGGCCTTCGCCTACTACTCTGCGATCTCCAACCAGCCGGCCGGGCGCGACTACCTGTCGCTGGCCGGGCCGGGGTTCCGCGATTTCACCCGCATCGCGGCCAGCGACCCGACCATGTGGCGCGACATCCTGCTGGCCAACCGCGAAGAAGTGATCAAGCAGGCCCAGCGCTTTCGCTACGCCCTGGACGCGCTTGAGCATGTGATGCATGCGGGCAATTCCCAGGCGCTGGAAGACCTGATCAAGAACGCCTCCGACGCCCGCGCCGGCTGGCAGATCGGCAGCGGCAACGGCGGGCGCGGCGGCACCTGACAGCGCGAGCGGCGCAGCCTGGAGGGCTGGGCCCTGAGACATGTACGACATCCCCTTTCTTGACCTTCCCGCCCTGAGCGGCGCCGCCGGCAACGTTCGTCTGCCGGGGTCCAAGTCCATCTCCAACCGGGTTCTGCTGCTGGCCGGGCTGGCTGCAGGCACCACGCTGCTGCATGACCTGCTGGACTCCGACGACACGCGGGTGATGCTGACCGCGCTGCGGGCGCTGGGCTGCGGTGTCGCCCAAGCGGCCGACGGCAGCACCGCAATCACCGGCCTGGCAGGTCGGCTGACCGTCCACCAGGCGGCGCTGCACTTGGGCAATGCCGGCACGGCGATGCGGCCCCTGACGGCGGCGCTGGCCGTGCTGGCCAGCCTGCAGGGCGGCAGCTTCACGCTCTCGGGCGTGGCACGGATGCACGAACGGCCGATCGGCGATCTGGTCGATGCGCTGCGCCAACTCGGCTGTGCCGTCGACGACCTGGGTCAGCCCGGCTATCCGCCCTTGCGCGTGCATGGCCGGGCCGGTGGCAGCCTGGCCTGCGCCGAACCCATCCACGTCCGTGGTGACGTGTCCAGCCAGTTTCTGAGTGCCCTGCTGCTGGCCTTGCCGCTGGCCACTGCCGCCAGGCCGGTGTCGGTGGTGGTCGACGGCGATCTGATCAGCAAGCCCTATGTCGAGATCACCCTGAACCTGCTGGCCCGTTTTGGCATTGCGGTGCAACGCGACGGCTATGCCCGCTTCACCCTGCCCCAGGGCAACGCCTACCGCTCGCCCGGCAGCCTGCATGTCGAGGCCGATGCCTCGTCGGCCTCGTACTTCATCGCGCTCGGCGCGCTGGCTGCGGTCGACGCCCCGCTGGTCGTCGAGGGCCTGGGCCTGGACTCGATCCAGGGCGACATCCGCTTTGTCGAGGCCGCGCGCGCGATGGGCGCGCGGGTCGAGGGCCAGCCCGGTCGGCTGCGGGTCTGGCGCGGCGCCTGGCCGCTGCGCGCGATCACGCTCAATTGCAACCACATGCCCGATGCCGCGATGACGCTGGCGGCGATGGCGCTGTATGCCGACGGCCCGACCACGCTCACCGACATTGGCAGTTGGCGGGTCAAGGAGACCGACCGCATCGCCGCGATGGCTGCTGAATTGCGCAAACTCGGCGCAGAGGTGCGGGAAGGCAGCGACTGGATCCGCATCACGCCGCCACAGCGTTGGCAGGCCGCCGCGATCCACACCTACGACGACCACCGGATCGCGATGTGCCTGTCGCTGGCGGCATTCAACCCGGCCAGGCTGCCGCTGCGCATCCTCGATCCGCGCTGTGTCGGCAAGACCTTTCCCGACTACTTCGAGGCGCTGTTCAGCGTGACCCAGACCGAGCCAGGCGCCGTGCCCGTGATCACCATCGACGGCCCGACCGCCTCGGGCAAGGGCACGCTGGCAGCACATGTGGCGGCCCGCCTGGGCTGGCACCAACTCGACTCTGGGCTGCTCTACCGCGCCACCGCCCTGCAGGCCATCCGCCAGGGCGTGGCGGCCGACGACGAGCAGGCGCTGGCTGGGCTGGCCGCCGGGCTGAGGCTGCGCTTTGCCGGCGAGCAGGTGCTGCTGGACGGCGAAGATGTGGCGCAGGCGCTGCGAGACGAGGCGGTCGGCCAGATGGCCTCGCGCATCGCGGCGCTGGCCCAGGTGCGCAGCGCCTTGCACGCACTGCAGTTGTCATTCGCCCAGGCGCCGGGGCTGGTGGCCGACGGCCGCGACATGGGCACGGTGCTGTTCCCTGCCGCCGGGCTCAAGGTATTCCTCACCGCGAGCGCCGCAATGCGTGCCCAGAGGCGCCATAAGCAGTTGATTCAGAAGGGGATTTCAGCTAGCATCGCAGACCTTTTCGCCGACCTAGAGGCGCGTGACCGGCGTGACAAAAGCCGCCCGGTCGCACCCTTGAAAGCCGCTGAAGACGCGCTGCTGCTCGACAACTCGGGCCTGAGCATCGAGCAATCGGTGGAACAGGTTCTGGCTTGGTGGGCGAAGCTGGGGCCGCAATTTGGGCAACAGCGGGGGCAACAGCGGGGGCCACAGCAGGGACCGTTGACCGGCTCGCCGGACCTCTGAGATTTTTTTTCGCCGCACCTTTGGCGGTTGCAGTGTCGCCAGACACCGCCGCCAACAGGTGTTTTCATCCACCCAACCGCAACCCCAGCCGGCATTGACCCCTTGGCATCCGCCGGCACCAAGGAAACCATCCCCCATGCTTGATACCCAAACCGCGTCCTCCACCGGCGGTGGCGAATCTTTTGCCGCCATGTTCGAAGAAAGCCTGCAACGCAGCGACCTGCGTGCCGGCGAAGTCATCTCCGCCGAGGTGGTGCGCATCGACTTCAACCATGTTGTCGTCAACGCCGGCCTGAAGAGCGAGGCCTACGTCCCGATTGCCGAGTTCAAGAACGACCAGGGCGAGATCGAAGTCCAGGTCGGCGACTTCGTCTCGGTGGCCATCGACGCGATCGAAAACGGCTACGGCGACACCATCCTGTCGCGCGACAAGGCCAAGCGCCTGGCGTCCTGGATGTCGCTGGAGAACGCGCTGGAGTCGGGCGACTTCGTCACCGGCACGGTCTCGGGCAAGGTCAAGGGCGGCCTGACCGTGCTGGCCAATGGCATCCGCGCCTTCCTGCCGGGCTCGCTGATCGACACCCGTCCGGTCAAGGACTTGTCCCCGTACGAGGGCAAGACCATGGAGTTCAAGGTCATCAAGCTCGACCGCAAGCGCAACAACGTGGTGCTGTCGCGCCGCGCGGTGGTCGAAGCCTCGATGGGCGAAGAGCGCGCCAAGCTGCTGCAGACCCTGACCGAGGGCGCGATCGTCCACGGCGTGGTCAAGAACATCACCGAGTACGGCGCCTTCGTCGACCTGGGCGGTATCGACGGCTTGCTGCACATCACCGACATGGCCTGGCGCCGCGTGCGCCACCCCAGCGAGGTGGTCACCGTCGGCCAGGAGCTGTCGGCCAAGGTGTTGAAGTTCGACGCCGAAAAGAACCGCGTATCGCTGGGCATCAAGCAACTCGGCGACGACCCCTGGCACGGCGTGTCACGCCGCTACCCCAGCGGCACCCGACTGTTCGGCAAGGTCACCAACATCGCCGACTACGGCGCGTTCGTCGAGATCGAGCCCGGCATCGAAGGCCTGGTTCACGTCTCCGAGATGGACTGGACCAACAAGAACGTCGCCCCGGCCAAGATCGTCGCGCTCGGCGACGAAGTCGAGGTCATGGTGCTCGAGATTGACGAAGGCAAGCGCCGCATCAGCCTGGGCATGAAGCAGTGCAAGGCCAACCCCTGGGAAGAGTTCAGCGGCACGGTCCACCGTGGCGACCGCGTCAAGGGCCCGATCAAGTCGATCACCGACTTCGGCGTGTTCGTTGGCCTGGCCTCGGGCATCGACGGTCTGGTGCATTTGTCCGACCTGTCCTGGCACGAGACCGGCGAAGTGGCGGTGCGCAACTTCAAGAAGGGCCAGGAGGTCGAGGCCATCGTGCTGGCGATCGATGTCGAGCGTGAGCGCATCAGCCTGGGCATCAAGCAGTTGGACGGCGACCCGTTTGCCACCTACACCACCATCAACGACCGTGGTGCGATGGTCACCGGCAAAGTCAAGACGGTTGACGCGCGCGGCGCTGAAATCCAGCTCACCGACGACGTGACCGGCTACCTGCGCGCCAGCGAGATTGGCCGCGACCGGGTCGAGGACGCGCGCAACGTGCTCAAGGAAGGTGACGAAGTCAACGCCATGATCATCAACGTCGACCGCAAGGCGCGCTCGATCCAGTTGTCGGTCAAGGCCAAGGACAGCGCCGACCAGCAAGAGGCCATGCAGCGTCTGTCGCAGACCAGCGAACGTGAGAACGCCGGCACGACCAGCCTGGGCGCCTTGCTGCGCGCCAAGCTCGACAACCGCGAGTGAGTGTGGGCCGGCCCGACGCGACCCGAGATCCTGGATCGCCTCGGGCCGTCGTCTGGGCCACGCCGCTGCCCTGGTCGCTTCAGGGAAGAATGCCGGCCACCGATTCGCCCACCGTTGACTTCACACCATGACCCGCAGTGACCTTGTCACCCGACTGGCAGATCGGTTCGGCCAGTTGACCCAGCGCGACACCGAGTTCGCGGTCAAGACGATTCTTGATGCGATGAGCGACGCCCTGGCGCGCGGCCACAGGATCGAGATTCGCGGCTTCGGCAGCTTCTCGCTCAACCGCCGACCACCGCGGCAGGGACGCAATCCGCGCAGCGGCGAGAAGGTGGTGATCCCGGAAAAGCTGGTGCCACATTTCAAGCCGGGCAAGGCGCTGCGCGAATCGGTCGACGACCAATTGCCGGTGCTGGACGACAAACACGTGCCACTGCGCATCGGTTGATCGGCAGCGCCGAAGCATGCTCGCACCGGGGCCCGCAGGGGCCCCGATGCTTTTATCCCCCGTGCCGGTGCAGGCCCGGTCCGAAGTTGTCGGCCCAGCGCTCGCTCGGGATCAATAGGTTCCCGGGTACGCGCCGCCATCGACCAGCAGGTTCTGGCCGGTGATGTAGCCACCATAGACGCTGCAGACAAAGGCGCAGAGCGCACCAAATTCCTCGGGCTGGCCAAAGCGCTGGGCCGGGATCTGGACCCGGCGGACATCGGCTGCGGCCTCGGCGCTGATGCCAGTGTTGGCACCCACCGTCTTCATCGTCAGCTTCAGGCGGTCGGTGTCAAAGGCGCCGGGCAGGATGTTGTTGATCGTCACATTGCGCCCGGCCAGCTTGTGCTGGCGGGCCAGGCCGGCGACAAAGCCGGTCAGGCCACTGCGCGCGCCGTTGGACAGGCCTAGGATGTCCAGCGGCGCCTTGACCGCGCTGGAGGTGATGTTGACGATGCGGCCAAAGTCACGCCCGGCCATGCCGTCCACCGTCGCCCGGATCAGCTCGATCGGCGTCAGCATGTTGGCGTCTATGGCCTTGATCCAGGCCTCACGCTCCCAAGTGCGGAAGTCGCCTGGCGGCGGGCCGCCGGCATTGGTCACGAGGATGTCGACCTGCGGGCACGCGGCCAAGGCGTCGAGCCGACCTTGCGCCGTGGTGATGTCCCCGACCACGCTGCGCACGCTGATCGACGGGTTGGCCGCGCGCAAGGCCTCGGCCGTGGCCAGCAGCGCGGCCTCGCCACGGGCGGTGATGACCAGGTTCACCCCTTCGCGTCCCAGCGCCTGCGCGCAGCCCTTGCCCAGCCCTTTGCTGGCGGCGCACACCAGCGCCCATTTGCCTGCGATGCCCATGTCCATGTTCGAGTCCTGTTTGTTGGGTTGGAGGTGGAATGCGTGGCCGGCCGGTTGGCCTCAAGCGGCCTTGGCAGGCCGCGACGCCGGGCCCTGCCAGGTCAGCAGCCAGACCGCGCCAAGCACGCAGACCGATCCGGCGGCGACCCAGGCGGTGAACGGCTCACCCAGCAGCAGCACACCGAGCGCGATGGTACTGACAGGGCCGATCATGCCAAGCTGCGCCGTCAACGCCGGGCCGATGCGCTCGATGGCCATCATCACCATCAAGATTGGCGCGGCGGTGCAGACCAGGCCGTTGAGCAGCGACAGCCACCAGACCGTGGCGTCCTGGGCCAGGGCGCTGGCCAGCGGTCGCAGCAGCGCGAACTGGACGATGCACAGCCCACTTGCGACGATGCTGGCCCAGCCCGCCAGACGCAGGGCACCGATCCGCCGCACCACCTCGCCGCTGTACAGCAGGTACACCGCGTAGCACAGCGTGCTGGCCATCACCAGCGCGGTGCCCAGCGCCACCTGCGGGCCTTCGACCTGCAATTCGCGGCCAAACACGATCGCCAAGCCGCCATAGCCCAGCGCCGCAGCGACGATCTGGCGCCGGCTGGCGCGCCGGCCAAACACCGCCCAACCCAGCAGCATGACCAGGCTGGGTGCGAGGTACAAGATCAGCCGCTCCAGGCCGGCACTGACGTATTGCAGGCCCAAGAAGTCCAGCATGCTCGACAGGTAGTAGCCACAGAATCCCAGCAAGCCGACGGCCCGCAAGTCGGCAGCCGCCAAGGCCGACTTGCCCCGCCCGGCCCAGGCCGCCATCAGCACGAACAAGGGCAGCGCGCAGACCATCCGCAGCATGATCAGGGTGGCCGGGTCGACGCCGTGGCGGTAGGCCAGCTTGATGATGATGGACTTGCCCGAGAACGCCACCGCGCCGCCCAGGGCCAACAGCAGCGCCGGCCAGCGGCTGGTCGGCCTAGGCGTCGGCCGCGCAACAAGCAGGGCCACCACAACCTCATCTTTGAGCATCAACGATTGTAGAAAGTCGGAACAGGCTTGCGGCGGCGGCAGGCCGCTTCACCGCAGCCGCTGCGCGCCAAGGCCAAGGTCCGGCTGAGTGATACTGCATTCGACCAGCCATGAACGAACATCTGCAGCCGCCTCTGCCCCTCGCCGACCTGAGGCCCCCGGGGTGGCCGCCGGATGCCGCCCCCCCGGCAACCGCTGCGCCCAGACCCTGGCGGGTTGCCTTGCGGCTGATCTTGGTGGCGCTGTTGTGCGGCGTCTTTGAGGTGCTGCTGCCGCGCTACGAGGTCGGCGCCGACAACCTCGGCCCGCTGTCGGTCGTGCTCGGGCTGGCGGTGGCAGCGGCCGCCACACGCGGCCGCTGGACCGTGCCCGCAGCGCTGCTGGGGGTGGCGCTGGCCGAGGCCGCAATGGGTGCCGCGTGGCGCCAGATCGTGGTCGAGACCGCCGTGGTCGGCGCCCAGGCGACGCTGGCCGGCTGGCTGCTGCGCCACGACCGCGACACGGAGTTGCTGAGCCTGGACACCTTCCCCCGCTTGCGCCGCTTCCTGCTGCTGGTCGCGCCATCGACTGCCGCACTCGGGGCGGTGCTGCATACCGCGATCCTGGCCTCGGCCAGCGCCGCCCCGCTGACCCTGGTGCTGATCGGCGGCGCGGCCCGCCTGGTCGCCGACTGGACCGGCATCGTCGTCACCGCGCCGGTGTTGCTGTGCTGGCTGGCGCAGCCGCCGCAGGCCTGGCGCCACCGCCAGCGCACGCTGGTGCCGCCGCTGGTGGCGCTGGCGGCGATGATGCTGATCGGCTTCACCGAAGTTGCGCGCCGCGACGAGGCGCGGCTGGCGGTGCGCTTCGAGCGCGAAGCCGCGGCCAGGCTGGTCCGGATACAGGCGCAGATGGCCGGGCCCTTGGACGCCTTGCGGGCCTTGCGCGGCGCCCTGTCTGCCGGCGGTGGTGCGCTCAGTCCGAGCCTGTTCGACGACCTGGCCAAGCCCTGGACCGACCAGCGCCCCGGCCTCACCAGCCTGGGCTGGTTTGAGCCTGCGCACAAGGACACGCTGCGCCAGCCCGAGGCCCGGTGGCTGGGCGCTCAGGGCGCAAGCGAGGCGGCCGGCCTTGCCTCGACCGAATCGCCGCCAGCGATGGCCCTGCGCCATGGCTTCGGTCCGCGGCGGGGTGCCTTGATGGCGCTGGGTCAGGCTGACAGCGCTGGCGTCAACGCGATGGCCGTGCCGGCCTTGCGCCAGGCCCTGCAAAAGGCGTTCGCCGCCAACCAGGGCGTGGCCATGACCACGATGGCTCTGGACGACCAGGGCCAGGTCGGCATGCTGCTGACCCAGGCCCTGCCCGCCACCGGCGCGGGCGCGACGACGGTGGTCTACGTGCTGGTCGACCTGGACATGCTGGTCAGCAAAGCCTTGCCCGAGGGCGACGAATTCGTCAGCGCCTGCCTGACCGATGGCCAGGCCAAGGGCCCGTTGCACCGCCTGGCCGGACCGGCAGGCTGTGACAGTGGCACCTTGGCGGTCAACGACCGCGCCCACCCCAGCCGGATCAGCTTCGGCGACAAGCGGCTGGACCTGGTGATCACGCAGGCCGCCGGCGCCGACAGCCGGCTGATCAGCGCAGTCTGGCTGCTGGCCTTGCCGACGGTGATCGGCATTGCGATGCTGTCGGCCCTGCTGCTGGCCTTGAGCGGCAAGCTGCGACGGATCGAGGAGCGGGTGCGCGAGCGCACGCAGGCCTTGCAGGCTGAGATGGACGGGCGCCGCCACGCCCAGCACGCGCAGAGCGAGAGCGAGGCGCGCTTTCGCACCATCTTCGACAGCGTCAACATCGGCCTGACGCTGATCGACATGGACGGCCGCATCGCCATGGCCAACCCGGCCTTCTGCAAGATGACCGGTTACGCCCAGCAGGACCTGCTGCACCGCCCTTTGTCCGAAATTCGCCTGCCCGATGTGGCCGAGGACGACGGCACCGCCGCCGCCCTGGCCGGCGACCAGGCCCGCCGCCAGCGCTACCTGACCCATGACGGCCGGGTACTGCAAGTTGCCGCCAGCGTCCACACCCTGACCGACAGCAGCGGCCAGGCGGTGGCCACGGTCGGCGCCCTGCAGGACCTGACCGACATGCTGCGCTTGCGCCAGGCCGAGCGCGAGCGCGAAGTTGCGGTCGCCGCCAACCGCGCCAAGACCCATTTCCTGGCCCGGCTGTCGCATGAATTGCGGGCGCCGCTGGACGCCATCGTCGGCTTTGCCCAGGTCCTGTCGGGCACCGAAGGCAGTCCCGCCGACCCGGTCGCCCAACAGCGGGCGTTGGCACAGATCCGCCAGACCGGTTGGCAGCTCTCGGACATGGTCAACGACGTGCTGGACCTGTCGCGGATCGAAGCCGGCGAGTTGCATTTGTCGCCACAGCCCGTGCCGCTGGCCGATTTGCTGCAGGAAACCCTGATGTCGATCGAGCCGATCGCGATGCGCGCCCAGGTCGGGCTGCGCCTGAGCCTGCACGACCCTGGGCTGGCGGTGCAGGCCGATCCGCTGCGGCTGCGCCAGGTGCTGGTCAACCTGCTCGGCAACGCCGTGAAGTTCAACCGGCGCGGTGGTCAGGTCGAACTGCGGGTGGCCCCCGACGCCCCGGGCATGTTGCTGCTGGAGGTGGTGGACGATGGCATCGGCATGAGCGCGGTCCAGCTCAGCGAGCTGTTCACGCCATTCCACCGCGCCACCGCGCCAGAAGCGCAGGCAGACGGACCTCAGGCGCGCCAAGGCGGCGGCATCGGCCTGGCCTTGAGCCGCCATCTGGTCGAACTGATGGGCGGCGAAATGCTGGTCCGCAGCCACCCGGGTGAAGGCTCGACCTTTGCCATCCGCCTGCCGCGCGCCGAATCCAGCCTGCTGACCTCGGTCGCGCCGGAGCGCGCCATGGGCTCGGCTGTGGTGCCCAGCGGCATTGGCCCGGCGGTCAGCATCGGCCGGGTCGTCTGCATTGCCGACCAGGCCACCGACCTGCAGTTCGTCCGCGACTGCCTGCAACAGCGGCCCGGCGTCGACCTGCGCAGTGCCACCAGTGCCGCCGAAGGCCTGCTGGCGGTGGCCGAGGCCGACCTGGTGATCGTCGACCTGCAGCAGCCCGACAGCGCCGGCATCGAACTGCTGCGCAGGCTCAAGGCCGATTCGCACACCCGCGGCGTTCCAGTCATCATGATCAGCGCCGACGCCTCCCCCGAGCGCATCGACGAGTGCTTTGAGTTGGGCGCGCAGCACTACCTGACCAAACCCGTCGACGCCATGCAGTTGCAGCGTGCGGTGGACGAAGGCCTGCAGGGCTGAAGCCGCGTGGCCGCTTTGGAAACCCAGCAGCGGCCCTCAGTGGCCCTCAACGGCCCTCAACGACCCAGGCGATCAGCCAGGAGTCGCTGCACCTTGGGCAAGTTCGGCCCGCTGTGAAATGACAGCCGGCGCTCGCGCAGGCCCTCGTCGGCGGCGGTGAAGCGTTCGAGCCGGCGCAGGTGCTCGGTCCAGCTTTCATCGACGAAATATTCGAGGTAGCGGCCGGCCTGGGCGGTGTCGCGGAACAGGCCCCAGGACAACACGCCCTGGCGCAGCCGGGCGCGGCGGGTCAGGCGCATGACCTCGCTGAACTCGGCGGCACGGGCGGGGTCGATCTGGTACTCGACGGTGACCATGATCGGGCCGGCGTCGGGCTCGAAATCGATGCCGGGCTCGGTGCCTGCGGCCGGTGCCGGCGAGTGGTCCTCGTCCTCGCCACCTTCGACCGACCGGTTGCGCAGCAACACCAGCAACACCAGGCCCATGCCGGCGGCGCCGACCACGGCGGTCGTGACGCTGAATGCGCCCGCCACCTGGCCCCACAGCATCGCGCCGACGGCCGAGCCACCCATCAATCCCATCTGGTAGATCGACATGCCGCGCGCCCTGACCCAGTTGGGCAGGGCCATCTGGGCCGACACGGTCAGGGTGTTGGCGGTCGCGATCCAGGCCATGCCGATCACCGCCAGCGCAGGCAGCGCCAGCCAGGGCGTGGTCGCCAGCACCACGACACAGGAGGCGGCGGCATGGGTGAGGGTGCCCCAGCGTACGAAGGCATCGCGACCGACATGTGCCCGCCAGCGCGGGAACGACAGCGCCGCATAGATCGCGCCGCAGCCGACGCTGGCCAGCATGGCGGTGTACAGCCCTGGCCCACCGGCATGCAGGTGCTTGGCCACCAGCGGCATCAGGGCCATCAAAGCGCTGGCCTGCAAGAAAAAGAGGAACACGCGCAGCAGCACGACCCGCATCCGCGGCGATTGCCAGACATGCTGCACCCCCACCCGCACCGCGCCGACGAAACGCTCACCCGGCAAGGTGCTGTGGTGCTGCGGCGCCCGCCAGCGCAGGATCGCGACCGACGCGCCGGCCGCCAGCAAGGCGTTCAGCACGAACACCGCCGCGCTGCCCAGGCTGGCCAAGAGCGCCCCGGCCAGCATCGGTCCGACCACCCGCGACAGGTTCATCGCCACCCCGTTCAAGGCCAATGCCGCGTGCAGATGCGGCTTGCTGACGACCTCGGGCACGATCGCCGCGAACACCGGCCAGCGCATCGCCAGACCGATGCCATTGGAAAAGGTCAGCGCCAGCAGCAGCGGCGCGTTGAGCACACCGGCCAAGGAGGCAGCGGCCAACACCATGGCGTTGACCGAGACCCAGATCTGGGTACTGGCGAAGTACAGCCGCCGGTCGAGGATGTCGGCCAGGGCACCACTGCCCAGGCCGAGCACGAACACCGGCAAGGTCGACGCGGTGGCGACCAGTGCGACCATGCCCGGGCTGTCGGTCAAGGTCGTCATCAGCCAGGCGGCGGCGACGTCGTTCATCCACATCGTCAGGTTGGCCGTCAACCAGGTCAACCAGAGCATGCGGAACACCGGCCCGCGCAGCGGTGCGAGCGCACCGCTGTCCTGGTCGACGGCGGCGGGTGTCGGGGCTTGGTCAGGCATTGCGGGGATGGTGCCACGCCGGGGTGCAGAAACACGAAGGCCCCGCATGCGGGGCCTTCTGCCGGGCTTGGCCGGGCAATCCCGGCGCCGGCCTCAGTCTTCCTGGAACGCTACCTCGCGCTTGCTCTTGATCGACGGCAGCATCACCACCACCACCATCAGCAGCGCGGCCAGCAGCAGGCCAGCCGACAGCGGCCGGGTGGCGAACGTCGTCCAGTCGCCGCGCGACAGCAACAAGGCGCGGCGCAGGTTCTCTTCCATCATCGGCCCGAGGATGAAGCCCAGCAGCAGCGGCGCAGGCTCGCAGCCGAGCTTGTAGAAGGTGTAGCCGACGAGGCAGAAGCCGGCCGTCATGAACACGTCGAACGAGCTGTTGTTGAGCGTGTAGCAGCCGATGCCACAGAAAACCACGATGGCCGGAAAGAGAAAGCGGTAGGGCACCGTCAGCAGCTTGATCCAGATGCCGATCATCGGCAGGTTCAGGATGATCAGCATCAGGTTGCCGACCCACATCGAGGCGATCAGGCCCCAGAACAACTGCGGGTTGCTGCTCATCACCTGCGGGCCGGGCTGTATGCCCTTGATCGTCATCGCCCCGACCATCAGCGCCATCACCGCGTTGGGCGGAATGCCCAGCGTGAGCATCGGAATGAAGCTGGTCTGCGCACCGGCGTTGTTGGCCGACTCGGGCCCGGCCACACCGCGGATGTTGCCCTTGCCGAACTCCAGCTCGTGCGGCTTCCTCGGGTACTTCTTTTCCATCGTGTACGAGGCGAATGAGGCCAGCAGCGCGCCCCCGCCCGGCAGCACGCCCAGGATCGAGCCCAGCGCCGTGCCACGCACCACAGCCGGCCAGGCATCGATGAAGTCTTGCTTGGTCGGCCACAGCCCCTTGACATCGCGGGTGAAGACCTCGCGGTGCTCGGCCGGCTGACCCAGGTTGACGATGATCTCGCCGAAGCCGAACACGCCCATCGCGATCACGACGAAGCCGATCCCGTCGGTCAACTCGGGGATGTCGAAGCTGTAGCGTGGCACGCCCGAGATCACGTCGGTATTGACCTGGCCCAGCAGCAGACCCAGGATCACCATCGAGATCGCCTTGATCAGCGAACCCGAGGCCAGCACCACCGCGCCGATCAGGCCCAGCACCATCAGGCTGAAGTACTCGGCCGGACCAAACTTGAAGGCCAGCTCGGTCAGCGGCGGGGCAAACGCCGCGATGATGACCGTGCCGACACAGCCGGCGAAGAACGAGCCCAGGCCGGCCGCAGCCAATGCCGGGCCGGCGCGGCCCTGACGGGCCATCTGGTAGCCGTCGATGCAGGTCACGACCGAGCTGGACTCGCCGGGGACGTTGATCAGGATCGCGGTGGTCGAGCCGCCGTACTGGGCACCGTAGTAGATGCCGGCCAGCATGATCAGTGCCGGGGTGGCGTCCAACGCGTAGATGCTGGGCAGCAACATGGCGATTGTGGCCACCGGGCCGATGCCCGGCAGCACGCCGATCAGCGTGCCCAGGATCGCGCCGAACAGCGCATACAGGACGTTTTGAAGCGTGAACGCAACGCCGAAGCCCAGCGCCAGGTTGGAAAGCAGTTCCATGGCTCTGTGTCCTCCTCAACCGGTGATGAAGCTGGGCCAGAGCGGGATCACCAGCTTCAGGCCGAGGATGAACACCGCCCAGGAGCCTACCGTCAGCACCACGCAGTTCAGCAGCACATCCTTCCAGTGGAACTCGTCACCGGCCAGGCTGGAGATGGTGATCAGCAGCGGCAGGGCCACCGCCATGCCCAGCAGCGGCAGGGCCCAGGCAAAGACCGCGACAGAGCCCGAGATCGTCAGCAGCGGCTTCCAGGCCCACTTGCCAATTGGCTCGCCGTCTTCGGTCTCGACCACCAGCGATTCGAACAGGATGAACGCGCCGAGCAGGGCCTGCAGGACGCCCAGGCCGAACGGGAAGTAGCCGGGACCGGGGCGGGCCGACGAGCCGAAGTTGTAGTGCGTCGCGCCCCAGGCGAATGCCACGCCCATGACGACAAACATCACCCCGGACCAAAAATCTTTCTGGCTTTTGACCTTCACGCGCTTAACTCCTCGAACCCCTGCGGCCGATGTTGGCCCGATCTCGCAAGGATTCTAGGAAGCGGCTGGCTGGCCCCGGCCATGGGTTTACACGTACGGTGCCCGTGCCCCTCAATGCTCGGACCAGGCCGGTGTGCCGCGCAGCACCTCGTCGACCGTGGTCAGGCCCTCGGCCACCTTCATTGTGCCGGCCAGGCGCAGCGGCTGCATGCCCTGGGTGACGGCGTTGCGGCGCAGCGCGGTCATGTCCAGCACCGGGTGGACGGCGCGGCGCGCGGCGTCGCTCATCACCATCAACTCGTACAGGCCGGTACGGCCGCGAAAGCCGGTCTGGCGGCAGGCAGGGCAGCCGACCGGCTTGTACGGCCTGACCCCGCCCGACATCCGCCAGGGCGCGGCCAATTCGTCCAGGTTCTGTCGGTGCACGCTGTCGTCGCGCACCTTGCATTCGCTGCACAGGGTGCGCGCCAGGCGCTGCGCCAGCACCCCGATCACGGTCGCCGAGATCAGGTAGCCCGGCACCCCCAGGTCGGCCAGCCGGGTGATCGCGCTGGCCGCATCGTTGGTGTGCAAGGTGCTGAACACCAGGTGCCCGGTCAGCGCGGCCTGGATCGCCATCTCGGCCGTGGCCAGATCGCGGATCTCGCCGACCATGATGATGTCCGGGTCCTGCCGCATCAGCGCCCGCAGGCCCTCGGCAAAGCCCATCTCGAGCGCCGCCTGAACCTGGGTCTGGTTGAAGGCCGGCTCGATCATCTCGATCGGGTCTTCGACGGTGCAGATGTTGACCTCGTCGGTGGCCAGTTGGCGCAAGGTGGCGTAGAGCGTCGAGGTCTTGCCGCTGCCGGTCGGGCCGGTCACCAAGATGATGCCGTGCGGCTGGCCGATCAGTTCCTGCCAGCGCTGGGCATCGTGCGGCGAGAAGCCCAGACCCTCGACCGATTTCTTGCCGGTCTCGGGGTCGAACACCCGCATCACCAGCTTCTCGCCAAAGGCCGTAGGCAGCGTCGACAGGCGCATCTCGACCTCGGCCCCGGGCAACTCCAGGGTGTCCGGTCTGCGGGTCTTGATCCGCCCATCCTGCGGCCGGCGGCGCTCGACCACGTCCATCCGCCCGAGCAGCTTGATCCGCGCGGTCATCGCGTTCATTACCGTCAACGGCACCTGGTAGACGGTGTGCAGCACGCCGTCGATGCGAAAGCGGATCGCGCCGATCTCGCGCCGCGGCTCCAGATGGATGTCGCTGGCGCGCTGGTCGAAGGCGTACTGCCACAACCAATCGACCACCTGGACCACGCCCTGGTCATTGGCGTCGAGTTGCTTGCTGGCCTGACCGAGCTCGACCAATTGCTCGAAGCTTGCGCCGGCCGCGACCTCGCCGACCTTGTGGGCCGCACGCACCGAGCGCGCCAGGCTGTAGAACTCGGTCGTGTAACGGGCGATGTCGTCCGGGTTGGCCAGCACCAGCCGCACCCGGCGGCGGCTGTGCGACTCGATCTCGGCCACCCAGGCGGTGTCAAGGGGCTCGGCCGTGGCCACGGTGACCTCGGTCGAACCCAGGGCCACCGGCAGCAGGCCGCGGGTCTGGGCGTACTGGTGGCCCATGACTTCGGCAATCCGACCGACCTCGACCTTGAGCGGATCGATCCGCAGGTAGGGCATGCCCAGGTGCCGCGCCAGCCATTCGGTCAGCGCCTCGGTGTTCAGCGCGCGTCCGGCGTGGCTCAGCCCCGCGCCGCCCAGGCGCACCAGCGCGTGCAGGCTGGATGCACCCGCGCCCAGGCGCTTGAGCAGGACGGCGGCAGCGGCATCGTCGACCAGGCCGTCGCTGTGCAAACAGTCGACCAGGTAGCGCCAATCCAGGCGCCCTTTCGGTGGTGCAGGCGGTGCGGGGCGTGCCGGGCGTGCTGTGCGTGCTGTGCGCTCGGGCATGCCGTCCGCTGGCCGCTGCAAGGCTGGGGCCGCTTCGTCGCCAGGCACAACGGGCGGTGGCGCAGCGACAGGGTTGGCCTGGGCCGCCACCACGGCGGCTGGCAGCGGCTTGCTCGGGTGCGCCATGTCCAGCGGCACCAGCAAGGTCGAGTCCGGCGCCGAGTCCGGTGCCGGCGCGGTTCGCGACGGCGGGCCGGCGACGGCCGGCCTATTGGGCCTAGTGGGGCTATTGGCAGCGCGCAAGCTCATCTGCCACTCCAGAGGCGACGCAGACCGTGGCCCTGCCCATGCGGTTCAGGCGCACCTGCAATTGTTCGCCCGCAAGGTTGGCAAACGCCACCGAGGGCGCCTGCCGTCCGGCATACACGCCATCGGCGGCGACCGCAATGTTCTGCGACTTGAGCACCGACACGCCGGGATGGTCGACGCCAGAGACGCGCTTGAGCAGACGCGCTGGGCGCGGCGCGGAAGCGGAGTAGGAAACGGAAGCGGCGCAGAAGCCGGGCGCGAGATCCTCCGCGCCGGCCACCACGGCGTAGCACCAACGCTCGGCGGCGGTCTCGGCACCGAACACCAGTTGCACGGTCTGACCGAGGCGGATGGCCTCCTCGCGGGTCTCGCGCAGATCGGCGGCGAGGTGCCGCGCCACCGCCACCAGGCGGCGGTGTTGGACCATGGCGCTGAACGACGGCACGGCCATGCTGCCCAGGATCACCAGGATCGCCAGGCCGATCATCACCTCCAGCAGCGTCAATCCAGACCTGCGTGGCCTCGGCAATGGCGCGGTCAAGGCAGCGGTCATGGCAACCAGCAGCGGGCACTGGGTTGCTGCTCGCTGACCATGCCGCGAACGCTCAGCACGATCTGGGCGCAGTCGCGGTCGCCCGCCTGGCCGGCCTGCGCCTGGGCCACCGCCAAGTAGTTCTGCCCGCCGTCGACCTGCAGGCTCAGGCGGTAGTGGCCGGCGCGGCTGGTGTCGCCGATCGCGCCAAAGTTGTCGCGCAACTGGCCCAGCGCGCTGGCATAGCGGCCAAAACGCTGGTGGTAGCCGGCCTGTGCCCGCTGCACCCGCAGCAAGGCGCCGGTGGCGTCCAGCCTGCGGTTGCGCTGCAACTGCGACTGCCAGCTCGGCAAGGCCGCTGCGACCAGGATCGCCAGCAGCGCCAGCACCACCGTCAATTCGACCAGGCCAAGACCGGCCACGCCACAGGCCAAGCTCGGCGCCGGGCGGTTTGCGTTCACGCCGCGCCTTCGGTTCGCGCGGCCGAGACCACCAGGCGCTGGCGCCTCTGGATCTGGTCGATGTGGCACTGCAAGGTGCGGCTGGCTGACGGGGCCAGCCCGACCAGCGAACAACCCAGCCGGGTGCCCGGCGGCCCGGGCTGGATCGAGGTGACGTGGTGCACCTGCAGCGTCACGTCCAGCCGGGTCTCGGCGTCCAGGCGCAGCCGCGCACCGGCGATCGCCACACCGGGCGCCAGGGCGGGCACGTCGGCCGGCAGCAGCAGGGCACAGCCGCCAATGCTGATGTCCAGCACCCGCAGCGCGATCCGCATCTCGGGCATGGCGGGGTGGCGAAACTCGGCCATCGGTGCGATCCGGCCCTGCGCCCGCACCCGAAAAGCATTGCGGCGCTGGAAGCGGTAAATGCGCTGCGGCAGGCCGGCCTGCAGGGCCGAAGTACGCGCGCCGTGGACGATCAACAGATCGTGCAGTTCGAACTGCAGCCTGACCTCGTCCAGGTAAGCCACCACCGTGACCTCGTTGCGCTCGGCCAGCTCGGGCAGCACCGCACCCAGACCCGCCGCGTCGAAGCCGATCCGGCCATGCACTTCGTCGACCGAACAGAGTTGGGTGGACAACGCCGTGCCGCCGGGCGCAGTCAGGCTGAGCACGGCGTTGGCCGCCAGCAGCCGGCGCAGGCAGCCCAGCAGTTCGGCCGGCTGCTCGATGGCGTAGGGCGCCAGCGATGCCTCGGCAGCGTCGTTGCGGCCCGCGTCTGCCGGCGCCGCGTCTGTTGGCTGGGGGTCGACCACGGCGGGCTCAGTGCAGCGTCTTGCGCTGGGACTGGTGGATCATCTCGTCGAGGTCCTCCAGCCAGGGTTCGGCCAGGTGGCGGATCTCGGCGTCGTTGACCAGCACGCGGCGCATGATGCGCGACTTGAGCTGGCTCTCCTCGCTGCTCAGGGCGGTGTTGCGGGCGGCATTCTTGAGCTGGCTGATCAGCAGCACGCAAGCGCCTTCGAGCTTGATCACATGGTCCCAGTTGCCGTCGCGGGCGGCGCAGAGCATGTCGGCGCTGGCCTTCTCGATGGCTTCGTAATAGTTCAGCAGTTTGCTCATCGATCAACCTCTGCGCCCAGGGCCACGGTGTGCGTTGTGAGACCGGTCCATGCGTTCATGTCATGGCTTTCGCACGAAGGGGGATCAGTTGCGCCGGCCGGCATGGTCGGCACTGCCCGCGATGCCCGCCCAGGCCTCGCGCAGCGGCGTCATCAGGCGCATGCACTCGTCCAGCGCGGCCTCGTCGTTCTGCAGGTTGGCCTGTGTCATGCGCAGGCAGACGTAGGCGTAGAGATCGTCCAGATCGGCCGCCAGGTTGCCGCCCTGGCTGAGGTTCAAGGCCGCACGCAGACCCTCGTCGACGATCCGCACGGCGTGGCCGATGGCCGAGCCCTTGGCGCCGATCTCGCCGGCACGCATCGCCCCGCGAGCCCGATTCAAGGCCGCGAAGTAGCCCTCGAACAACAGCGCCACCAGCCCATGCGGCGATGCCTGCGCGACCTTGCCGAGGTTGCCGAACTGGTGATAGGACCCGGCAAACTGCTGACTGCGCGTGGCAGAGGGAGCGTAGGGCGCATTGAACATGTTCGGGCGTGGCGGGTGGGTATCTCGCGGGTGGCTGGGGCTGACAGCGCCTTGGCCTGACGTCGGGCCAGCGGGCTGCGGCGGGTGTGTTTGGGATATCGGTCAACGACCTGGGCACTTGAGCCTGCCCAAAGCCCCGGAGGGCGGAACTGCAACTGCGGCGCAGGCGTGGCATGAATTTGCCGGCTGTGCGTCGCGAAAGCCTGCCGCAACAGCGGGTCATGGTTGCCACGACGCCAGCCGAAATGCAGCGCGCGTGCGCTGGTCCGCCCGCCCAGCAGCGCTGCCGCGCCGGGCGGCGCAGCCCGGATCAGGCGGTCCTGTTGTTGACCGCCAATTGCTGGGTGATGTAGGCGCTCAGGCCGTTGAGCTGGCTCATCTTTGTGTCCAGCGCGCTGTACTGCGCGCGCAGACGGGCCTGTGTCGCATCCAGCCGGTTCTGCATCGCGTCCTGCGACTTGCTGTTGAGCAGCAGGCTGGCATGCAGGCCGGCGGTCCGGCTGTCGAACACGCCGCCGGACGACAGGGCGGTGTCGGCGAGTTGCTGAAAGCGCCGCACGAAGCCCGAGCTGGCGCTGTCCGCACCGTTGGTGAAGAGCAGCTTCTTGAGCTCGTCAAGCTGGCCCACGGCATTGCCGAGCTTGGTGCTGTCCGTGACCAGGCTGCCATCGGCCTGCATCGTGATGCCGATGCCCGACAGGGTGGACCAGCTCGAACTGGCGCTGCTGGACTGGTTGATGACGCCGCGCAGCCGGTTTTGCAGCGCGATCGTCGACTGGTCGCCCTGCAGCAGGCCGCCGGTCTTGCTGCCGGCGTCGTAGGCGGTCTGGGTGTGGATGTAGCCGGCCAGACTGTTGAACGCGACGACAAAGTCAGTGATCGACTTCTGGATCGCCGCGTTGTCGGTCGCGACCGTGAGGTTGACCGCGCTGGCGGTGGTCTTGAGCAGGCTCAGGGTCAGGCCGTCGACGACGTTGCTCAGGGTGTTGCTGGCCGAGCTGACCGGGATGCCGTTGATGGTTGCGCTGGCGTTGCCCGCAGCCTGGCTCAAGGCCAGGTTGGAGCTGCCAGCCACAGGGTTGGACGGGTCGTAGGCCAGCATCGACAGGCCGCTGCCGGCGACGCCGTCGTCGCTGGTCTCGCTGACGCTGACGCGAAAGCCGTTCTCCGCACCGCTGGCCTGCGAGCGCAGTGACAGCCGCGCCCCGCTGGCGTCGCTGATGATGGTGGCGGTGACGCCCGCGCCGGCCGCGTTGATCTTGTCGCGGATGCTGGCCAGGCTGGTCGCGCCACTGGCGATGTCCACCGTCACCGCACTGGCACCGCTCTTGGCGGTGAAACCCGGCGGCGGGCCGGCGCTCCAACTGCCCAGCGCTATCGTCAGGCTGCCCGGATTGAGCGTGGCCGACGATCCACCCAGTGCCGACGAAGTCAAGGTCTGGGTGCTGGCCAGGGCAGCGACGCTGATGGTGTAGGCCCCGACCTGGGCATTGCTGGCGGTCGCCACCTTGACCGCCGAGGCGTCGTCCGAGGTGGCGGTGGTCGCGCTCCACAGGCTGGGTGCAAGCAGCGCGTTGGACTTGTCGCGCAGGGTCGCGAACTGGCTTTGCAGACTGCCGAAGGTGGACAACTTGGACTGCAGCGAGCCGGCCTGGGTCTGCAGCAGGGTCAGCGGCCGGCTCTCCACCGCCATCAACTGGCTGACGATGGAATTGACGTCCAGGCCGCTGCCCAGGCCTGCCGAGCTGATGCTGCCGACGTTGGAGATGGAACTGGTGGCCATGGGCGGGTGACTCCGGGTTGTCGGCTATATCGGCGGCCAGTGGCGTTGGCTTGAGTACCGCCGATCTGCCGCACCATGCCGGCGCCGGCAAAAACCAAGGCCGCGCCACCCGATCGGGCGGTCGCGGCCTGGGGGCTGGCGTCGGGCGCGCCGGCTGCGGCGCGTCAGTTCTGCAGCAATCGCAGCACCTGTTGCGGCAATTGGTTGGCCTGCGCCACCATCGCGTTGCCAGCCTGCTGCAGGATGTTGGCGCGGCTCAAGTTGGCGGTCTCGGCGGCGAAGTCGGCGTCCATGATCCGGCTGCGTGCGGCGGTCTGGTTTTCGACCGAGGTATGCAGGTTCGTGATCACCGCGTCGAAGCGCGATTGCGACGCACCCATGGTCGCGCGCTGGGCGTTGGCGGTGTTCAGGGCCGCATCGATGTTGTCGATCACGGTGTGGATCGCGGCCACCGTGGCGGTGTTGTCGATCACTGCCCGGCCTGCGCCGGTGTTGTCGGTGCCGGCCACGGCGGTGACGGTGGCGTCGACGGTCAGATCGACCGTGGTCACGTCGATGGTGTCGTTGGTCGTGGTGTTGGCGCCGATCTGGAAGGTCTGCACCCCGGCGTTGGTGCCGAGGATGGCCTTGCCGTTGAAGGTCGTGCCGCCCAGCACCCGCTGCACCTCCTTGGCCAGTTCGCCGAACTCCTTGTCCAGCGAATCCTTGTCGCTGTTGCTGTTGGTGGCGTTGGCCGACTGCACCGCCAGCTCTCGCATGCGCTGCAGCGCGTCGGTGACCTTGCCCAGGCCGCCTTCTGCGGTCTGCGCCAGCGAGATGCCGTCGTTGGCATTGCGCACCGCCACATTCATGCCGCGAACCTGGGCATTCATGCGCTCGGCGATGGCCAGGCCGGCGGCGTCGTCCTTGGCCGAATTGACCCGCAGGCCCGAGGAAAGGCGTTGCATCGCTGTCGACAGCGATGACTGCGACATGCTGAGGTTTCGCTGTGCGTTCAGCGAAGCCAGGTTGGTATTGATCGTCTGCGGCATGGAGAGCACCCCTCAAGAATCGAAGACTCCCGGCGTACTTGCCTGGCCAAACCTGGCGGCAGTGGTTCCGGTCCACGCCAACCCTGCAAAGGGGCCGGCATGAAAGCGATTCTGAGCAATCCGCTTCGACCCGAAGCACCGAAATGCACACCGTTTGCAGTGCTGATTGCGGCGATGTTGGGCCCCAGGAGTGCGCCCGTTCAGACCCGTCGCGCACGCGAAAACGCCCTCGATCCGGAAGATCGAGGGCGTTTTTAGCGGGCAATGGCAGATTCCGCCGGCGGGCCGCGCGCGCTGGGTCCGCCGGCTTCGGCCGAGCCACCCGCTAGCGCGGCGAGCGCATGGTCATCGAAGCAACTGCAGCACTTGCTGCGGCAACTGGTTGGCTTGGGCAATCATCGCGTTTCCGGCCTGCTGCAGGATGTTGGCGCGGCTGAGGTTGGCGGTCTCGGCCGCGAAGTCGGCGTCCATGATGCGGCTGCGCGCGGCGGTCTGGTTCTGGACCGAGGTGTTCAGGTTGCCGATCACCGAGTCAAAGCGCGACTGCGAGGCACCCATTGCCGAACGCTGGGTGTTGACCGTGTTGATCGACGTGTCGAGGTTGTCGATCACGGTGTGGATCGCCGCTGCGGTGGCGGTGTTGTCGATCAGCGCCCGGCCGGCCCCGGTGTTGTCGGTACCGGCCACGGCCGTGATGGTGCTGTCGGTGGTCATGTCGGTGGTGGTGATGTCGACGTTGTCGTTGCTGGTGGTTCCGGCCCCAACCTGGAACGATTGCGCACCGGCGTTGCTGCCCAGGATGTGCAGACCGTTGAAGGTGGTGCCGCCGGCGACACGCTGGATTTCCTTGGCCAGTTCACCGAACTCCTTGTCCAGCGAATCCTTGTCGCTGCTGCTGTTGGTGGCGTTGGCCGACTGCACGGCCAATTCACGCATGCGCTGCAGCGAGTCGCTGATCTTGCCCAGCGCGCCTTCAGCGGTCTGCGACAGCGAGATGCCGTCGTTGGCATTGCGCACCGCCACCGTCATGCCACGGACCTGGGCGTCCATGCGGGAGGCGATGGCCAGGCCAGCGGCGTCGTCCTTGGCCGAGTTGACGCGCAGGCCTGAGGACAGGCGCTGCATCGAGGTTGACAAGGCCGATTGCGACATGGTCAAGTTGTGCTGCGCATTCAGCGAGGAGAGGTTGGTGTTGATGGTCAGAGGCACGATGAACTCCTTGGGTTGAAAAAATCCCGGCAGAAAGCGCCGACGTCGTTCGGGTCGCCGATCAGGCTTGCGCCCGACCAACTTCCCTCGCTCGTCCAGCCTGGCTCAACACCAGACTGGACACGTCCGCACCAGTCGCCCATGCTGCTCAAGGCCATCACTCTGGCCGTGTGCCATTGGCCGGCTAACCGGACCACGGGGGCTCAGGAACCGTCCGTTGGTTGGGTATCGGCCACGCTCTCGGGCGACTTGAGGGGGGATTCGCAAACTCTTTCTTGAGCTGTCAACCGGCCAGGGCCGCCGCTGCCGTGCACTCGGTCACGCAAATCCGGGGCAAAACGCAGCCAGCGCCGGCCAGACCCTCAAGCCGGCGCCGAGAAGGCGCCCATCCGGCCGATTTTTCGAGCCGTTTATCGGCCTACGTTCACCCAGGCCACTTCCAACCAGTTGTCCGCACGGTGCACGACACTGACGTTGGCCCGCGACGCCCAGGGAATCACCTGGCGGTGCAGCGGGATGGTGTGGACCTGCTCCTGCCACTCGCGCAGCGCCGCCTTGATCAGCGCCTCGCGCTTCCTCGGGTCGGCCTCGTTGCTGCTGGCTGCGGCCAGGGCGTCGAACTTGTCGTTGCGGCTGGCGCCGTAGTTGTAGAAGCCCACGCCCTTGTCGGCGCGGTTGCGCATCACCGGCGTCAGCGTGGTCTCGGCGTCGGTGACCGCACCGCCCCAGCCGAGCATGTACAGGCTGGTGTCCTGCTTTTCCAGGCGCGGGAAATAGGTCACCCGCGGCATCGCGTTGACCTTGAGCTTGACCTTGAGCTGGGCCCACATCGAGGCCAGCGCGACGCAGATTTCCTCGTCGTTGATGTAGCGGTTGTTGGGGCAATCGATGGTCACCTCGAAGCCATCGGCATAGCCGGCCTCGGCCATCAGCCTGCGCGCCGCAGCGACGTCGTAGGGCAGGCGCTTGTCGAACTCGGGATCGCCGTTGTAGGCCAGCGGCGACGGCGTCATCGCCCCGGTCGGGGCCGACAGGCCGTTCATCAGCTTGGTCTTCAGCGTCTCTATGTCGATCGCCTGGTAGAGCGCGCGCCGCACCCGGATGTCCTTGAACGGGTTCTTGCCCTTGACGCTGCTGTACAGCAGTTCGTCGCGGCTTTGGTCCATGCCGATGAAGACGATGCGGTTCTCCGGCCCGTCGACCACCTTGACGCCAGCGGTGTTGCGCAGCCGCGGCACGTCACGCGGCGCGGGGTCGAGCACGAAGTCGATCTCGCCCGAGACCAGCGCCGCCAGCCGGGTCGCGTCGTTGCCTATCGGGGTGAAGACAACGTCCTGGACATTGCCCTCGAACTTGCCCCACCAGTTGGGGTTGCGCTTGTAGCTGGTCTTGATGCCGGGCTGGCGGCTGGCCAGCAGGTAGGGGCCGGTGCCGTTGCTGTGCATTGCCGCCCAGGTCTCCTCCTTGGCCTTGAAGTCCAGCGGCCTGGTGACCTTGTGCTCCTCGGACCAGGACTTGCTCATGATCCACAGGCCGTCCAGGTGCTCGGTAAAGATCGGGTTGACGGCCTTGAGCCTGAACTCCACCGTCAACTCGTCGATCTTGACCGGCTCGCCCACGGCCAGGGCGTAATTGTTGATCTGCGAGTTCGGCTCCTGGCCGCGCTTGATCGAAAAGACCACGTCGTCGGCCGTGAACGGCTGGCCCTCATGGAACTTGACACCTGGGCGCAGCTTGTAGCGCCAGACCAAGGGGCTGAGCTGCTGCCAGCTCAGGGCCAGACTGGGCACGATGTTGAGCTTGCGGTCGCGCATCGTCAGGCGCTCGTAGACCTGACCGTTCATCATGTTGGTCAGGGACTCGTTCTGCGAGTGCGGGTCCATGGTCTGCGGGTCGCCCTGGCTGGCCCAGCGCAAGGTCTGGGCCAGGGCTGATGGCCCCAGGCACAGCGCCGCCAGCAGGATCAGCGCGCGGGTCAGCAGATCGGTCATGGGCGTTGCCGGTTGGGCTTGGACCGGCAAAGTTTAGGCAGCGCTGGCTTGCACCGGTCTGCGGGAATTCCCGCCGCTGGGCTCAAGCCGCAGCGTAGCCCTCGTCGGCCAGTGCCTGGGCAAAGACCTGGACGGGTTGCAGCGACTCGATCTGCACGCGCTGGTGGGGCAGATCCACCACCAGCCTGGCCGCACTGTCGACCCGCTGTATGGTCTCGGTCACGGTTCGCACACAGTGGCCGCAGGTCATCGTCGGCAGGGTCAACTCGATCATCATGGCGCTCCGGCAAGTCAGGCTTGAATCGGCCTTGAAGTATCGCGTGCCAAGCCACACTTGCCGGCCAGACGGCCGCATCCCCCCCACCATGACATCCACCCCCAAGCTGCTGCTGAACATCGACGGCATGACCTGTGCCAGTTGCGTGGCCCGGGTCGAGCGGGTGTTGCGCAAGGTTCCGGGGGTAGTCGAGGCCAATGTCAACCTGGCGACGGCGCAGGCCAGTGTCGGTGGCCAACCCGACCCGCAGGCCTTGACCGAGGCGGTGCGCAAGGCCGGCTACCACGCCGAGATCCAGACGCCGGCCCAGCCACGCGCGGTGCCGGCCGACACCGACCCCGGCTGGCAGGTGGCACTGGCGGCGCTGCTGTCTGCGCCGCTGCTGGTGCCGATGGTCGGCGCAAGTCTGGGCCTGCCACTGCCGATGCTGCCGCCCCTCTGGCAGTGGCTGCTGGCCACGGCGGTGATGCTGGGGTTCGGCAGCCGCTTCTTCCGCGCCGGTGCCAGGGCGGTGCTGGCCGGTGCCGGCAATATGGATCTTCTGGTGGCGCTGGGCACGGCGGCGGCCTATGGGCTGAGCGTTGTCCTGTGGTGGCGCAGTGCGGCCATGGTGGCGATGCCAGCGCCGACGGCCGAGAGCGCGGCCATGCCAGCGCTGTACTTCGAGAGCGCGGCGGTGGTCATCACCCTGGTGCGGCTGGGCAAATGGCTGGAGGCGCGGGCCAAGCAGCGCACCCTGGCGGCGCTGAGCGGGCTGCAGGCCTTGCGGCCAGACACCGCCAGCGTGCGCCGGGATGGCGTCGAGTCGCGCCTGCCCAGCGCCGCGCTGCGCCTGGGCGACCTTGTGGTGGTGCGCCCGGGTGAGCGCCTGGCCGCCGACGGCGTGGTGGTCGAGGGCGCCAGCCAGATCGACGAATCGCTGCTGACGGGCGAGAGCCTGCCGGTGGCGCGCAGCGCGGGCCAGGCCGTGGTCGGTGGCTCGGTCAACGGCGAGGGCCTGCTGGTGCTGCGCGTCACCGCGCTGGCCGACACCAGCCTGCTGTCGCAGATCGTGACCCTGGTCGAGTCGGCCCAGGCCGGCAAGCCGGCCATCCAGCGCGCCGTCGACCGCGTTGCCGAGATCTTCGTCCCGGCGGTTGTGCTGCTGGCGCTGTTGACCCTGCTGGTCTGGGCCTGGCGGCTGGGCGAATGGCCCCTGGCCTGGATCCACGCCGTCTCGGTGCTGGTGATCGCCTGCCCCTGCGCGCTTGGCCTGGCCACCCCGGCGACGCTGATGGTCGCCACTGGCATGGCGGCACGGCGCGGCATCCTGGTGCGCGATGTGCAAGCCCTGGTGGCCCTGTGCGGCGTGCGCAGCGTGGCGTTCGACAAAACCGGCACGCTCACCCGCGGCCAGCCGCAACTGCTGGGCCAGGTCGCAGCGCCCGCGCTGGGGTCTCAAGGAAACGAAGGGCCGCTCCCGAGTTTCCTTGCCCCCTCGGGGGGGCCTGACGCGAAGCGGCAGGTCTGGGGGCGCTCACAGGCCATGCTGGCGCTGGCCGCCGCGCTGCAGAGCGGCAGTGAGCATCCGCTGGGTCGGGCGGTGACCCAGGCTGCGGCGGGCTTGGCCCTGCCCAGCGCCAGCGGCCTTCGCGCCGTGCCCGGACGCGGCATCGAGGGCCAGGTCGGCGCTCGGCACTTGCGCCTGGGCAGCCAGGTCTGGATGGCCGAGCTGGGCGTCGACTTGGGGCCTTTCCTGCCCCAGGCGCAGGCCTGGCAGGCCGCCGGCCGCAGCGTCTCCTGGCTGGCCGACGACCAAGGCAGGGCATTGGGCCTGCTGGCCTTTGGCGACACCGTCAAGCCCGGCGCGGCGCAGGCGGTGGTCTGGTTGCAGCAGCAGGGCCTGCGGGTCGCGCTGGTCAGCGGCGACAACCCAGGTGCGGCCCAGGCGCTGGCCGACCAAGTCGGCATCCGCGAAGTCCATGCCCAGGTGTTGCCGGCCGACAAGGCGCGGCTGATCGCGGCCTTGCGCGCTGGCGACGATCGGCATCCAGGCGGGCCGGTGGCGATGGTCGGCGACGGCGTCAACGACGCGCCAGCTCTGGCTGCGGCCGATGTCGGCATCGCGATTGCGCACGCGGGCGGCGGCACCGACATCGCCATCAACGCCGCCGGCTTGACCCTGCTGCGCGCCGATCCGATGGGCCTGGTCCAGGCGATCCTGCTGTCGCGCGCCACCCTCAGGCGCATCCACCAGACCTTGTTCTGGGCCTTTGCCTACAACACCGTCGGCATTGCGCTCGCGGCATTCGGCCTGCTCAGCCCGGTGCTTGCCGGCATGGCGATGGCGCTGTCCTCGGTCAGCGTGATCGCCAGCGCTTTGTGGCTGGCACGGCTGAAGCCGATGCCGGTCTGAGCGCGCCGCGCCCGGGGCCAGGCGCTCAGCTGCGCTTGCGCGGCACGGCGTCGCCGGCCCACAGGCTGTCGAGCTGCGGAAAGTTCCAATTTCCGGGCGGCTCGCGGTCGACGATGCGGTCAACGCCCTGGCGCGACAGGTCCAGCACCTGGGCCGAGATCGGCAGCCCGGTCTTGATGGAGTAAAAAACCTTGACGATGGGCGCGGTCAGCGCACCTGGATTTTGCTCCAGCACCACCGCCAGCCGCGCGGACGCCAGCCGCACCAGCGATCCGGTCGGGTAGATGCCCACGCTGCGCACGAAGTCGCGGAACACCGCCGGGCAGAAGTGGCCCTTCCAGGAGGCCATCCGGGCCACCGATTCGGCCGGGTCCCAGCCCGCCTTGTAGGGCCGGTTGGAGGTGATCGCATCGTAGACATCGCAGACCGCAGCCATGCGCACGTGGCGCGCCAGAGCGGCGTCGGACAGGCCAGCCGGATAGCCCTTGCCGTCGATCCGCTCATGGTGGTGCAGCACCACGTCCAGCACCTGCTGGCTCACGCCCTTGGCCTGGGTCAGCATCTCGTGGCCGCGTTGCGGGTGGGTACGGACGATGGCGAACTCGGCGTCGGTCAGCTTGCCGGGCTTGTTCAACAGCTCCAGCGGCAGCGCGGCCTTGCCCATGTCGTGCAGCAGTCCGGCCAGGCCGGCGTCGCGGCATTCGGCGTCGTCCAGGCCCATCTGCTGGCCCAGCGCAACCATCAAGGCGCAGACCGCCACCGAGTGCATGTAGGTGTAGTCGTCGGCAGTCTTGAGCCGCGCCAGGCTGACCAGCGCGCCCGGGTTGCGGTAGACCGAGCGTGTGATCTCATTGACCAGCGGCATGCAGCGCTCGGCCTCCAGCGCCTTGCCCAGGCGGGCCTGGGAAAACATCTCAATCACCGCCTCGCGGCCCTGATTGCACAGCACTGCGGCCTGCAGCAATTCCTCCCGCATCGACACCCTGGGCGCTGCAGCGGCTGCGGCTGCGGCTGGCGACTCTGCCCTGGGCAGCAGCGGCTGCAAATGCGAATGGACCGTGTCCTGGCTGCTGCTGACAGCGGGCCCAGCCAAGCCGCTGGCGGCGCCGCAGTTGCCGCCATCGACAAACCTGCCGGCCACGTCCAGCCCGCGCGCCAGATCGATCCAGCAACCGGTCACGCGGCTGCGCCGCAATTTGTCCAGATCGGCCGTATCGGTGAGCACAAAACGGGTCTTCCAGAACGGGTGATCCAGCCACGGACCCTCAAGCGCGTGGATGTGCATGCCCAGGCGAACATCGCCGACCGGAACCTTCTTGAGCTGGGGGTCACGCGCGGCCATGGTGTCCGACGATATCGGCGCCCGCCACCACAGGCTTGAGTTCGTCAGGCAAAAAAACGCCGCTGGTGTACAGCGGCGGTGGGCGGTGCGCAGCGACCCGCAGGCCGCGCCAGCAGGCTCAGCGAAAGCGCGATTGCGGCACCACCCTCAGCTCACCAGGCAGTTCGCTGAGGTAGCTGGCCACCTGCTTGAGTTCGGCATTGCTGAAATTGAGCTTCTTCTTGGCCTTGGCGTCGCCCTCTTGCAGCAACTGCCCGCGCATGGTGGCGTTGGCGCGCCCGACATGCGGGTTGCCGTCGGTCTCGTAGGCCCGCAAGGCGGCGTAGAGGTAGTCGGCATGCTGGCCCGCCAGGCGCGGGAAGCTCGGGTCCGGCGGGGTCGAGAAGTTGGCACCGTGGCAGGCCACGCAGGCTGCCATGCGGTCCTTCAGCACGTCGGGGACCGGCATGGCCAGCGTCGCCGGTGCCACCTCGCCAGCGGCGGACTTGCCCTGCTGCTCGTAGTAGGCCGACAGGTCGGCCACGTCTTGCTCGCTCAGGGAGCCGGCGATGCTGCGCATGGTCGGGTGCTTGCGGTCGCCCTTGGCGTAGGCGTTCAGCGCCGAGGCGATGTACTTGCTGCCCTGGCCGGCGATCTTGGGCACCTTGTAGACCTCGGGAAAGCTGGCCTGGTAGCCGACGATGCCGTGGCAGCCTATGCACATCGCCGCCTTGCCCGCGCCTTGTGCCGCGTCGCCTTTGATGTCCTCGGCCCAACTGGCCGAACATGCGCCGGCCATCGCCAGCAACAGGGTGAGAGCAGTCTTCATCGTGACGGGATAGGTAGTGGATTTGGCTGCCCCGGCGGTGCAGGGCGGCTGTGCAGGGCAGCGCCGTCCAGGGCAAACCGCAATTATAGGACCGACCCTTATACTGGCTCGGCCCCGGCTGGCAGCGCCCGATTGGCCTGCTTTGACCGCCGTTCAACCCCGGCCGACCATCGGCCTGCCGCCTCGGGTCAAGCGCCCGCAAACGCCATGAAATTTCAAGGTTCAGACAACTACGTCGCCACCCAGGACCTGAAGCTGGCGGTCAATGCCGCCATCACCTTGAAGCGCCCGCTGCTGGTCAAGGGCGAGCCCGGCACCGGCAAAACCATGCTGGCCGAGGAAGTTGCAGCGGCCCTGGACCTGCCGCTGCTGCAGTGGCATGTCAAGAGCACGACCAAGGCGCAGCAGGGCCTGTACGAGTACGACGCGGTCAGCCGCCTGCGCGACAGCCAGCTCGGCGACGAACGGGTCAAAGACATCCACAACTACATCGTCAAGGGCGTGCTCTGGCAGGCCTTCACCTCCGACCAGCCGCTGGCGCTGCTGATCGACGAGATCGACAAGGCCGACATCGAGTTTCCCAACGACCTGCTGCGCGAGCTCGACCGGATGGAGTTCTACGTCTACGAGACCCATGAACTGGTCAAGGCCAGGCACCGGCCGGTGGTGTTCATCACCTCGAACAACGAGAAAGAGCTGCCCGACGCGTTCCTGCGCCGCTGCTTCTTCCACTACATCAAGTTCCCCGACGCCGAGACGATGCGGCAGATCGTCGATGTGCATTTCCCGGGGCTGAAGAAGGAGCTGCTGGCCGCGGCGATGAAGACTTTCTACGACGTGCGCAACCTGCCCGGCCTGAAAAAAAAGCCCAGCACCAGTGAGTTGCTGGACTGGCTGAAGCTGCTGCTGGCCGAGGACATTCCGCTCGAAGTGCTGCAGAGCAAGGACGACAAGGTCGCGGTGCCGCCGCTGGTCGGCGCGCTGCTGAAGAACGAGCAGGACGTGACGCTGTTCGAGAAGCTGGTGTTCATGCAGCGGCACAACCGCTGAAGCCGACGATGGCGCAGGACTTGGGCGCTGAGTTCGAGGCCGGTCTGGCCGACGCGCTGGCCTTCGTCGCTGGTGGGCTGGGCGGCTGGCAACTGGGCAAGGCCTGCGGCTTCGATGCCATCGCCGCCTCGGCCTGGGACAGCCAGGCGCTGCTCGGCCTGCTGTTCATCCTGGCTGGTCTGGGGCTGGGCAAGCTCGCCGCCCAGCGTTACAAGCGCATGCGCGCCGACCAACGTTACAAGCGCATGCGCGCCGGCCAGCGCCAGCCGCGCTGAGCTCAAACCATGCCCGCCAAGATCACCGAACCCGTCGTCCTGCAGGGCCAGCATGCCCGGCTGGAACTGCTGCGCAGCGAGCATGCCCAGGCGCTGTGCGAGGCCAGCCGTGACGGCGAGCTTTGGAAGCTCTGGTACACCGCCATCCCATCACCCGAGGGCATGGCCGCCGAGATCGAGCGCCGCCTGGGGCTGCACCGCGCCGCCGCGATGCTGCCGTTCACGGTCTTTGACGCCGCCGGCCGGGTGGTCGGCATGACCACCTACATGAACGTCGACAACGCCCAGCAGCGGCTCGAGATCGGCTCGACCTGGTACGCCAGCAGCGCCCAGCGCGGCCCGCTCAACACCGAGTGCAAGCGCATGCTGCTGGCCCATGCCTTTGAGGCGCTGGAGTGCATCGCGGTCGAATTTCGCACCCACCGCTTCAACCAACAGAGCCGGCGTGCGATCGAGCGCCTGGGCGCGCAGCAGGACGGCATCCTGCGCAACCACCAGCGCGCCAGCAACGGCACGTTGCGCGACACCGTGGTCTACAGCATCACCGCCGACGAGTGGCCGACGGTGCGCAGCCACCTCGACTTCCAGTTGTCGCGTCCGCGCTGAGCCCTGAC
>JANXYH010000045.1 GCA_025350145.1 Burkholderiales bacterium | reverse complement strand
CCGTAGTGAACGCTGTGGGGCGTCATGTAGCCGATGCCGCTGTGGCAGTGCTGATCGTTGTACCAGGCGAAGAAGGCTTGACAGTGGGCTCGGGCGTCCTCGATGCAGCCGAAGCGCTTGGGGAACTCGGGGCGGTACTTCTTGGTCTTGAACTGCGCCGCCGATCAGCAGATCGCGTCCGTCATGCACGAGGTCGGTGATGACGCTGTGCCGCCGCGTATAGGCTGTGGTCCCGTCCGAAAGTTTGGCCGCCTCGACAACCGCTTTGACGGGCCACTTCCAGGCCTTGCGGTCGGCGCGTGAGAGCAGCGGCGGGTTCGGCAGCGGCCGGCCCTCAAACCGCTTGCGGCTTCATGGGATCAGGCCGGTGGGCTTCGCGTCGAGCCGCTGTCATCGGCCTTGGGGTGTGGCCGGGCAGGGGCCGCAGGCCTGGACTGCAGCTTGGCCCGCGCTCAGCCGGAACTGCGCCCGAGGTTTTTCAGCCGCGCCGGCTCGACGATCTCGATCCAGTAGCCGTCGGGGTCTTTGACGAAGGCGACGTCGCGCATCTTGCCTTGCTCGGGTCGTTTGACGTAGGTCAGCTTGTTCTCGTCAAGCCAGCCGATTGCTGCGTCCAGGTCGGGTACCGAGAAGCAGATGTGGCCAAAGCCCTGCGGCTGCGCGTTGCCGTCGTGGTATTTGAAGTCGGCCTGTGTTTCGCTGCCCCAGTTGTGCGTGAGCTCGAGGATGCCGCGCTGGGCAAAGGTCCAGGCCGTGCGCTCGCCCACGTCGTCGGGCGCCGCCTCAGCGTCTTGCGCATGGTGCAGGAAGTAAAGCGAGAACTGCATCTCCGCGAAATCGAGCTTGCGCAGCACGCGCATGCCGAATACCCGCGTGTAGAAGTCCAGCGAAACCGCAGGATCCTTGACCCGCAACATGCAGTGGTTGAGCTGGAAGCCGGCGCTGGCGACCGATGGCGTCGCTTGTACGCCGGGATGCATTTCGGTGGTGAAGGGCATGGCGGATGGGGGTTGGAATCGTGGCCGCGGCAACGCGCTCAGGCCAGGCGCGCCTTGGCCATCGGCAGCGACAGCACCACTGCGGCTGACTTGGCAGGCCTGATGTCTGACGCGCTCGACGCGACTTGGCGCTGGAGATAGCGCATGCAGGTCACGCGAAGAAAACTGGCGAAGTTGGGCACCTCGCCGCGGTACGCCAGGATCTCGTCATGAAACAGCGCGATCAGTGCGTTGGTGGTGCGCCCTTCGGCTGCGGCCATTTGGGCCAGGATGTCCCAAACCATGTTCTCCAGCCGGATGCTGGTGAGCGCGCCGTGAATGCGCACGGTGCGCGAACGCTGCTCATACTGGATCGGGTCGGCCTTGACGAATAGCTCGCACATCGCCCCTGCTCCTGCCAAAGGGTTGCTACAAAGACTCAGATCGCGCGCGCGGTCATTTGCTTGGCGATGTGGTCGGCCTGGCGGATGGCCAGCGTGACGATGGTCAGCGTCGGGTTCTCGGCGCCGCCGGTGGTGAACTGGCTGCCGTCGCTGATGAACAGGTTGGCGATGTCATGGCTCTGGCCGAAGCTGTTGCAGACGCTGTTGGCTTTGCTGGCACCCATCCGGCAACTGCCCAGGTTGTGCGTGCTCGGGTACGGCGGCGTCCGGTAGGTCTTGATCGCGCCGGCCGCCTGGTAGACCTTTTCGCCCTGCGCAAAGGCGTGGTTGCGCATCGCGATGTCGTTTTCGTGGTCGTCGAAGTGCACATTGGGCGCTGCCAGGCCCCATTTGTCCTTGACGCTGGCGCTGAGCGTGATGCGGTTCTGCTCGCGCGGCATGTCCTCGCCCACCAACCACATGCCCGCCGTGTTGGCGTAGTGGTCCATCCACCAGGCGAACTCGGCGCCCCAGGTGCCGGGGTCGAGGAAGGCTGCCATGAAGGGCACGCCGAGCGACAGCGTTTCCATCTCGTAGCCGCCAGCGAAGCCGCGCTTGGTCTCGTGCTTGGCTTCGTCGCGGATGATGCCGGCCATCGTCGTACCGCGGTACATGTGAACCGGGTCCTTGAACGCGGCGTAGACCGAGCCCGTCATGTGGCGCATGTAGTTGCGGCCAACCTGGCCCGAGCTGTTGCCAAGGCCGTCCTTGAACTGGTTCGACGCTGACAGCAGCAGCAAGCGCGGTGTCTCGATCGAATTGCCGGCGACGCAGACGATGCGCGCCTTTTGCCGCTGCTCCTTGCCGTCCTTGTCGAAGTAGACGACGCCGGTGACTTTGCCGGCCTCGTTGTGCTCGATCTTCGCCACGTGCGACTGCGGCCGCAGGTCCATGTTGCCGGTGGCCTCGGCAGCGGGCAGTTCGGTGTACAGCGTGCTCCACTTTGCGCCGCTCTTGCAACCCTGGAAGCAGAAACCCAGTTGCATGCAGCGGCCGCGCCCGGCACGCGGCTGGCTGTTGATGGCCATGTTGCCGGTGTGCACTTCTTTGTAGCCGAGCTTCTTCGCACCGGCGTACATGACCTTGAAGTTGTTGTTGCCCGGCAGACCGGGAATGCCGTTCGTGCGCGTGACGCCCATCTTGTCTTCGGCACGTGCATACCAGGGCTCGAGTTCGCCCAAGCTGACCGGCCAGTCCATCAGGTTTGCGCCGGCGATGTTGCCGTAGTGGGTCTTGGCGCGGAACTCGTGCTCCTGCAGGCGCAGCGAGGCGCCGGCCCAGTGCGTGGTGGTGCCACCCACGGTTTTGCAAATCCAGGTTGGCAGGCCGGCGAAGTCTTTCGCCACGCGCCAGTTGCCGCTGGTGGTGCGCGGGTCCAGCCAGGCCAGTTGCACGAAAGACTTCCACTCGTCGTTGACGAAGCTGGCGGGCGACTGCACGCCACCGGCTTCGAGAACCACCACCTTGACGCCTTTTTGGCACAACTCGTTGGCCAGCGTGCCGCCGCCCGCGCCCGAACCGATGATGACGACGACGCCTTCGTCGTTGAGGTCGAATTTGGCCATGACTGTTGTCTCCTGTGGGTAGATTTGTTGCGGGGCAGCGGGTTTTCGACTCAGCCCATGAAGGGCGGCGGGCTGGCTTCAGACGACGGCGGCGCCAGCCACTTCAGGTCTTGGAAGCCGCGGGTGATGTAGCCGCCCTTCTCCCAGGCCGAGCCCGGATAGCCGAATACCTTGTAGGCCATGTCGTTGTCGTAGAGCGAGGTGATGCACTGTCCGCGCACGGCGCCGAAGAATGGGTTGCCCTCGATTTGTTTGACCGCCGCCAAGCGCTTGGCTTCGCTGGCCTTGGCAAAGTCGCCGCCCACAGACTGGTTGAGCGCGCCTATGCCTTCGCTCAGCATCTTGGCTGTGCCGGCATCACCCGCAGCCTTGGCGTCCAGATCTTTGGCCAGCAGCGCATACACCGCATCGGGCAGCTTCTTGTGCGGAAAGAGGGTCCGGCCCAACTTCATCAGCGACTGGCCTTCGGACTTGGTCAGTGCCTTCAATTCCACCGCCCAGGCCTCGGAGGGCGCCAGCAAGGCCAGCATCGAGCCCGATGCCAGCGTGCCCATCAGGATGCCCGAGCCCTTCAAGAACTCGCGTCGTGCGAGTGGCAGATTGAGCTTGGGCACCGCCCCGCTGTCGTCGTGACAGCCGCCAGCTTCTTCGTCGGCGAGCGTGACCGTGATGTCTGTTGCGATACGAATAACGCGCATGGTGGTGTCCTTGTTGTTGAGACGTCGCCCGTCACCGGCTGTCGACTTCCGCCGTCAGTATTGCAGCGCCTGCAGCGGGTTGGTTGTCACCCGGCTGTTTACAGGGAAAGTCCTGGCAGGCGTCGCTCTTGCCGCGCTGCGCCGGCCTGGCGCCGCAACACCCTTGCCCGGCGGGCGCTGCTGGCACGCTTCGTGCGGCAGCGCGGGCATCACCGGCATCACCGGCATCACCGGCATCACCGGCAAGGAGCGCATCCACCATGCACCACCCAGACAGGCAGTCCAGCGTCGGCTTCATCGGCCTGGCGCAGATGGGCGGCCCGATGGTCAATCACCCACATGGGCGCACTGGGCAATGGCCTGGCGATGAAGCTGGTCAACAACATGCTGTTCCAGGTCAACCGGGTGCTGATCCATGGAGGCGCTGGCCTTGGGCGCCAAGGCCGGGCTGGATCCGGCGCAGTGCTGGAGATCAGGCCGTGCAACCCGGACAAGCGCAACTCCATGACCAACGAGATGCGCGAGCAGCCAGGCCGTGGTGGTGCAGTTCGCCAACAGCGGGCGGCGCTACATGAACGAGAACGCTGCGGTCTTCAAAGCCCTGGCGCGCGACCTGCCGGTAGTGGTGAGCTTCATCGGCGAGACCATGGAGCGCGAGAACCAGCAGGACTTCCGCAATGCCGGTGTGCTGCCGACCAGCGACCCGGCCGAGCCGGCCGAGCCGGCCGCGTCGGCCACGCCGGCCGCGCTGGCCGATTGGGACCAAACGATGCAGTTCTGCCAGGCCAGTGGCATCCGCCCGGCGGTGCTGCGCCAGGGTGACCGGGCCGCCCAGGCCTGCGCCGGCCTGCGCCTGCCATGGGTGGTCAAGGTGCTGCCCTCGGAGGCCGGGCACAAGACCGAGCTGGGCCTGGTCAAAATGCGGCTGGGCAGCGCCGACGAGGTCGATGCGCTGGCCGCCGATTTCCGCCGCAAGCTGGCCAAGCCGGGCGCTGCGGTGCTTGTCCAGGAGATGGTCGGAGATGGCGTGGAGATGGCGTGGAGGTGGTGCTGTCGTGCCTGCGCCAGACCGATTTCGGCCCGGTCCTGGCGATCGGCAGTGGCGGCGTGGCGGTCGAACTGGCACGCGACGGCAGCCACCTGGCGCTGCCGGTCAGCCGGGCGCAGGTACTGGCGACCCTGCGCGGGTTGGGCTTGTGGACCCTGCTGCAGGGCTTTCGCGGCAAACCGCCGGCCGATGTCGAGGCGCTGCTGACCTGCGCCACACCCCCACACCCCTTTACCCTTTGGCCCCAGCCAGCGCGCCTGAACGTCTGCCGGCCCCCTGAAAGAAGCTGTCGATGAGCCAGATGAACCTGCCCCAGCCCGTTGCCAACGCCGACTCGGCGCCCTACTGGGCGGCGGCGCGCGAACGCCGGCTGCTGATCCGCCGCTGCCGCGACTGCGGCGCCAGCCACTTCATGCCGCGCCACCTCTGCCCCAGTTGCTGGTCCGACCAACTCGACTGGATCGACGCCAGCGGCGGCGGCAGCGTCCACAGCTACACCATCGTGCGGCGTGCCTCGGCCGCCGCCTTCGCGCCGCTGACGCCCTATGTGCTGGCGCTGATCGACCTCGACGAAGGGCCGCGCATGGTCAGCAACATCCTCGGCAGCGACGCCCTGCAGGTGCGCATCGGTGACCGCGTCAGGCTGACGTTCGAGGACCGCGGCGATGGCCATTTGCTGCCGCAGTTCGAGCGCGCCGGCCAGGCGGTGGGCACGCTGGCCGGGGCTGGCACATGAAACGGCCGGCCTCGCTGAAGAACAAGGTCGCGCTGGTCGGCGTTGGCGAATCCGACATCGGCCGGCTGCCGCACATGAGCGGCCTGGGCCTGAACGCGCAGGCCGCCAAGCGCGCGCTTGACGACGCCGGGCTGAAGCGGTCGGACATCGACGGCGTGCTCACCGCTTACTCGCTGACCGAGCCCTACTTCATGCTCGGCTCGGTGCTGTGCGAGTACCTGGGCCTGCAGCCGCGCTTCAACGCCTCGATGGTGGTCGGCGGCGCCAGCCCGGGGGTGATGCTCAAGCATGCGGCCGAGGCCATCGTCGCCGGCCAGGCCGAGACCATCCTGGTCTGCGCCGGCGAGAACCGCGCCAGCGGCGTCAGCCGCGACGCCGCCGTGGCGGCCCTGCTGGCGGTCGGCCACCCCTACTTCGAGCAGCCCTATGGCAGCTCGGTCCCGGGCTTCTACGCCATGATCGCGCAGCGCCACATGCACGAGTTCGGCACCACCCGAGAGCAGATGGCGCAGGTCGCGGTCACGACCCGGGCGCATGCCCTGCTGCACCCCAACGCGCACATGAAGAAGCCGCTGACCATCGCCGAGGTGCTGGCCGCCAAGCCCATCGCCGACCCGCTGGGCATGCTCGATTGCTGCTTGATCTCGGACGCCGGTGGCGCCGTCATCGTCACCTCGGCCGAGCGGGCGGCGGATTGCCGGGCCAGGCCGGTCTACCTGCAGGGCATCGGCGAGTTCCACACCCACGAGCACCTGATGTGCGCACCCAGCCTGACCCGCTGCGGCGCCGCCGAGTCGGGCCGCATCGCCTACGAGATGGCCGGCCTGGGCCCGCAAGACATGGATTTGGCCGAGCTCTACGACTGCTTCAGCATCGTGCCGATGATCGAGCTGGAGGAACTCGGCTTCGTCCAGCCCGGGCAGGCCGGCGCGTTCTGGTGCGATGGCCACGCCAGCATCGGCGGCCGACTGCCGGTCAACACCCATGGCGGCATGCTCTCGCACGCCCATGCCGGCGCGGCCGGCGGGCTGTTCGGCATCATCGAGGCAGTGCGCCAGTTGCGCGGCGGCCTGGGCGCGCGCCAGGTCCAGGGCGCCGAACTGGCGATGGTGCACAACGAGGGCGGCATCCTGTCCTCGCATTGCAGCCTGATCCTGGCCGCCGCCAAAGGCTGAGGCCGGCTCGGCGACCTGGAGATCCGGCTGAGAGGCGCCCATCAGGGCATCGCCATCGTCACCGCGCGTGAGGTGGTCGACAGGCTGGACGCAAGAAGCAAGACCTGACCCCGGCGCCAGAGCAAAGTACTCTGAAAGCCGCGATCAGACATGGCGATCAGCATTTGGCTGGCTGGTCAGCTGATAGACCATATCACCCACGAATCGCCGAAACGATTCGTTCTCGACGAACTGCTTGTAGACCTTCGTGTCGTCCTTCAACAGGATCTGCATCACTTTGCCCAGCGCGTGGTCGTGGGCCATGCGCGCGGTATGCGGCGTGTTGTCTTTCGCGTTCTGGAAGGCTTTGTCGGCCGCCACCTTCGGAGCGATGTCGTCGCGGATGCGCTTGGCCACGCGGTCGGTGTCGGCGAACAGGGTGCCGAAGTTGTCGTTGAAGGTCTTGAGGATGTTGCTCAACCGGTCCAGCTCGGGCTCTGGCTTGCGGCCACCGCCATCGGTCGGTACTGGCGCGATTTCGGCATTGGAATCGGCCAGCGCGATCTTCATCAGCGCCTTCTTCTCGACGCGATAGCTGTCCATGTCGATGGCCTCCAAGATGCCCTTGGCCAGGTCTTCTTCCTTCGGCGCCGGCAACTTGGACACCAGCAGGTTCAGCAGGATCGACAGCTTCTCCCACTCGGCATTGGCGCCGGGCATCACCGAGGCCAGGAAGTCGTAAGTGCGGCAGAACACCTTGGCCTTGCCCTTGAAGTCCACCTGCTGATCTTCATCGAGCGCGCCGGTGTACGCCGCCACGCAGGCATCCAAGATCGGGTCGAGCTGATCGCGCTCGGCGCCGGCCAGGAACAGGGCAGCGAACTGCTGCACCTGGTCGGGTGAGTACACCTGCGCGCCGTCCAGCGCGGCTTTC
>JANXYH010000149.1 GCA_025350145.1 Burkholderiales bacterium | reverse complement strand
CGTTGCGATAGCAGTTGTTGCGGAAGATGGCGCCGTACGAGGGCGCGATCAGGCACCGGAAGCCGTACTGGCGCAGCGCCCAAACTGCCTGCTCGCGCGATGAGCCGCTGCCGAAATTTTCGCCCGCAATCAGGATGACCGCTTGGCGAAAGGGCGCCTTGTTGAGGACGAAGTCGGGGTTCTCGATTCGCTGAAGACGCGGATCGACGCGAGGATCATCGAGAACGACATCCTGCTGGCGCTCTGCTTCGGGGGCCGTCAGGTAGCGCCAGGGTGCCAGCAACTTTTCGCCGTAACCCTCTCTGCCTGTCCCGGTCATCTCCTTGGACGGGATGAGCAGATCGGTGTCGATGTTGGCGCGCATCAACGGCGCGGCCACGCCGCTGATCCTGATGAACTGTTCCATGGCTGCGCCTCAGGCGAGAAAAGGACGCGGATCGGCGATGCAGCCGGCGATTGCTGACGCCGCAACCGTCGCTGGGCTGGCCAAGTGCGAGCGAACGCCCGGGCCTTGCCTCGCCTCGAAGTTGCGGTTCGTGCTGGTGATGACGCGTCGGGCCTTCTTGCCAGGCTGGTCAAAGTTGTCGCCACCCGCGTAGAAGCACAGCGAGCAGCCGCTTTCGCGCCACTCGAAACCGGCCTCACGAAATACGCGATCCAGCCCTTCGGCCTCGGCCAGGCGTTTGACTTCCGTCGATCCCGGGACGACCAAGGCCTTGACGCCGCTCGCAACCCGGCGGCCTTTCAGCACCTGCGCTGCCGCGCGGAGATCGGGCAGCCGGCTGTTGGTGCACGAGCCGATGAATGCGGCGTCTATCGGCTGACCGAGCAACGGCTGACCTGGCTGGAGATCCATGTAAGCCAGCGCCCGACCGACATCTTCGTCCGTCTTCGGCGGAACGCTTGCGTCGATCGCGCAGACCTGCCCGGGGTTCGTGCCCCACGTGACCTGCGGTGCCAGTGCGTTGCAGTCGAGAGCGAGGCGGCGATCCCAGTGCGCGCCTTCGTCGGACACAAGCGTTCGCCAGTGCGCAACGGCGGCTTCCCATTGCGCGCCCGTCGGTGCGAAGGGGCGCCCGGCGAGCCATTCGAAAACGATGTCGTCGGGCGCGACGATTCCCGTCCAGGCGCCGAATTCGACCGCCATGTTGCACAGGGTGAGCCGGCCCTCGACGCCGAGCACGCGAATGGCCTCGCCGGCGAACTCGATGGCGTGCCCGGCACCGCCAGTGGCCCCGAATTTGCCGATCACCGCGAGGATCAGATCCTTCGCGCAAACGCCAGGACCGGGGCGACCGGTGAGCTCGATGTGGGTCGTTTTGGGGCGCGCGCGTGCCAACGTCTGGGTCGCCATCGCGTGCTCGCCTTCGCTGCTGCCGATTCCCCACGCAAGGGCTCCGATTCCGCCGACAGTTCCGGTGTGGCTGTCGCAGCAGACAAGCGTGCAGCCCGGCAACGCGATGCCTTGCTCGGGAGAGACAACGTGGGCAATGCCTTGGCGCGGGTCGCCAATATCAAACAGCGTGATGCCGGCGCGCTGCGACCCGGCCCGAAACTCCTGGATGAAGTTCTTCCCCCCTTTCATCAATGTGTCGTCGCCGCGGCCCGGCAAGGTGTCGATGATGTGGTCCATCGTGCCGTATGCGAGGTCGGGGCAGGCGACTGTGCGGCCTGCGCTCTGCAGACCCGCGAACAGGCTGGGGCCCGCCCGCTCGTGCAGGAACACGCGGTCGATGTGGAGCAGTGATTCGTTGTCCTCAAGCTCGGCGACGACGTGCTGGTCCCAAATCTTCTCGATGATGTTGCGCGCATGTGCTGACATCGTCATCACCTCGCTGTCGACTGTTGCAGGGCGGAGAGGTACTCCTTCTCCAGCCTGAAGACTTCGGCAAAGCCGGTCAGCTCCTTGATCTGAGCGAAGTCTGCAAGCCGGGCGCCGGGGCCGCCGGCATATCCGTTGGCCTTGACTGCGGCGATCGCGTCGCGCATTCCTTGGATCGCCGCGAGAACCAGCGTTCCAGGTAGGCTGACGCGGGCGAGGCCTATCGCCTGCATCTCGGCGAAGGTGAACTGACCCGGCGACTTGCCGCCTTCGACGACGTTGATCGCGACCGGACCCTTGATTCCCTCAACAGCCTGCCGCGCGAGCGCCTTGTCGGTCATCCCGTCGATGAAGACCATCGTCGCGCCCGCCTCCATGTAGGCGTTGCCGCGCCGAATCACCTCGTCGATGCCGCCAACGGCCAGTGCGTCCGTGCGCGCGTTGATGACGAAGTCGGGGTCGACACGCGCTGCGGCGCATGCCCTGATCTTGGCGACCGCTTCGTCGATCGAGACTATGGACTTGCCTTCCAGATGCCCACAGCGCTTAGGCATGACCTGGTCTTCGATGTTGACGCCGGCGCAGCCGACGCGCTCGAAGGCTTTCACCGCGTACCAGGCGTTGACGGCGTTGCCGAAACCGGTATCCCCGTCGGCCATGACTGGCAGATCAACGGAGTCGACGATGTTCTTGCTGGCGTCGACCATGTCGGACATGGCGAGGAAGCTGTAGTCGGGCAGCCCCAGGCGAGCCACCGAGATGCCATAGCCCGAGCACTGAATGGCGTCGAAGCCGGCAGCCTCGACAACGCGCGCGGAGATCGGGTCGTATGCGCCGGGCATGACGAGCAGCTCCGGCGCGTGGATAAGTTCCTTGAGGCGGGTGGTTTTGCGCATGGTGCAGTCCTGAGTGAGCCGGCATCATGCATACATATATGGCATATGTCAACGATAAAGCTTGTTTTAAGGCTAAACTCTTCTATGTTTGCATACATAAATCGAAGGAGACGACATGCCAAAGCCCATTGCCGTAACGATTTTTGGCACCGCTGCCCGCTCGCTCGCCGCCGCCACGGCGATCCTCTGCGCAGGCTTCGCTGTGGCCGCCGATACGTACCCGTCGCGGCCGGTAACGCTGATCGTGCCGTTCCCGCCCAGCGGGACAACAGACGTCGTCGGCCGCGCGTTGGCCCTGAGCCTGAGCCGTCAGTTGGGCAAGACGGTGATCGTCGACAACAAGTCCGGCGCCGGCGGTACGGTAGGGGCGACGCAAGTGGCGCGTGCCCAGCCGGATGGCTACACGCTGCTCATGGGCGGGCCCGCGGACCAGGTGAACGCTCCTTTTCTGATGTCGAAGCCGCCATACGACGCGGCCCGCGACTTCGAGCCTGCGGGATGCGTTCTTCGCGCGCCCAACGTGTTGGTTGTCAACCCCAAGCTTGCTGCGCAGTCGATTGCCGACCTGGTGCGGCTCGCCAAGAAGGAGCCGGGCAAGCTCAACTACGCGAGCGCCGGCAACGGCAACACTTCGCACCTTCTTGGCGAGTTGTTCGGACAAAGTGCCAGCGTCGACATCACGCACGTCCCCTATCGCGGCAACGCGCCGGCCGTCACCGACACGATGGGCGGACAGGTGCAGATGATGTTCGCGAGCCCGGTCTCAGTCGTGCAGCACATCAGGAGCGGCACGCTGCGCGCCGTCGCAGTGACTTCGAGCACACGCATCGCCTCGCTGCCGAACGTGCCGACACTGCGCGAGGCAGGCATTCCGATTGAGAACTACAGCTGGGTCTGCCTGATGGCGCCAGCGAAGACGCCGGTCGAGATCCTGGACAAGCTGCACGCGGCGGTGACGCGCTCGCTGGACGACGCCGAAGTCCTGAAAACCATCGAACTGTCGGGAGGAGTGAAGTTCTCTTCCTCCCGCGAGGATGCGCGGCGTTTTCTGGCGGCTGAACGCTCTGCTTGGGGCAACCTCATCCGTACGCGCAAAATCACGGCCGACTGAGGGCCAATTCCAACACCGATGTCCACGCCCGACTCTTCCGCTTCAACAACCCGCGCGGCGTCCGTGACCGACACGTTGCGCGATCGCATCTTTGACGGCGCGCTCGCGCCGGGAGCGCATCTGATGGAAGTGGCGCTGGCCGGTGAGCTAGGAGTCTCCAGGACGCCGGTGCGCGACGCGCTGGCGCGGCTGGCCGACGAGGGCCTGCTGGTGTATCAACCCAACCGAGGCTTCTTGGTGCGCCGCTTTGGCATCGAGGACGTGATCCACGCCGCGACGCTCCGCGCCTCGCTCGAAGGCCTCGGCTGTCGTCTGGTCGGCGAGCGGGGCTTGCAGGCCGGAGAGAAGCAGCGTCTCCACGATTTGCTCGAGGCACAACGGCAGGTGTTGTACGGCGACGAGTGGAACAACAAGCGTGCCTTGCTTTGGCAGGATTTGAACCTCGATTTCCACAGCGCCCTGCTCAAACTCGCCGGCAACCCGTGGCTGACTGATGCGGTGCGACGTGCACGCCGCCTGCCGATCGTCTACGACAGTCGGTCGCGACCACACGACCTGAAGGCACTGCGCCTGCTGTTTGAGCGCAGGCACAGCCAGCAGGCGTTCGACGACCACTGCCGCATTGCCGACGCGCTGGATCAGCACGAGACGACCCGGGCAGAGAGCCTTATGCGCGAGCACATCCTGACCAACCGCGACGTGGTCGCCTTGGCGATGCGCGCAGCCGCTTCGAGCGAGAAACCCGCAAAGGAAGAGGCATCAACGCCAGCCTCAGACTGATGGTTTCACCGCGTTCGACAGTGCCCGGTGCATGCCGACCCGTTGGTGCACAGCGCCAAACCAACGCCAAGACCGCTTCAGACTGAGACCCAACGAAGCTTTCGCCACGCAGGGCTTGGCAGTCTTCGCGACCTTGGCCTTGCCGACGCCGACGCACGCGTGAACCTCAGCGGTGACGTGGATTCAGCGCCGGCCGTTGCGGCCGCGCAGCGCCGACCCCAGCACACCGCAGCCGGCCAAGCAAGGGTGGGGTTCGCGGGACGCTGACGGTGGACAAGTCCTGCGCTTGGGTTCTGCGCCAGGCGGCGCGCCAGCGGCCAGCAGCGCCGCGCGCCAGCGCCGGGCGCGTATCAGCATCGCCGAACTTCTGCGCGCTGACGCCGGGCTGGCCAGGCGGCCGCGGGCTCAGCCGCAGCTCTGGCCCTGAGCACCGGCCAGGCTGGCCATTTCGGCCAGCGGCAGCACCGTCACTGCCACCGCTGGCGGGGCGCTGCCGCCGCCGCGGATCACGCCGCGCAGGGGTGCGACGTCGGCGTAGTCGCGGCCCCAGGACAGGGTCACGTGGTTGGCGCTGACGGCGATGTTGTTGGTCGGGTCCAGGGCAATCCAGCCCTGCACCGGGCACCACAGTGCGATCCAGGCATGCGAGGCGTCGGCGCCTAGCAAACGCGGCTGGCCGGGCGGCGGCTGGGTCAGCAGGTAGCCGCTGACGTAGCGCGCGGCCAGGCCGATCGAGCGCAGCGCGCCGATCATCAGGTGGGCATAGTCCTGGCACACCCCGCGGCCCAGTTCCAGGGCCTGCAGGGCGTGGGTGGCCACGGTCGTGGCCTTGGGCTCGTAGCGCATCCGGCCGTGGATGCGCTGCATCAGCGCGCAGGTGGCCTCAAGCAGCGGCCGACCCGGCCAGAACAGGTCGGCGGCCAGCAGACGCAGGGCATCGGCCTGCGGCGCGAAATGCGAGCCGAGCATGAACTCGACCGCATCGGGCTGCTGCACCCCGGCGCTGTAGCGCAGTGCCTGCGCCGCCAGCTCCCAGGTCGGGCTGGCGGCAAAGTTCAGCGGCAGGGCCGGATCGACCTCGACCTCGAAGCTGCTGAGCACCTCGAGGTGGTCATGGACCCGCGCGTGGCTGAACGCCAGGCGCCAGTTGCCGAAGGCGTCGGCGGTGTACTGCACCGGCGCCTCGGGCTCGGGATCGATGTGCAACTGCCAGGCGCTGACCCGCTGCCAGGCGCAGTCGCGCGGCCGCAACCAGGCGCTGTGCTGGGCCACCTCGATCTCGCTGTCGTAGGCATAGCGGGTCTGGTGGCGCACCGCCAGGCGCGGGCTGTGGGCCGTGCCTGGGGGCCAGGATCCGGCGGCCTGGACTTGGATCATTGCCAGACCCGCCGGTCGGTGCTGGCGACATGGGCGAAGAGCTGGCGGTCGATCGCCTCGGACAGGCCGCGCGCGGCCAGCACGCAGTCGTCGAAGCTGCGCACCAGGGCGCGGTGCTGGCCGTCGGCGTCGGGCCTGGCCAAATCGGCCAGCGGCCAGTCCTCGGGCACGGGCAATGCCAGGCGCGTGGCGGCGACCCAGTCCGGGTCGGAGCGGGCGAGCTTGGCCAGCCGCTCGCGCATGGTCCGCGCCACCCAGGCCAGCGAGCGCGGGTTGTCGGTGTCGCGCACCAGCAGGTGCAGCAGCGGCAGCAATTGGCGCTGGGCTTGGAACTGGGCGCGGTAGGTGATGACGCTGTCGAACAGGCCCAGCAGCAGGTTGAAGCCGTCGTCCAAGTGCTGGACCTGTGCCTGCAGGCCCCGCGCCAGCGCCTGCGACAACATCGCCAGGCGCTCGATCTGCCGGCCCACTGAGAGCAGGCGCCAGCCGTCGTCGCGGGTCATGTGGTCGGTCTGCGCGCCGGTGATGGCCACCAACCGGACGGCGGCGCGGGCCAGCACCGCCTGCACGTCCAGCGCCGCCGCGTGGCCCTGGGCGTCGCCGACGGCCGCCGCGACCTCGCGTCCGAACCCCGCGTCGAGCTGGTCTATGAGTTGCCAATGCTCGGGCGAGAGCCGCTCGCGCAGGCCTGAGGCGCAGCGCTTGAGGGCGCGCAGGTTGTAGGCCATGCTGCTGCCCTGGCTGTCGCCCAGGCCCAGCAGCAGGGCCCGCTCGAACACCCGCGGCGCCTGCAGCGGCGTCGGCACCTTGACACCGACCAGGCCCTGGGCGCGTGCCAGCTCGCCGACCAGGCGCAGCAACTGCGGGTTGCCGCCAGGCAGGACGTCGAGCGTCATGCGCGCCAGGCGGGCGGCGTTCTCGGCGCGCTCGGTGTAGCGGCCCATCCAGAACAGGCTCTCGGCGGCACGGCTGGTGACGCTGCGCCGCCAGCCGACCAGATCGACCTCGGTCAGCGGCTGCGGCAGCAGGCTGCTGTGGTCGACCGCGCCGCTGGCGATCACCCAGGTGTCGATGCTGGCGCTGCCGTGCTGCATCGACAGCCAGGGGTTGTGGCCCACCGATTGGCTGCTGGCCACGCGGGTCAGCCCGCCGGGCAGGACATGCCAATGGCCACTGCGGTCGGCCAGCGCAAACACCCGCATCACCGCCGAGCGCGGGTGCAACTGGCCGTCGACGAAGACCGGCGTCTGCGACGGCAACACCGGCGCCTGCAGGGTGTAGGCGGCAGGATCGGCGTCGATCTGGTGCGCCAGCGCCTGGCGCTCGGCCGGGCCAAGGTGGGCCGCGACCACCGCCCCCAGGCCCTTGCCGGGAAAGGTCGGAACGACCGCGAAATCGGCCAGCCGGGCGCGCTGCGCGGCCCAGACGCTTGCCTCGCCGCACCACCAACTGGTGGCCGCCGGCAGCAGCAGCTCCTGGCCCAGCAGGCGCTGCGCCACCGCCGGCCAGAACGCCGCCAGGCCCGGGCTTTCGAGCACGCCGGCACCGGGGGCGTTGGCCATCACCACCTCGCCGGCACGCAGCGCCTGCAGCAGCCCGGGCACGCCCAGCGCCGAATCCGGGCGCAGCTCCAGCGGATCGAGAAACTCGTCATCGACCCGGCGCAGCAGCACATGCACCTGCTCCAGGCCGTGCAGGGTGCGCAGGTAGAGCTTGTTGGCGCGCACCGTCAGGTCGCTGCCTTCGGCCAGGGTGAGGCCGAGGTAGCGGGCCAGGAAGACCTGCTCGAAGTAGGTCTCGTTCAGCGGCCCTGCGGTCAGCAGCACGATCAGGCTGCGCAGCCCCGCCGGGCTGGCCGCCTGCATGCCGTCGAGCAGGCTGCGAAAACCCGCCGCCACGCGCTGCACCCGCAGCGCCTCGAACGGGTGCCGCAGGCTGGGGGCGACGATCAGCCGGTTCTCCAGCAGGTAGCCCAGCCCCGACGGCGCCTGCACACGCTGGCCGAGCAAGGTCCAGCCACCGCCGGGCGAGCGCGCCAGGTCGAACGCGCACAGGTGCAGCCGGGTGCCGCCCAGCGGCGGCAGCCCGAACATCGCGCGCAGGTACTGCGGATGGGCGTAGACCAGCGAGGCCGGCAGGAGCGCGTCACGCAGCAAGCGCTGGCCACCGTACAGGTCGGCCAGCGTGGCTTCGAGCAGGCGGGCGCGCTGCTGCACGCCCTGCTCGATCACCGCCCACTCGGCCGGCTCGACGATGAAGGGCAGCACCTCGAGCGGCCAGGGCCGGCTGTGCTGGCCTTGCTCGGCATAGACGTTGTAGGTGGCGCCGTCGTCGTGTACCCGCTGGGCGATGGCCCGCTGGCGCGCCGGCAGGTCGCTCCAGCCGTCGCGGCCCAGGCTGTCGAAGAAACGCCGCCAGCGCGGCGCCGGGCCGCTGCCGGTGGCGCCGTCTGCCGGCTGGGCCGACCCGGGCTGGCCGCGCCACTCGTCGAAGCGGCCGGCCAGGCCGGGATGCATCACCGCTGCGGCCGAGGCGCTGGCGGATGCGTCGTCGTCGGCCAGCAGGCTGGGTTGCATGGCCGGATCATGCCCGGCTTGGCCGGCTTCGCCCATCGGGCCAACACTCAGTACCCGAGCCACAGCCACTCAAACGGTGCGCAGGTCCAGGGTGAACGGAAACTCGCGCGACGACGCCGCTGCAGCGACGACCATCCGGCCCGGCGTATGGCCGATGGTCTCGAAGCGCGCCAGGCGCCGGCTCTCGGCCTCGAAGGCGTTGACCGGAAAGGTCTCGTTGCTGCGCCCGCCGGGGTGGGCGACGTGGTAGCGGCCACCGCCGATCGAGCGCTGCATCCAGGTGTCGACCAGGTCGATCGTCAGCGGCGCGTGGGCGGGAATGGTCGGGTGCAGGGCCGAATACGGCTGCCAGGCGCGGTAGCGCACCCCGCAGACGAATTCGCCGGCCCGGCCGGTGGACTGCAACGGCACCGCCACGCCGTTGACCGTGACCCGATGGCGTGGCTCGACCAGCCCGCTGGCCAGGATCTCCAGCCGCTCGACCGAGGAATCGACATAGCGCACCGTGCCGCCACCGCCGCCCTCCTCGCCCAGCACATGCCAGGGCTCGAGGGCGTTGCGCAGCACCAGCCGAACGCCGCCGGCACTGAGCTCGCCGACCTTGGGAAAGCGGAACTCGAAATGCGGTGCGAACCAGGCCGGGCTCAGGCCGAAGCCGGCCTGCCCGAGCTCGCTCAGCACGTCGTCGAAATCCAGCCGCACCATCTCCGGCAGCATGAAGCGGTCGTGCAGCGCGGTGCCCCAGCGCACCATCGCCGCGCGGTAGGGCTCGGCCCAGAAGCGCGCCACCAGGGCCCGCAACAGCAGTTGCTGGACGATGCTCATGCGCGCATGCGGCGGCATCTCGAAGGCGCGCAGCTCGAGCAGGCCGAGCCGGCCGGTGGCCGAATCGGGCGAGTACATCTTGTCGATGCAGAACTCGCTGCGGTGGGTGTTGCCGGTGACGTCGATCAGGATGTTGCGCAGCGTCCGGTCGACGATCCATGGCGCCATCGCCTGGCCCGCCGTGGCCTGGTGGCGGGCGATCTCGCGCAGCGCCACCTCCAGCTCGAACACCTGGTCGTTGCGCGCCTCGTCGATCCGCGGCGCCTGGCTGGTCGGGCCGATGAACAGGCCGCTGAACAAGTAGCTCAGCGACGGGTGGTTGTGCCAATAGGCGAGCAGCGAGGCCAGCAGGTCGGGCCGGCGCAGGAACGGCGAATCGGTCGGCTTGGCACCGCCCAGCACCACATGGTTGCCACCGCCGGTGCCGGTGTGGCGACCGTCGAGCATGAACTTCTCGCTCGACAGCCGCGACTGCCAGGCGGCGTCGTAGAGGAACTCGGTGTGTTCGACGATCTCGGCCCAGTTGCGCGCGGGGTGGATGTTGACCTCGATCACGCCCGGGTCAGGCGTGACCGCCAGCACCTTCAGGCGCTCGTCGCGCGGCGGCGGGTAGCCCTCGAGCATCAACTGGACACCCTGCGCCTTGGCGGTGGCCTCGATCACCGCCAGCAGCGCCAGGTAATCCTGCAGGTGCTTGAGCGGCGGCATAAAGACATAGAGCACGCTGCTGGCGAAGGCCTTGGCATCGGCCTTGGCCGGGCCGTTGGCGCGGCGCGGATCACGCACCTCGACCAGCAGCGCCGTGCGGACGGCGTCCTTGGCCGGGTCCTGGGCCACGACCGCCGGCACAGCCGCAGCCGCCGGTTGGGCCGGTGCTTGGGCCGGTGCTTGGGCCGGTGCTTGGGCCGGTGCTTGGGCCGGTGCTTGGGCCGGTGCTTGGGCCGGTGCTTGGGGCGGCGGCTGGGCCGAATCGACCACCTCACGCTGGCGCCCGAGCTGGTCCAGCGTCGGCAGGGCGGCCCGTGGCGCGAACGGGTCTTCATCGATCTGCGGCTCGACATCGCCCGGCTTGACCCAGGGCAGCGCGTCCAGCGGCAGGCGATAGCCCATCGGCGAATCGCCAGGGACCAGGTACATGCGCTGGTCGCGAAAGTGCCACTGCGCACTGACCCAGCGGGCCGGGCTCAGGCTCTCGCGCAGCGGCTCTGCCTGGGCAATTTCGACCACCTTCGGGTCGTCGCCGGGACGCTCTTGCACCTTCAGCGGCAGGGCAAAACCGACCGGCTGGTCCAAGCCCTGGCTGAAGACGCGGCGCAGGCGCTCGCGCTCCATCGGGTCGGCCAGCTTCGAGTCGAACGGGTCGACGTTGACCGGCAACTGGCGCTCCCGCCAGAGGTGGTAGTAAACGTCCTCGTAGCCGGCCTGGACATGCTGCTCGGACACCCCCAGGCGCTGCGCCAGCGCGGCGATGAAAGCCTGGGCGTTGGCCGCCGTGTAGGCCTGGGGCTGGCGCTCGTCGGCGAACAGCGCCGGGTCGCCCCAACAGGGCTGGCCGTCGGCGCGCCAGCAGATCGACAGCGCCCAGCGCGGCAGTTGCTCGCCCGGGTACCACTTGCCCTGGCCAAAGTGCAGGAAGCCGCCGCTGCCGTAGTGGCTGCTCAGGCGCTGCACCAGGTCCTGCGCCAGCACCCGCTTGGTTGGGCCGAGGGCGTCGGTGTTCCACTCGGCGCCATCGCGGTCATCGACGCTGACGAAGGTCGGCTCGCCGCCCATGGTCAGGCGCACATCGCCGGCATCCAGACTGGCATCCACCACCTCGCCCAGCGCTCGCACGTCGGCCCACTGCGCATCGGTATAGGGCTGGGTCACCCGCGGCGACTCGTGGATGCGGGCGATCGACATCTGGTGCGAGAAGCTGACCTCGCAGGCCTCGACCTCACCGCTGACCGGCGCGGCGCTCGACGGCTGCGGGGTGCAGGCCAGCGGAATATGGCCCTCGCCGGCAAACAGACCCGAGGTCGGGTCCAGCCCAATCCAGCCGGCGCCAGGCAGGTAGACCTCGCACCACGCGTGCAGGTCGGTGAAATCGACCTCGGTGCCGCTGGGGCCGTCCAGCGCCTTGACGTCGGGCTTCAACTGGATCAGGTAGCCCGAGACGAACCGCGCCGCCAACCCCAGGTGGCGCAGCGCCTGCACCATCAGCCAGCCGCTGTCGCGGCACGAGCCGCTGGCCAGGCGCAAGGTCTCCTCGGGCGTCTGCACGCCGGGCTCCAGCCGGATCAGGTAGCGGATGTCGGCCTGCAGGCGCTGGTTGATGTCGACCAAGAAGTCGATGGTGCGGCGCTCGGACCGATCAATCCCGGCCACGAATTTGGCGAACAGCGGTGTCGCCGGCTCTTTGACCAAATAGGGCTGCAACTCCAACTGCAGGGCCGGGTCGTAGCCGAATGGGAATTGCTCGGCGCTGGGCTCGAGAAAGAAGTCGAAGGGGTTGTACACCGCCATTTCCGTGACGAGATCGACCGTGACCTTGAACTCGGTCGTCGCCTCGGGTACCACCAAGCGCGCCAGGTAGTTGGCAAAGGCATCCTGCTGCCAATTGATAAAATGCTCTTTGGGGCTGATCGTGAGCGAATACGAAAGAATATTCGAGCGGCAGTGTGGTGCCGGCCGTAGGCGCACCACCTGGGGCGACAGGATCACCCGCCGGTCGTATTTGTAGTGACTGACGTGGTGCAGCGCGACGTGGATAGACAAAGCAGCTCTCGCTCGTGGGTTCAGGGATTAAACGGCAGGCACCAGGAAATCTCGGCTGATCCCGGCGCCGATGTCGTTGACAAGGTCCAGAAACTGCGTCAGGTAGGCGTGCAGACCGGTCGCCAAAATTTCATCGATGCGCCCGAACTGCAAATCACTGCGCAGTCGCCCGGCCCGCCGCTGGGTTTCCAGGCTGTTGCTGTTGGCGACCAGTGTCAGGTTTTCGACAACGCTGTTCATACAGGCGTGGAGAGAGCGCGGCATGCTCGGTCGCAAAATCAATAACTCGGCCACCTTGTCGGGCCGGATCACGTTCCGATAAACCTTGCGGTAGATCTCAAAAGCGGACACCGAGCGGAGGATCGCGGACCAGTGGTAGAAATCCACCTCGGGGGCTTCGTCAGAACTCCAGGTGCCAAAATAATCACCGGCCAGCGCGTGGAATTTGACATCGAGCAGCCGGGCGGTGTTGTCGGCGCGTTCGAGGAAAGTGGCGATCCGCATGAAGTGCAGGGCCTCGTCCTGCAGCATCGTCCCGACCGCGACCCCACGCGACAGGTGCGAGCGAAACTTGACCCACTCGAAGAACGCCGAAGGGTCGCGCTCGAATTCACCGTCGGCGAGCATCCGGTTGAACTCAAGATAAGTCTGGTTGGTGGTTTCCCAGAGCTCGGTCGTGAGGGTTCCGCGAACCGCCCTGGCATTTTCTCGGGCGGCCGCCAGGCAGGAGGCGATAGCCGTAGGATTGGTCGCGTCACGGACCATGAAACTCATGACATTGCGCGCGTCGATCCGGTCGTGCTGTTTGCGAAAGCGGCCGGTCAGCTCCGATATCCCGAGCACACCCGCCCAGCCCTGCTCGGCCTGCGCCGCAGTTTGCGGCAACAACCCGGTTTGATAACTGACGTCCAACATCCGCGCGGTGTTTTCGGCCCGCTCCATGTAACGTGACATCCAGAACAGGTGATCCGCAGTCCTACTCAGCATGGCTCGTCTCCGAACTGGCCGAAAACCCCGCTGCGGGCTGGCGCCCGAGCCCTGTATTGGCTGCGCCGCTGGCGCTGCGCGCCAGAACCGCCCGCTCCATGTAACGCGACATCCAGAACAGGTGGTCGGCAGTTCTAGACAACATGGTTCGTCTCCTCGCCGCTCATGATTCCAACACCCAAGTGTCCTTGGTGCCGCCGCCCTGGGATGAATTGACGACCAGCGAGCCTTCCTTCAGCGCCACCCGGGTCAAACCGCCAGGAACGGTCTGGACTTGTTTGCCGGAGAGCACGAACGGCCGCAGGTCAATGTGCCGGGGTGCAATCCCGGCATCGACATAGGTCGGGCAAGTGGACAGCGCCAGGGTGGGCTGGGCGATGTAGTTGCTCGGGTTGCCGAGCAACTGGCTGCGAAAGGCCTCGATCTCGGCGCTGCTGGCGGCCGGGCCGACCAGCATGCCGTAGCCACCGGCACCATGCACCTCTTTGACGACCAACTCGGGCAGGTGCGCCAGCACATAGCTCAGGTCGCCCTGGTCACGGCAGAGGTAGGTCGGCACGTTCTCCAGGATCGGCTTTTCGCCGAGGTAGAACTCGATCATCTTGGGCACGTAGGGGTAGATCGACTTGTCGTCGGCGACACCGGTACCGACCGCATTGGCCAGGGTGACATTGCCCTTGCGGTAGACATCGATCAGGCCGGCGCAGCCCAGGGTCGAGTTGGCACGGAACACCGATGGGTCGAGGAAATCGTCGTCGACCCGTCTGTAGACCACGTCGACGCGCTTGGAGCCCTGGGTGGTGCGCATGTAGACGAAGCTGTCCTTGACGAACAGGTCCTGGCCTTCGACCAGTTCTATGCCCATCTGCTGGGCCAGGAAGGCGTGTTCGAAGTAGGCGCTGTTGTACATGCCCGGGGTCAGCACCACCACGGTCGGCTCGTCGGCCGCAGGCGGGGCCATGCTGCGCAGGGTGTCGAGCAGCAGATCGGGGTAGTGCGCGATCGGGGCGACGCGGTGCTGGGCGAACAACTCGGGGAACAGCCGCATCATCATCTTGCGGTCCTCGAGCATGTAACTCACGCCGCTGGGCACGCGCAGGTTGTCCTCCAGCACGTAGTAGGTGCCGCTGCCGTCGGGCTGGCCGGCACGAACGATGTCGATGCCGGCGATGTGCGAATAGATGCCGCCGGGCAGATCCACGCCCATCATCTGCGGCCGGAACTGGGCGTTGTTGAGCACCTGCTCGCGCGGGACCAGGCCGGCCCTGAGGATCTCCTGGTCGTGGTACACGTCGTGCAGGAAGCGGTTCAGCGCGGTCACACGCTGGGCCAGGCCTTGCTGCATCCGCGCCCATTCGGCGCTGGGGATGATGCGCGGGATCAGGTCGAAGGGGATCAGCCGCTCGGTGCCGGCGCCGTCCTCGTCCTTGGCGCCGTAGACCGCAAAGGTGATGCCGACGCGGCGAAAAATCACCTCGGCCTGTTTGCGCCGCTCATCCATCAGCGCCAAGGGCTGCTGTGCCAGCCAGTCGTTGAAGGCGCTGTAGTGGGGCCTGACCTGCGGCCTGACCTGAGGCCCGGCGGCGGCCAGGCCGTGCAGGTCGTGCATCTCATCGAAGCTCGGCTTCATCGCTCACCCTCTGCTGACTCCACGGCGCTAGCAATATCCGCACCAGGTAAGCGCGTCGTCTGGCGTGCCGGCTGCACGGCGCGCCAATGCCAATAGCGGCGCTGCACCTCCCGGGTGCATGATGCCTCAGCATCGTGCCATGTCCAGGCGCCACAGCGGTCGGTGCGCACCACCTTGAGGCGGCGCTCGGCATAACGCGCCATGACCTCGGGCGCAGGATGGCCGAAGCGGCTGCGGTAGGCGGCCTGCACCACCGACCACTCGGGCCTGACGGCGTCCAGGAAGGCCGCACTCGACGATGTCCGGCTGCCATGGTGCGGCACCAGCAGGATCGTGCTGGCAAGGCTGTCACCGTAGCGCTGCAGCAATGCCGCCTCCTGCGCCGCCTCGATGTCGGCGGTGAGCAAGGCGCTGCGGCCCAGCGCGTCGACCACCCGCAGCACGCAAGACACCGCGTTCGGGCTGCGTGCCCGGGCATGGTCCGCCGCAGCCGGATGGAGGATGTCGAAGCGCACGCCGTCCCAGAGCCAGGATTGGCCGTCGTCGCAGCGGCTGTGCGGCAGCCCGCGGGCGCGCAGCGGGTGGTCGTCGGGCAAGGAGCTGCGCAGGGCCCGCACCGGCATGCCGGCGAGCAGCGACGCGGCGCCGCCGACATGGTCGTTGTCGCGGTGGCTCAGCACCAGTTCATCGACCACCCGTTCGCCGCGCGAGCGCAGCAGCGGCAACAGCACGCGCTGACCGGCGTCGCTGTCCGGGCCATAGGGTGGCCCGGTGTCGAACACCAGCAGGTGTGCCCGGGTGCGCACCAGCACCGCCGTGCCCTGGCCGACATCAGCGGCGACCAGTTCGAACCGTCCGGGCGCCGGCCTGGGCAAGGTCGGCAGCAGCAAGGGCAGCACCAACGGCAGCGCCAGCCAGCGCAGCCGCCAGGGCAGCGGCGCGACCCCGACCAAGGCCGCCAGCAGCCCCAGCACCAGCGCCCAGGCGGGTGCGGTGGGCGCTGTCCAGACCGCAAACGGCCAGGCCGCGAGCAGCCCGAGGAAGGCGATCATGGCCTGCACCAGGGCGGCGGCGACGGTCCACAGCGGGTGCAGCAGCACGCCCAGCACCGCCAGCGGCGTGATCAGCAGCGTGACCAGCGGGATCGCCACCAGGTTGGCGACAAAGCCCAGCACCGCCAGTTGTTGGAAGAACACCAGCGACAGCGGCGCCAGGCCGAGTGTGGCCACGGCCTGGGCGCGCAACTGCTCGGCCAGCCAACCGCGCCAGCGCGGGCCGGGCCGGGGTTGGGGTGTTGCGCCCGGGTCGGCGTCGCCCGGCGCCCGGGCCGACACCGGCTCGGACGACATCAGCAGCGCCACCGCCGTGAACGACAGCCAGAACCCGGCCTGCAGCAGCGCCCAGGGGTCGAGCGCGGTGACGATGTCGGCGCTCAGCAGCAGCACCAGCATCCAGGGCCAGCGCAGGCCGACGCTGCGCATCGCCACGCCGCAGGCCAGCATCAGCACGGTGCGCTCGGCCGGCACGCCCCAGCCGGCCAGCAGGGCATAGCCGGCGGCCACGACCACGCCGCCCAGCCGCGCCGCCAGCGGCGCCGGCACGGCCAGCATCAGTCGCGTGCTGCGCCGCCAGGCCGCGGCGATCAAGCTGCCGGCCAGCCAGGCGAACATCGTCACGTGTACGCCGCTGATCGAGACCAGGTGGGCAATCCCGGTCTGGCGGAACACCTCCCAGTCCTCGCGGTCGATCGCCGCCTGGTCGCCGACCACCAGAGCCGCCAGCACGCCGGCCAGACGCGGGTCGGGCACGCTGCGCCGGATCGCGTCGCGGATCGATTGCCGGGCGCGCTCGACCGGATGCGCAGCCGTGCGCTGCAACAGCACTGCGGGCGGGCCCTTGGCGCCGAGGTGGACGCTGCCAGTGGCGCGCACACCCTGCTCGAACCACCACAACTCGGCGTCGAAGCCCTGCGGGTTGAGCGCGCCATGGGGCTGCTTCAGGCGCAGCGGCAGGCGCCAGCGCTGGCCGGCGCGGATCGCCTGTGGCGGCTCGTCCATGGCGGCATCGTCGCCATAGCCGCGGTACCAGCCCAGGGCCAGTTGCGCCGGCACCCGCACCGCCCGGCCGTCCAGGCTGGCCTGCTCGACCTCGAACGCAAAGCGCGTGCCCGAGGCGCCGTCCTGCGGCATCGCCGCGACCATGCCCGTGACCAGCAAATCGCGGCCCTCCAGCGCCGGGTCCAGGCGGTCAGACAAGCGCAACTCGGCACGCCAGCCAGTCGCGCCAAAGCCCAGGGCCGAGAGCGCGGCGACCAGCGCCAACAGCCCGGCGACGCGCCCTGCCGGCGGGCGCCATGCCACGACCCGCGACGCCACCATTCGCAGCAGGAGCAACGCCAGCCCGGCCACCACCAGCGCCAGGTACCCGGCCAGCGGCCACAGCAGCGGCTGCTGCAATTGCAGGGCCACGCCCAGCAGCCAGGCCAGGCCACCCAGGGTGATGCGGCCGCCAATTTGCAAACCTTTGTACACGCCTGGATCCCGGCCCGATGGCGGCATGACACCAGTGTAGGATGCCCTTCCACACCCACCCAGCCGCAGGCCTGCCCCATGTCCGCCACCGCCAAACTCAAAGAGCTGGGCATCAGCCTGCCGCCGGTCGCCACACCTGCAGCGGCCTACGTGCCGTTCGTGCGCAGCGGCTCGCTGGTGTTCCTGTCCGGCCACATCGCCAGGAAGGACGGCAAGCCCTGGGTCGGCCAACTCGGCCTGACCATGGGCACGGCCGAAGGCCAGGCCGCCGCCCGCTCGATCGCCATCGAGTTGATGGGCACACTCGCAGCGGCCGTCGGTGGCGACCTGGACAAGGTGCGGCGCATCGTCAAAATGACCAGCCTGGTCAACAGCACGTCCACCTTCACCGAGCACCATTTGGTGACCAACGGCGCCTCGCAGTTGCTGGTCGAAGTCTTTGGTGCGGCCGGCGCGCATGCGCGCAGCGCTTTCGGGGTGGCGCAGATCCCGACCGGCGCCTGCGTCGAAATCGAGCTGATCGCCGAAGTCGCCTGAGCGGCCGGCTGCGGCCCATGGCGCTGGCCTTCAGACGCGACTTCAGCGGCCGCTGGCTCGCGGCCATCGCCGTGGCGGCGGCCGCAGCAGTTGCCGCCGCCCTGGTGTCGCAGCACATTTTTGAGATGCGGCCCTGCGCCTGGTGCGTGCTGCAGCGCCTGATCTTCATGCTGATCGCGCTGGTGGCGGGCACCGCAGCCAGCCTCGGCCATGCAGGCGGGCGCCGTTTGGGCGCAGCCCTGGCCCTGGCGCTGTCGCTGGCTGGCGTGGCAGCAGGGCTGTGGCAGCACTTCGTCGCCGCCAAGTCCGCCTCCTGCGACATGACCCTGGCCGACCGGCTGGTCGCCACCACCGGCCTGAACCGCAGCCTGCCCGAGGTCTTCGCGCCCTATGCCTCTTGCGCCGACGCCGCCGTAGACCTGTTCGGCCTGCCCTACGTGGCCTGGAGCCTGGCGCTGTTCATGCTGCTGGGCTGGGCCGCCGCGGCAGTGTTGCGCCGGGCGCGCTGAGGCGCTGGCCGGCCGAGCCGGCGGCGCGCCGGGAGAAGTTGGCCAAGCTGTCAGCGCCCTTGCCTGGGCTGCGCAAGCGCGGCTGAATGAACAGCCTGATCCTGACTTTGGACCGCACGAAATCCCCGCGCCTTGACCGCCGCCTCGCCACCCATACAATGTATGTATGCGGTTCGAGTGGGATCCCGTCAAGGCAGCCTCAAACGCGAAGAAGCACAAGGTCAGCTTCGAGGCAGCCAAGACTGTCTTCTATGACGACTTCGCAATTCAATACTTCGACCCAGAGCACGCCTGCGACGAAGATCGCTTCCTTCTGCTGGGCATGAGTTCTGACGCCAAGCTGCTCTTGGTATGCCATTGCGAGCGAGAAGACGGAGGTGTCATCCGCATCATCTCAGCGCGCAAAGCTACAGAGAACGAAGCTCAACACTACCGAGGTGAATGACATGAAGGCTGAGTACGACCTGTCTAAGCTGAAGTCGCGTCAGAACCCCTACGCTTCAAAGCTCAAGAAGTCTGTCACCATGCGCCTGTCGGAAGACGTGATTCAGTATTTCAAAAGCATGGCCACCGAAGCCGGTGTTCCCTACCAGAGCCTCATCAATCTCTACCTCAGAGATTGCCTGGCGCAAAATCGCAGGGTAGATATCAAGTGGCCAAGCGCTGCCTGACTGCCAATATTATCTCGCAGGCCTGAAAATATGGCCAACTGCGGGACGAAATATGATCAGACGGAACTTGACAGGCAGCACCGCAAAGATTTAGCGATCAAGTGAAACTAAAATTGCGGCGGCAATAAGCACCAGTGCCCCCGCCAGGGCAATGGTGCGGGCCTTGGTTGACGGTTTTTTTTGCGACGTAAACGTGACCGCGATCAGGCCAAGTGACAGGGGAAGCGCGACCGTCAAAACCTGCATGCCCAGCGCTCTGCCTGGCTTGCATAATTCATTGCAGACAAAACTCCAGTATTTCCAGAGGATGGGCACGAGCAGCACGCAGAGCGCAACTGCGATCAAACGGCGGGCTTGATTGGGTTTCATTGAACGGCCCAGAACTCGATCTTCTTGGCTTTACCGAGGTCTGAGAAGCCTGGGCCTGAGTTGACGCCAAGACCGAAACGCAACGCTGTCACCACAAGACCTTCCAAGCCCGACGCGGTCAGTCTGGACCCGTTCCACAGGTCAATGTGGTCACCAGATGGCTGCTTTTCCCCTTCGCGAAGCCAATAGTCCTTGAACGCCACAATTCCGGTCTGATCCTTTATGCTGTCTTGCCAATCGGTGCCCGCAATCGATCGGTAACTGGCACGAAGAGCGATCGGAGCGCCTGTTCGGAGCCATTCTGCAAGCTCCTCAGCGCGTATTGCCAGATGAGCGACGCCTACAAACACTGTGGCTCCCTGATATCGGGTCAGAGGCTGGCCCGCTCCGACCAACGCCGCGCTCACCTTGATCGCGCACTGATTCTCGTATCCTTTTGGAACATTTCCTTTGCTGTCATGGTACGGCGGACTGCTCGGATAACTCGCCCAAAGCCCGTTGAAGGTGATCTGCGACGCCAGCGACTTGGGTGCGTGCGCGCCAACCGGGCCTGGTGGAGAAGAGGCGTGGCGGCAATTTGTCCGATGGTCAATCGGCTCCGCTGTGGTAACGCACACTGGGCCCGGTCGTCTGCCTGGCATTTGAATCTTTCGGGTGAGAGATAGGACGGTGGCGGTTATGAATGGCAGTCAGCCCAGCCGGCGTGATTTTTTTTGAAGAACGTCATCGCAATTCAAGGTTCGGTTGATTTTCAGATGGGTTGGGTGAGTGTAGTTTTTGTCAAGTCGAGCGTGGCCTGGGCGACAACACCCTGACCTGGACCCAGGAGGGTTTCACGGTCGATGCCCTGCGCTTTTACGTCGGCCTGAAGGATGGTGAGCTGATCGCTCCGACCCCGTCCGAGCCCAAGGGCCAGCAGCCGCTGGCGTTCAAGTCCGGCATGGGCACGGCCGAGGTGCTTGCTCTGTTCGAGGGCCTGTACTCGCGCGACGGCTCCAGCTACAAGCTCGACAAGGCCCAGCCCGCGACCTTTGCCGGCGGCCCCGGCATCAGGTTCGAGTTCAGCGCCATTCGCAAGTCTGATGAGGTGCGCCTGAAGGGGGTGGCCTGGGGCGCAGTGCGCAATGGCCAACTCTTCGTCATCACCTACACCGCACCCAGGCTGGGGCTCTTCGGCCGCCATCTGGCCAAGGCCGAGGCCGTGGCCGGCTCGGCGCGGATCCTCAACTGAGCCCTATCGCAGCGACTGGTTGAGCTTGTCCAGCACCGCCTTGCCGGGGCACAAGTCGGCCTCAGCCAGGCTGTTGAGCGGCCGGGCGACGGTGTTCAGCGCGGCGTGCAGGTCGCCGGCCTCGGGGTCGAGGTAAAGCAGGCCGGTGGCGATTTCGCCGCGCGCCAGCGAGGCCTGCACCTGGTTCATCGCGACCACGCGGTCGGTCGGGTCATAGGCCGCGTGCAGTTTGCGCAAGCGCATGAAGCCACCGCCGGGTTGCGGCAGGGTGATGGCCGCGCCGGCGGCCGGGTCGGCCAGGATCTCCGGCGCCAGGTCGATGAAATCGATCCGGTTGACGGCGGTGTTGTGCTCGCGCACATGGTCGTAGCTGCGCGTCGACCCGTCGTGGTTGTTGAACGCCACGCAGGGGCTGATGACATCGATGAAGGCCGCGCCGCCATGGCGGATCGCGCCTTCGATCAGCGGCACCAACTGGCCCTTGTCGCCGGAGAAGCCGCGCGCCACGTAGGTGGCGCCGAGCTGCAGCGCCATGCCGATCAGGTCGACCGGTGAATCCGGGTTGACCACGCCCTTCTTGCTCTTGCTGCCACGGTCGGCGGTGGCCGAGAACTGGCCCTTGGTCAGGCCGTAGACGCCGTTGTTCTCGACGATGTAGACCATGCGCACGCCGCGCCGCAGGGCGTGGGCGAACTGGCCCAGGCCGATGCTGGCCGAGTCACCGTCGCCCGAGACGCCCAGGTAAAGCAACTCGCGGTTGGCCAGGTTGGCGCCAGTCAGCACGCTGGGCATGCGGCCGTGGACGGTGTTGAAGCCGTGGCTGGCCCCCAGAAAATAGTCCGGCGTCTTGCTCGAACAGCCTATGCCCGAGAGCTTGGCGACGCGGTGCGGTTCGATGTCCAGCGTCCAGCAGGCCTGCACGATCGCCGCCGAGATCGAATCATGGCCGCAGCCGGCGCAGAGGGTGGAGATCTTGCCCTCGTAGTCGCGCCGGGTGTAGCCGACCTTGTTGCGGGTCAGCGTGGGGTGGTGCAGGATGGGTTTGGCGAGGTAGGTCATCGGACTCTCTCGGCGCGCGGCGCCACCGCCAGCGCGTGCACGTGGCTGGTGATGTTCTGGGTGACGAAGCGGGCGGTGATCGGCGTGCCGTCGAAGTGCAACACCTTGATCAGCCGGGCCGGGTCGATCTCGAGTTCAGTGACCAGCAGGGTGCGGAGCTGGGCGTCGCGGTTTTGCTCGACCACGAAGACATGGTCGTGGCCGGCGATGAACTCGGCCACGCTGGGCGGAAACGGGAAGGCGCGCAGGCGCATCGCGTCGAGGTGGATGCCGGCCGCGGCCAGGACATCCAGGGCCTCGTCCATGGCCGGGCTGGTCGAGCCGAAATAGAGCACGCCCAGCCGCGATTTGCGGCCGGCGGCGCGCAACTCGGGCTGCGGCACCAGCTTGGCGGCGGTGGCGAACTTGGTCAGCAGGCGCTCGACGTTGTACTGGTAGTCGCCGCCCTGCTCGGAGTAGCGCGCGTACGGGTCGCGGGTGGTGCCACGGGTGAAATAGGCACCCTTGCTGGGGTGGGTGGCGGGCAGGGTGCGCCAGGGGATGCCGTCGCCGTCGACATCCTTGTAGCGGCCGAAGTCCCGGCCCGCCTCCAGCTCGGCAGCGCTCATCACCTTGCCGCGGTCGTAGCTGCGCGCTTCGTCCCACTCGAAGGGCTTGCACAGCCGCTGGTTCATGCCGATGTCCAGGTCGGTCATGACGAAGACCGGGGTTTGCAAGCGGTCCGCCAGGTCCAGCGCCTGGGCGGCGAACTCGAAGCACTCGCCCGGGTCCTGCGGCAACAGCAGCACATGCTTGGTGTCGCCGTGCGAGGCGTAGGCGCAGGCCAGCAGGTCGGCCTGCTGGGTGCGGGTCGGCATGCCGGTGCTGGGGCCGCCGCGCTGCACGTTGATGATGGTGAAGGGGATCTCGGCGAAATAGGCCAGGCCGATGAACTCGGTCATCAGCGACACGCCCGGCCCGGAGGTGGCGGTGAAAGCGCGGGCGCCGTTCCAGCCGGCGCCGGTGATGATGCCGACCGAGGCGATCTCGTCCTCGGCCTGGACGATGGCGAACTTGTGCTGGCCGGTGTCGCGGTCGACCCGGTAGCTGCGGCAGTATTTTTCAAAGGCCTCGGCGACCGACGACGAGGGCGTGATCGGGTACCAGGCGCAGACCGTGGCGCCGCCATAGACGCAGCCCAAGGCGGCGGCAGCGTTGCCTTCGACAAAGATCCGGTCGCCGACCTTGTCGGAGCGCCGCACCCGCAGGCCGATAGGCGAGCGCAGATGGTCCTTGGCGAAGCTGCGGCCGGCGTTCAGCGCCCGCACGTTGGACTCCAGCAACCGCTCCTTGCCCTTGTACTGCTCGCTGAACAGGCCCTCGATCACCGCCGCGTCGACCTCCATCAGCACCGACAAGGCGCCCAGCACCATGATGTTCTTGAACAGGGTGCGCTGGCGCGGATCCTCGTAGGTGGCATTGCAGATCGCCGTGACTGGCATGGCGATGACATTGATGTCGTCGCGAAAGGCGCTGGCCGGCAGCGGCTTGGTGCTGTCGTAGAACAAGTAGCCGCCGCTCTCGACCTCGGCCACGTCCTGGACCCAGGTCTGCGGGTTCATCGCCACCATCATGTCGATGCCGCCGCGCCGGCCCAGCCAGCCGCGCTCGGACACCCGCACCTCATACCAGGTCGGCAGGCCCTGGATGTTGCTGGGGAAAATGTTGCGCGGGCTGACCGGCACGCCCATGCGCAGGATCGCCTTGGCCAGCAATTCATTGGCCGAGGCCGAGCCCGAGCCGTTGACATTGGCGAACTTGACGACAAAGTCGTTGACCGCTTCCAGGCGTTTCATGCCGCCACCCCATGCTTGGCGCCGATCCGGGTGTCGCGGCAGGCCGGCCCGGCCTGGGTGGTCTGAAGCAGGAACTTCTGCATGTCCCAGGCGCCGGTGGGGCAGCGCTCGGCGCACAGCCCGCAGTGCAGGCAAACGTCCTCGTCCTTGACCATCACCCGGCCGGTCTTGAGCCCGGCGCTGAGGTACAGGTCCTGCGCCAGGTTCAGCGCCGGCGCCTGCAGCCGGCCGCGCAGATCGGCCTCGTCGCCGTCGGCGGTGAAGCTGATGCAGTCCATCGGGCAGATGTCGACGCAGGCATCGCATTCGATGCAGGCCTTGGGCGCGAACACGGTCTGCACATCGCAGTTCAGGCAGCGCTCGGCCTCCTTGAAGGCGGTCGGCAGGTCAAAGCCGAGTTCGACCTCGACCTTGATGCTGGCCAGCGCCTTCTCGGCCTTGGCCCAGGGCACCTTGAAGCGCAGCGCGTTGCTGACCGCGTTGTCATAGCTCCATTCGTGGATGCCCATCTTCTGCGACACCAGGTTCAGGTGCGGCGGCGGGCGGCGCTGGGGCGCTTCGGCGTGGAGATACCGGTCGATCGACACCGCCGCCTCGTGGCCGTGGGCCACGGCGGTGATGATGTTCTTCGGCCCGAAGGCCGAATCGCCGCCGAAAAATACCTGCGGCAGGCTGGATTGCAGGGTCTTGGCGTCGAGCCGGGGCAGGCCCCATTCGTCGAACACGATGCCGGTCTCGCGCTCGATCCAGGGAAAGGCGTTTTCCTGGCCGACGGCGATCAGCACCTCGTCGCAATCGATCACCACGTCGGGCTCGCCGCTGGGCACCAGGCTGCGCCGGCCGCTGGCGTCGTAGACCGGTTTGACGATCTCGAACTGCATGCCCACCAGCGTCCCGGCCTGGTGCAGGAAGGCCTTGGGCACATGGCAGTTGATGATGGGGATGCCCTCGTGCTGGGCGTCTTCCTTCTCCCAGGGCGAGGCCTTCATCTCGTCGAAACCCGAGCGCACCACCACCTTGACATCGGTCGACCCCAGCCGCCGCGCCGAGCGGCAGCAGTCCATCGCGGTGTTGCCGCCGCCAAGCACGATCACCCGCGGTTTGACCGCGGTGACATGGCCGAACGAGACCGAGGCCAGCCAGTCGATGCCGATGTGGATGTTGGCCTTGGCCTCGTCGCGGCCGGGGATGCTGAGGTTGCGGCCACGCGGCGCACCGCAGCCGACGAAGACCGCGTCATAGCCCTCGGCCAGCAGCGCCTGCATCGAATTGACATAGCGCCCGCCCCTGAACTCGACGCCCAGGCCGAGGATGTAGCCGCACTCCTCGTCGATCACCGCCTCGGGCAATCGAAACCGCGGCACCTGGGTGCGCATGAAGCCGCCGGGCTTGGCGTCGCCTTCGAGCACCGTCACCGCGTAGCCCTGGGTCGCCAAGTCGCGGGCCACCGTCAGGCTGGCTGGGCCGCCGCCGACGCAGACCACGCGCTTGCCGTTGCGCGGCTGCGGCCGGGGCATCATCGCCCGCACCTCGTCGCCCTTGAAGTCGGCGGCGACGCGCTTGAGGCGGCAAATCGCCACCGGCTCGGGTTTGGCGGCCTGCTTTTCCTCGACCCGGCCGCGCCGGCAGGCGGGCTCGCAGGGCCGGTCGCAGGTCCGGCCGAGCACGCCCGGAAAGACATTCGAGGCCCAGTTGACCATGTAGGCGTCGTCAAAGCGACCCTGCGCAATCAAACGGATGTACTCGGGGACGGGGGTGTGGGCCGGGCAGGCCCATTGGCAATCGACGACCTTGTGGAAGTAGTCCGGGTCGGACAGGTTGCTGGGCTGCACTGGCGGCGGTCTCCTGCGCGGGGCATGGCCGAAGATCACAGCTGCACCGCGCGGCGGCGCGGCGGCTGGACTCGGGCATTGAGGGGCGGGCCAGTCTAACCCTCGGGGCTGCGCGCCCACCCCCGGGGCTGCCCCAGTCCGGGCCGGGCTCAGACCGGCAGCAGCCGCTCGGGCTTGGGCACCACCTCAACGCGCAGGCCCTTGCGTGCCCGCTTGCCGTGGTGGCGGGCCAGGGCCACGCCCTTGAGCAGTTCGTCGCGTGCCTTGCCACCCCGGCCGCTGCCGAGCACGCGCAGCGCGTCGGCGCAACTGATGGCGGCCAGCAAGGGCGCGCCGGCATCGACATCCATCAGCGTCAAACCCTTGCCGCCATTGCCCTGGCGCTTGAGTTCGTCCAGCCCGAACAGCAGCAGCCGGCCGTCGCCGGCCAGGCAGGCGACCCGGTGGTGCCCGGCGTCAACGACCGCCGGCGGCAGCAGGGACTGGCCTGCGGCGATGCTCAGGAAGTCGCGCCCGGCCTTGTTGCGCCCGACCATGTCGGCGACCGTGGCCAGCAGGCCGAAACCGTCGCTGCTGGCCAGCAGCAGGGTCTGGCCGGCGGCGCCGGCAAAGCAATGCGCCACCCGGGTGCCCGAGGCCAGATCGATCAGGCTGGTCAGCGGCACGCCTTCGCCGCGCGCCAATGTCGCGGCGGGCAAGGCCGCCACCGCCAGCGAATAGACCCGGCCACTGCCCTGGTCCGGCGTGCCGAAGACCAGCAGGCTGTCCAGACTGCGGCAGGCAAAGCTGGAGCGCAGCGCGTCGCCGGGCTTGAAGGCCAGCGCGGCGCTGTCCAGCTCATGGCCCTTGAACGCCCTGACCCAGCCTTTGTCGCTGACGACCACGGTCAGCGGTTCGTCGACCACCCGCAGCTCGGCCTGCGTCCGCCGCTCGGGCTGGATCAGGGTGCGGCGCTCGTCGCCGTGGGCGCGGGCATCGGCCTCGATCTCGCGCACCAGCAGCTTTTTCAGCGTCGCCGGGCTGGCGACGATTTCTTCGAGCCGGCCGCGCTCGTCGTGCAGTTTGGCCAGTTCCTGCCCGATCTTGAGCGCCTCCAGCCTGGCCAACTGGCGCAAACGGATGTCGAGGATGTCGTCGGCCTGGCGCGGCGACAGGGCAAACCGGGCGATCAGGGCCGGCTTGGGGTCGTCAGCCTGGCGGATGATCTGGATCACCTCGTCAAGGTTGAGCAGCACCAGTTGCCGGCCTTCGAGCACATGGATGCGCTCGCTGACCTGCGCCAATCGGTGGGCGCTGCGGCGCAGCACCGTGGCCTGGCGAAAATCCAGCCACTCGGCCAGCATCTGGCGCAGGCTCTTGGCGCTGGGCCGGCCGTCGCGGCCGACCATGGTCAGGTTCAGGCTGACGCTGGACTCCAGGCTGGTGTGGGCCAGCAGCGCATTGACCAACTGCAGCTGATCGACGGCCCGGCTCTTGGGCTCGAACACCAGCCGCACCGCCGCCTCCTTGCCCGACTCGTCGCGGACCGCGTCGAGCACCGCCAGCAGGCTGGCCTTGAGCTGCAACTGCTCGGCCGACAGCGTCTTCTTGCCGGCGCGCAGCTTGGGGTTGGTCAGTTCCTCGACCTCCTCCATCACCCGCTGGCTGCTGCTGCCGTGGGGCAACTCGGTCACCACCAGTTGCCAATGGCCGCGCGCCAGATCCTCGATCTTCCAGCGTGCGCGCAATTTCAGCGAGCCGCGGCCGCTGGCGTAGGCCTCGCGGATCTCGGCCTGGCTGCTGATGAGTTGGCCGCCACCAGGAAAGTCTGGCCCGGGGATCAGCGCGTACAGCGCCGCGTCGTCCAGCGCCGGGTCGCGGACCAGCGCCACGGCGGCGGCAGCCACCTCGCGCAGGTTGTGGCTGGGGATCTCGGTGGCCAGCCCGACGGCGATGCCCGAGGCGCCGTTGAGCAGCACAAACGGCAGCCGCGCCGGCAGCAGCGCCGGCTCCTCGGTCGAGCCGTCGTAGTTGGGCACGAAATTGACCGTGCCCTCGTCGAGTTCGTCGATCAGCAGCCGGGCGATCGGTGTCAGCCGCGCCTCGGTGTAGCGCATCGCCGCCGCGCCATCGCCGTCGCGGCTGCCGAAATTGCCCTGGCCGTCGATCAGCGGGTAGCGTTGGCTGAAGCCCTGCGCCATGCGCACCAGGGCGTCGTAGGCCGCCTGGTCGCTGTGCGGGTGAAAGCGCCCCAGCACATCGCCCACCACCCGCGCGCTCTTGACCGGCCGCGGCGCGCCCGCCGCCCCCGTGCCGGTGTAGGACAGCCCCATCCGCGCCATCGCGTAGAGGATGCGCCGCTGCACCGGCTTGGCGCCGTCGCAGACATCCGGCAGGGCCCGGCCCTTGACCACCGACAGCGCGTATTCCAGGTAGGCCCGCTCGGCGTAGTGCGCCAGGGTGATGGCGTCGGGGTGCGGCGCGGGCGGCACTGGCGGCGGCGCTGGCGGTGGCCGCGGCGGCGGTTTTCCCGGTTCGGGCAGCAGCGAGAGTTGTTCGGCCATGGCAATCGGGGTGGGTGGGGTGGAGGCGCTCAGGCCAGCTCCAGCCCCAAGGCCTGCCGCGCCAGGTATTCGCGGTCAAGCAAGCTCATCACCACCAAGCTGTCGTAGCCGTCGGCGAGGCTGCCGCTGAGGCGCACGCTTTCGCGCAAACGGCCCTCTTCGACAAAGCCTTCGCTGGCGTAGAGCGCCAGGGCGCGCTGGTTCAGCACCTTCACGTCGAGCCAGAAGCGGTGCGCATGCAGGTCACGAAACGCCATCCGCTTGAGCAGCCGCACGCAGGCCCGGCCCTGGCCCTGGCCGTGGTGCTGCAAGACCAGGCGCTTCAACTCGACGCTGCGGTGCGGGTTGCGGCAGCCCTGCAGGATCACGAAGCCGCTGGCCGCATAGCCGGCGCCGGCCTCGACGATGAAGTGGCGGAAGTCGGGGAAGCGCACCGCGCCCTCGTGCTGGGTGCGCTCCCAGGGGGTGATGAAGGGCAGGTTGTGGGGATCGGACTCGACCGTGAGCACGAAGTCCAGGTCCGACAGCAGGGTCGGCCGCAGGTGGACGCGGCCAACGCCGCCGGGGCGGGGTACGGGCTCAGACATCGACCTCGATCGCGTCGCCGCGAAGCTCCATCAACTCGCGCCGCGACGCCGCCTCGCCCTTGCCCATCAGCTTGTTGAACGAGGCCACCGTCTGGGCGAAATCCAGCGCCCCCAGTGCCACCGGCAGCAGCCGCCGGGTCTCGGGGTTGAGGGTGGTCTCCCAGAGCTGCTCGGCATTCATCTCGCCCAGGCCCTTGAAGCGGCTGATGCTCCAACTGCCCTCGCGGGCGCCTTCCTTGCGCAGCTTGTCGATGATCGCCTCCTGCTCGCCCTGGTCCAGGGCATACAGCTTGGCCGCCGGCTTCTTGCCCCGCGCTGGGGCGTCGACGCGGAACAGCGGCGGCTTGGCCACATAGACATGGCCACGCTCGACCAGCTTGGGGAAATGGCGGAAGAACAGGGTCAACAGCAGCACCTGGATATGCGAGCCGTCGACATCGGCGTCGCTGAGGATGCAGACCTTGCCATAGCGCAGGCCGGCCAGCACGCCCCCAGGCTCGTACGCTTCGCGCCCATCGCCACCCCCCAGGGGGGCGCTCGCGCCTTGGGGCGGCCCTGCGGCGCTCGAATCGGGCTGATCGTCCGGCCCGTGCGGATCGACCCCCAGGGCGACCGCGATGTCGTGGATCTCGGTGTTGGCAAACAGCCGGTCGCGCTCGACCTCCCAGGCGTTGAGCACCTTGCCGCGCAGCGGCAGGATCGCCTGGGTCTCCTTGTCGCGGCCCATCTTGGCCGAGCCGCCGGCCGAATCGCCCTCGACCAGGAAGACCTCGTTGAGGTTCAGGTCGCGGCTCTCGCAATCGGTCAGCTTGCCGGGCAGCACCGCCACGCCCGAGCCCTTGCGCTTTTCCACCTTCTGCGCCGCCCGCTGGCGGGTCTGAGCCTGGCGGATGACGAGTTCGGCCAGCTTCTTGCCATGCTCGACATGCTGGTTCAGCCACAGCTCCAGCGGCGCCCGGGTGAACTGGCTGACCAGGCGCAGCGCATCGCGGCTGTTCAGCCGCTCCTTGGTCTGGCCCTGGAACTGCGGGTCCAGCACCTTGGCCGAGAGCACGAAGCTGGCCCGGCTGAAGACATCGTCGGGCATCAGCTTGACACCCTTGGGGCTGAGCGAATGCAGCTCGATAAAACCCTTGATCGCACCGAACAGCCCGTCCTTCAGGCCCGATTCGTGGGTGCCGCCGGCCACCGTCGGGATCAGGTTGACATAACTCTCGCGCAGCACCGCGCCTTCGTCACTGAAGGCCACACACCAGGCGGCACCCTCGCCCTCGGCGAAGGTCTCGCTCTCGCTGCCCGAGGCATAGGCCGCGCCCTCGAACAGCGGGATCAGCGGCTCGGCCAGCAGACCCTGCAGCAGGTAGTCGCGCAGGCCGCCCTGGTAGGCCCAGGTCTGGGTATCGCCGCTCTTCTCGGTCGTCAGCGAGACCGTCACGCCCGGCATCAGCACCGCCTTGCTGCGCAACAGGTGTTGCAGATCGGCGCGCGGCAATTCGGTCGAATCAAAGTACTTCGGGTCCGGCCAGACCTGCACCCGGGTGCCCTGGCGGCGCTCGCCCGGGGCGATCCTGCGCAGCGCCAGCGGCTCGACCACGTCGCCGCCGGCAAAGGCCAGGGTGGCGACCTGGCCCTCGCGCCAGACCGTCACCGCCAGGCGCAGCGCCAGGGCGTTGGTGACGCTGACGCCGACCCCGTGCAGGCCGCCCGAGAAGCTGTAGGCGCCACCCGCGCCCTTGTCAAACTTGCCGCCGGCGTGCAGCCGGGTGAAGACAATCTCCAGCACCGGCACCTGCTCCTCGGGGTGCAGGCCGAAGGGAATGCCGCGGCCATCGTCCTCGACGCTGACCGAGCCGTCGCCGTGCAGGGTCACCGCGATCGTCTTGCAGACCCCCGCCAGCGCCTCGTCGGCGGCGTTGTCTATCACCTCCTGCAGGCTGTGCAGCGGCGTTTCGGTGCGGGTGTACATGCCCGGCCGCTGCTTGACCGGCTCCAGGCCCTTGAGCACCCGGATCGAGGCTTCGGCATAGTTGCTGGCGGATTTGGCGGTGGGCATCCGGTCGGATTCTAGGGACCGCCCTGCCCGGCCCCGGCCGCCCGGCTACAGTCCTGCGATGCGACCGAACGCCCCGCCCGCCCCGCTGTCCATGAATCAGGTGCTGGTCTGCAGCGCCCTGATCGTGACCCTGTCGATGGGCATACGCCACGGCTTCGGCCTGTGGCTGCAGCCGATCACGATGGACCGTGGTTGGTCGCGCGAGACCTTCGCCTTCGCCATCGCGATCCAGAACATGGCCTGGGGCCTGGCCGGTCCGCTCGCCGGCATGGTCGCCGACCGCTACGGCGCCTGGCGGGTGCTGATCGTCGGCACGCTGTTCTACGCCGCCGGGCTGGTGCTGATGGGCCTGGCGACCTCGGGCCTGGCCTTCACCGGCAGCGCCGGCATCCTGATCGGGCTGGCGCACTCGGGCACCACCTACGCCATCGTCTACGGCGTGGTCGGGCGCAATGTCGCGCCCGAGCGGCGCTCGCGCGCCATGGGCCTGGTCGCCGCCGCCGGCTCGTTCGGCCAGTTCCTGATGCTTCCGGTCGAGAACTGGCTGATCGGCGGCTGGGGCTGGCAGAACGCCCTGCTGGTGCTGGGCTGCCTGGTGCTGGCGATCATTCCGCTCAGCTTCGGGCTCAAGGAGCGGCTGGCGCCGAGCACGGCCACGCAGCAAAGCATCGGCCAGGCGGTGCGCGAGGCCTTCGGTTACGCCAGTTTCCGCTGGCTGATGGCGGGCTATTTCGTCTGCGGCTTCCAGGTCGTGTTCATCGGCCTGCACCTGCCCAGCTACCTCAAGGACAAGGGGATGTCGCCCGAGGTGGCGACCACCGCGCTGGCGCTGATCGGCCTGTTCAACGTGTTCGGCACCTACAGCGCAGGTTTGCTCGGCGAGCGCATCGCCAAGACCCATGTGCTCTCGGGCATCTACCTGCTGCGCGCGGTGGTGATCGTGGCCTTCCTGCTGGCGCCGCTGTCAGCCTGGAGCGTCTACCTGTTCGCCGCCGCGATGGGCCTGCTCTGGCTGTCCACCGTGCCGCCGACCAACGCGGTGGTGGCGCAGATCTTCGGCGTGCAGTATTTGTCGATGCTCAGCGGCTTCGTCTTCGTCAGCCACCAGGTCGGCTCGTTCCTCGGCGCCTGGCTGGGCGGCAAGCTGTTCGACGCCAGCGGCAGCTACGATTTGGTGTGGTGGCTGGCGGTGGGGCTGGGGGTGTTTGCCGCGCTGGTCAACCTGCCGGTGCGCGAGCAGGCCATCGTCCGCCCTGCCCGGCCCGTGCAAACAACGCTGGCCGGCACCTGAGCCCGCCATGCCGAATGCCCGCCGACTGCTGTTCTGGCTGCTCGCCTTCGGCGCACTGGCGCTGGTGTTTGCCGCCTACCGCAACCCGACGCTGATGCTGGACCTGGCCAACCGGGTCTGGGCCTGCATTTGATGGCGCCGCACGGCGATGCCACGCCATCGCCCTGGCTGCGGCGCTGGGCGCACCTGCTGCCGGCCGGCGCGACCGTGCTGGACGTGGCCTGCGGACATGGCCGGCACTTGCGCTGGCTGGCCGCGCGGGGCTGTCGCCTGACCGGCGTCGACCGCAACGCCGCCGCGCTGACCGACCTGGCACACCTGGCTGAGATCTGCGTCGCCGATATCGAGACCGGCCCCTGGCCCTGGCCCGGCCGCCAGTGGCAGGTGGTGCTGGTCACGAACTACCTCTGGCGGCCCCTGCTGCCGACCTTGCTGCAGGCGGTGGCGCCGGGTGGCTGGCTGATCTGCGAGACCTTTGCCGCCGGCAACGAGACCCTGGGCAAGCCGTCGCGGCCGGAATTTCTGCTGCAACCGGGCGAGTTGATCAGCGTCTGCGCCGGCTGGCGCGTGCTGGCCTTCGAGGACGGCCTGGCCGCTGCGCCGCCGCGCTTCGTGCAGCGCATCGTCGCGCGCAGGCCGGCGGCCGCTGCGGTGCAGCCACCGGCCGCGCCGCTGGCGGGCGAGCCTGAGCCCGTGACGCCCGGCTAAAATCAGCCGCTTGCAAGGAACCCGAATGAACCCCATCGTAGGCAGCATCGTTGCCTTGGTCACGCCGATGCAAGAGGACGGCAGCGTGGACTACGCTGCGCTGCGCCGCCTGATCGACTGGCATATCGCCGAAGGCACGGACTGCATAGGCGTGGTCGGCACCACCGGCGAGTCGCCCACCGTCTCGGTCCAGGAGCACTGCGAAATCATCCGCGTCAGCGTCGAGCATGCCGCCGGCAGGGTGCCGATCATGGCCGGCGCGGGGGCCAATTCCACCCGCGAGGCGATCGAGCTGAGCCAGTTCTGCAAGGCCGTAGGCGCCGACTGCAACCTGCAAGTGGCGCCCTACTACAACCGGCCCTCGCAGGAGGGCATGTACCAGCATTTCAAGGCCATTGCCGAGGCGGTGGACCTGCCGCTGGTGCTCTACAACGTGCCCGGCCGCACCGCCTGCGACCTGCTGCCCGAGACCGCACTGCGCCTGGCGGCCGTGCCCGGCATCGTCGGCATCAAGGAGGCCAGCGGCGACATTGAGCGCGCCGCCTGGCTGGTCAAGCACGCCCCGGCAGACTTCAAGATCTACTCGGGCGACGACGGCACGGCGATTGCGCTGATGCTGCTGGGCGGGCACGGCAACGTCAGCGTCACCGCCAACGTCGCGCCACGGTTGATGCACGAACTGTGCATGGCGGCGATCAGCGGCGACGCCAAACAGGCCAGCGCGATCCACCTGCGCCTGCTGGCCCTGCACAAGCAACTGTTCTGCGAGCCCAGTCCGGCGCCGACCAAGTACGCGATGGCCCGGTTGGGGCTGTGCGGCACCACCTTGCGCCTGCCCATCGTGCCGCTGACGCCGGCCGGCCAGGCCCTGGTCGACGCCGCGCTGCGCGACGCCAACCTGCTGTGAGTCGGCTCAGGCAGTTCGCTGCGCTGGCTCGCGAGTCACTAGAACCCAGCACCCACCGTGCGGCCCTTGATGCCGCTGGAGATCCGCCCGTGAATGTCCCCCCATCGCTCAGCCGGCTGAGCCTCCTGCGTGTCGCCGCTCTGGCGTCGCTGACCGCGCTTGGCGCCTGCTCTTCGGTCGAGAACCTGATCAGCGGCGACCGGGTCGACTACCGCGGGCAATCGACCAAGATGCCCGAGCTCGACGTGCCGCCCGACCTGAGCCAACTCGCCCGCGACGGCCGCTACCAGCCGCAGGCCTCGGTGGTCAGTGCCAACGCAATCGCCCAGCAGGGAAAGCAACCCGGCGCCTCGGCCGAACCACAGATCGCCATCAACACGCTCGGCGACATGCGGATCGAGCGTCAGGGCAACACCCGCTGGTTGCAAACCCCGCGCACGCCCGAGCAACTTTGGCCGTTGCTGCACAGCTTCTGGGAAGAGCGCGGTTTCACCATCGACAGCGAGAGCCAAGAAGCCGGGGTGATGGAGACCGACTGGGCCGAGAACCGCGCCAAGCTGCCGACCGACATCGTGCGCCGCACCATCGGCAAGGTCGCCGACCTGCTGTTCTCGTCCAACACCCGCGACCGCTTCCGCACCCGCCTGGAGCGTGGCCCCAACGGCAGCGAGGTCTACATCTCACATCGCGGCATCGAAGAGGTATTGGCCGGCCAGTTCAAGGACGCCACCAAGTGGCAGGCGCGTGCCTCCGAACCCGAGTTGGAGGCCGAGATGCTGAGCCGGCTGATGGTCCGCCTGGGCAGCAACCCCAGCCAGGCCAGCGCCGCCGTGGCGGCCGCCAGCGTCAAACCGGTGCCAGCCGCCGGCACGTCGACGCGCGCTGCGGCGACCTTGCCCGAGACCGCCACCCTGGGCATCGCCGAAGGCTTCGACCGCGCTTGGCGCCAGGTCGGTCTGGCGCTGGACCGCAGCGGCTTCACGGTCGAGGACCGCGACCGTGGCGCCGGCCTGTACTTCGTGCGCTATGCCGACCCGAACCAGGCCGGCAAGGAAGAGCCGAACTTCTTCAGCAAGCTGTTCAGCCGCGACAAGGACAGCAGCGGCGCACTGCGCTACCGCGTCGCGGTCAAGGCCACTGGGCCGGGTACGAGCGTCACGGTGCAGGATGGCAAGGGTGCGCTCGACAACTCCGAGAACGCCCGCCGCATCGTCGCCCGGCTGCAGGAAGAGTTGCGGCGCTGATCGACGCCGGTCATCGGGGCCATCCGAGGCCATCCGAGACGATCGTTAGGGCCATAAAAAAACCGCCTGCAAGGGCGGTTTTTTTGTGGCCGGACTGGTGACAGGCCGGCTTGCCTGCGGACCCGCCCGGACCGTGGCCCGGACGAATCTACCGTTGCGCCTTACTTGCTGGCGGCGGCGGTGGCAGCAGCAGCAGCAGCAGCAGCAGCCGAAGCGGCAGCGTCAGCCGCCGGCATCGCGGCCGGCATCATGGCCGAAGCGGCCTCAGAAGCGGCCGCAGCCGGGGCAGCAGCGGCCGGTGCGGGCATCGGCTCTTCTTTCTTGCCGCAGGCGGCGAGGGCGGCGGCGGCTACCAGGGCGGCCAACAGGAGCGACTTGTTCATGGATGGGTGTCCTCAGAAATTAAAAGTGTCGATCGACGGATTCGTTCATGGATCTGGCACAGCCGCCAGCAACGCAACACCGGGCTAGCCCGACTGCGCGCAGGCCATCTGCGCCAGAAACAGACCCCTGAAAGCTCGAGTCTCTCGGATGTCCAGCCTTGGATTGTAGCCCGACTCAGGGAACATCCCTATCAAGGCGCTGTCAGGCAGCGGCAATGGCGCTACAGACCGAGCACATGCGCCGGCCAGGCGGGCTCGCAGCGCTGCAACAAAGTGTCGATGCCCTCGCGCATCGCCCGCAATTGCGCCGCCGCCGTGCGGCGCTGGCCGCGCCAGTGCGCCCGGTCGTCGAGGGCGATCGCGTCGCGCTCGGACATCAGCCAACTGGGCCAGTCCAGCCGCTCGTCGGGACCGGGCGCATGGGCCTGAACGACATGGGCAAAGTCACGTCGCCAGGCCGCCAGTCGCGGCTGGGACAGGGCCAGCGCCGCATAGTCCTGGCCGATCCACAGCATGCGCCGCGCCGGCAGCCTGGCCCAGCGGGTCAGCGCCGGCAGCGCGGCCTCGAATGGCCAATCGCTGAAGCTGCTGTCGACCAGCCAGACGCGATGCGGCGCGGTCTCGGGCAGGGCATTCAGCCAGGCCGACCAGGCCTGCAGCACGGCGCGCTGACCGTCCAGCTCGGGCCGCGCCGGCTCGGCGGCATCGGGCTCGGCGTCCGCATCGGCCATGGCCGTCACAGCGGCTGCGGCTGGGCGCGCAGCCAGCCGGCCTGGGCCCAGTCCGAGAGCAGCGCCCAGGCCTGGCGGCTCAAGCCGGCCGCCTCAGCCGCCGTCATCACGCCGCTGTCGGCGAGTTGGCGCAGCGCTGCCGCGTCCTGGCCGGCACAGACAAAGGCCTCGCCGTTGACGAACAGGTGCCGGTCGTCGTAGAGCATGCGGCTGCGCCGGTCCAGGCACAGGCCGACGCGCCTGCCCAGGGCCTGGCCGGCGTCGAACCAGACCTGCGGCTTGGGCTCGCTGAGGTGCTGGCCCAGCGCCCGGTCCAGCGCCTCGGGCCGGTGGATGGCGCGCAGCACGGCCGCCTGCGCAGCCTGGCGCAGCCCAGCCGGCACCCGCCCCGGGGTGGCGCTGGCCTGGGCTGGCCGGTCGCGCAACGGCGGCTCGCGTTCGGGCGTCTCGGTGTCGTCGGCCAATTGGCCGAGCAGGTCACGCGCCAGGTCGCTGCGGCGCGGCGCCCGAAAGCCGATCGAGGCGGTCATGCAGGCCCCGACCGCGACGCCGTCATGGCCCCACAGGGGCGGCACATAGAGCATGTCGCCGGGCTGCAGCAGCCAGTCGAACTCGGGCTCGAAGTGGCGCAGCAGCTTGACCGGCGCGCCCTCGACCAGGCGCCGGTCAGCGACCCGCCCGACCCGCCAGCGCCGCGCGCCCTGCAACTGCAGCAGGAACACGTCGTAGGCGTCCAGGTGCGGGCCGACCCCGCCGCCATCGCTGGCATAAGACACCATCACATCGTCCAGCCGCGCCTGGCCAGCAAAGGCAAAGCGCTGGCGCATCGCCCAGGCGGCGTCGCAATGCAGGTCCAGGCCCTGCACCAGCAGGGTCCAGCCGGCCTGCTTCAGGGGCGGCAGCGCCGAGCGCGGAATCGGCCCCCGGCGCAGTCGCCAAGCCTCGCCATCGCGGATCAACAGCCGCGACTCGACCTCGGCCCGGCCGGCCAGATCGAACAGCCCGGCGCGCGGCATCGGCGCCTGCACGCCGGGCCAGGCCTGGCGCACCAGCAGCGGCGACTTCTGCCAATGCAGGCGCATGAACCGGGCCGGCGAAAGCCCGCCCAGCAGCAGGTTGGCGGCGGCGATGTTCATCGCCCGGATTGTCGCCGCGCCGCAGCCCGCCATGGCCTGCCAACCCCCTGTGCGATCATCCCCGAATGCTCATCACATCCCCCTGCGTGGTCAGCCTGACCTGGACCCTGGCCGATGCCCAGGGCCAGGCGATCGACACCTTGACCGAGCCGCTGGAGTTCTATTTTGGCGGCGACGACTTGCTGCCCAAGCTCGAAGAAGCGATCACCGGACAGGCCGCCGGCTTCCGCACCGATCTGCATCTGGAACCCGAACATGCCTTTGGCGAATACGACTCGGCGCTGGTGTGTTTCGAGGCGCGCGAGGTCTTCCCTGCGGAGATAGACGTGGGCATGCAGTTCGACGGCCTGCCCGAGGCCGCGGCGTCCACCGGCATGCCACGCGAGGCGATCTACACCATCACCGAGATCTACCCCGAGCATGTGGTGCTGGACGGCAACCACACGCTGGCCGGGATCGCCCTGCGCCTGGACGTGACGGTCTGCGCGGTGCGCGAGGCCACTGCGCAGGAGCGCGAGGACGGTGGCCTGGGCGACGCGCCGCTGCAAGTGCTGTCACCCGCCGCCGCCTCCAGCCGCCTGCACTGAGGCTGGCGGCGCGCTGGCCTCAGCCGGTGCTGCCGAAGCCGCCCTGGCCGCGCTGGCTGGCTTCGAAGCCGTCGACCACCCTGAACCGCGCCTGCACCACCGGCACGATCACCATCTGGGCGATGCGCTCCATCGGCTGCACGGTGTAGGCGACGCTGCTGCGGTTCCAGCAGCTCACCGTCAGCGGGCCCTGGTAGTCGCTGTCGATCAGGCCGACCAGGTTGCCGAGCACGATGCCGTGCCGGCTGCCCAGGCCCGAGCGCGGCAGCACCATCGCCGCCAGGCCGGGATCGGCCAGGTGAACCGCCAGGCCGGTCGGGATCATCACCGTCTGCCCGGGGGCCACGGTCAGTGGCTCGTCCAGGCAGGCGCAAAGGTCCAGGCCGGCGCTGCCGGGCGTGGCATAGGCCGGCAGTTGCCCGGCCATGCGCGGGTCGAGGATGCGGACATCGATGTCGATCATGCGCCGCCGCCCTGCTCGCTCAGACGCCGGGCGATCTCGGACACCAACGTGCGCGCCAGATCCAGCTTGTCGGCCGGCGGCAGCGCCCGGTCGCCGGCGGCGTCGACCAGCAGCAGGCTGTTGTCGTCGCGGCCGAAGGTGGCCGGGCCAATGTTGCCGACCACCAGCGGCAGGCCCTTGCGCAGCAACTTGTCGCGGGCGTGGCGCGCCAAATCCTGACTCTCGGCCGCAAAGCCGACGCAAAACGGCCGCCGTGCCGGGCTGGCGTTGGCGATCGCCGCGACCGCCGCGAGGATGTCGGGGTTCTCGGTCCATTGCAACTGCGGCAGCCTGCCGCTGCCGTCCTTCTTGATCTTCTGCGCCTGCGCGGTGGGTCGCCAGTCGGCCACTGCCGCCGTGGCGACAAAGACATCCTGCTGCGCCGCCAGCGCCAGCACCGCGTCGTGCATCTGCAGCGCGCTTTGCACGTCGATGCGCTGCACCCCGAGCGGCGTGGCCAGGCTGACCGGCCCGGCCACCAGGGTGACGCTGGCGCCGGCTTCGGCGGCGGCGCGGGCGATGGCGAAGCCCATCTTGCCGCTGGACAGGTTGGTGACGCCACGGACTGGGTCGATGGCCTCGAAGGTCGGCCCGGCGCTGACCAGCAGGCGCAGCCCGGCCAGCAGCTTGGGCTGCAGGGCAGCGATCAGGGCGTCGCAGAGTTCGGCGGCCTCGAGCATGCGGCCATCGCCGACCTCGCCGCAGGCCTGGTCGCCGGCCCCGGGGCCGAGGATCGCCGCGCCGTCGGCCCGTGCCTGGGCCAGGTTGCGCTGGGTCGCGGGGTGGGCCCACATCTCGCGGTTCATCGCCGGTGCCAGCAGCAGCGGCACCGGCGCCAGCGCCAGCGCGTGCTGCGGCCGGGCCAGGCAGAGCAGGCTCAGCAGTTCGTCGGCCCGGCCCTGGGCCAGCTTGGCGATGAAGTCGGCCGAGGCCGGGGCGACCAGGATCGCGTCGGCCTGGCGGCTGAGGTTGATGTGGGCCATCGCGTTGGGCTCGCGCAAATCCCATTGGCTCAGTGCCACCGGCCGGTTCGACAGCGCCTGCATCGTCAGCGGGGTGATGAACTGGCAGGCCGCCTCGGTCATCACCACCTGCACGCTGGCGCCTTGCTTGACCAGCAAGCGGACCAACTCGGCCGACTTGTAGCAGGCGATCCCGCCCGACAGGCCCAGAACGATGTGCCTACCGGCGAGTTGCGGGGTTGCCACGGCCGCCTCCGGTTCAGGCCCCGGCCGCGCCGTGGCACTTCTTGAACTTCTTGCCGCTGCCGCAGTGGCAGGGCTCGTTGCGGCCGGGCTTGGCCGCGACCACCCGGGTCGCCGGCTTGGGCTGCTGCTCGATCCAGTACAGCCGCAAGTCCTGCGCGGCGAACAGCGCCTCGTCGATCAACTCGTCGCGGCTCATGGTCTGGCCGGGGTACTCGTCGGCGATGTACTTGGCCAATTCGTCGGCCGACATCAGCAGCGCCATCAACCGGGTCAGGCAGTCGTGGAACCAGCCGCCCTCCTCGGTGTCGTCATCGGGCTCGGGCCAGTCGTCGCTGAAGGCCTGGATCGCAGCGCTGAAACCGCCGGCCCATTCGGCGCCGGTCTGCAAGGCCTCCTGCGCCTCCTCGGCGCTCAGGTGCCCGGCGTCGACCAGCGCCTGCCGCGCCGCGTCGTCGAAAGTCAGCATCAGCGGCGCCAAACGAATGCCGTCGGGCTGCTCGTACAGCGACTCGGCGTGCAGGTGGCTGGCCAGCACGGTCAGGCGCGCGGCGATGGCCGCCAGGGCCGGCGCGGCGGCGTCGGGATCGGGGTAGGCGCGCTCGAAATTGCCGTCGAACATCGCCGCCAGATATTCGCCCTGGGGGATCGCCCGAGGTCCGGCCGCCAGTGCCGTCAAGAAGCCGTCCAGCCACTCGACCGAGACATCGCTGCCGAAGCCGGCCAGGCGCTCGCACAGCGCCTGCAGGGCCTCGATGTCGGCCGCGCTGCTTTGGCGGGGGGCGGGAATCATCATGGGCTGTTGTCCTGGGGTTGCGGGTTGAGGCTGGGCCGGCCTCGGTTCAGGCGCGCTCGCCGACCCAGGCCGCGACCCCGGCCAGCGCCTTGGCCAGCCCGGCAGGGTCGGTGCCGCCGGCCATCGCCAGATCGGGCTTGCCGCCGCCCTTGCCGCCGACCTGGGCGGCAACGAAGTTGACCAGTTCGCCGGCCTTGACCCGGCCAACGCTGTCGGCGGTCACGCCGGCCGCCAACTGGACCTTGCCGCCCTCGACCGCAGCGAGCACGATCACTGCGGTCTTGAGCTTGTCCTTGAGCTTGTCCAGGGTCTCGCGCAGGGTTCTGGCGTCGGCCCCCTGCAGGGTCGCGGCCAGCACCCGTATGCCCTTGACCTCGACCGCCTGGGCGAGCAACTCGTCGCCCTGGGCCGAGGCCAGCCGGCCCTTGAGCGCGGCGACTTCCTTCTCCAGTGCGCGCACCTGCTCCAGCACCCCGGCCAGGCGCGCGGGCAGCTCGGCCGGCGTGGCCTTGAGCGTGCCGGCGACATCGCCGATGGTGGCCTCCAGCGACTGCAAGTAGGCCAGGGCGTTGTCGCCGGTCAGCGCCTCGACCCGGCGCACGCCGGCGGCGACACCGCTCTCGGCAACGATCTTGAAGATGCCGATGTCGCCGCAGCGCTGCACGTGGGTGCCACCGCACAGCTCCTTGCTGCTGCCGATGGACTGCACCCGCACCACCTCGCCGTATTTCTCGCCGAACAGCATCATCGCGCCGCTCTTTTGTGCCTCCTCCAGCGCCATGACCTGGGCGTTGGCGGCGGCATTGGCCAGGATCTCGGCATTGACCTGGGCCTCGACCTGGCGAATCTGCGCATCGGTCATCGGCGCGTTGTGGGCAAAGTCAAAGCGGGTGCGCTCGGCGTTGACCAGCGAGCCCTTCTGCGCGACATGGCCACCCAGCACCTCGCGCAGCGCCTTGTGCATCAAATGGGTGGCGCTGTGGTTGCGCACCGTGCGGGCGCGCTGCTCGGGGTTGACCTTGGCCGAGAGGCTGTCGCCGACGGCGATGCTGCCCTCGACCACCCGGCCCCGGTGGCCGAACACATCGGCCTGGATGCGGGTGGTGTCGTCGACCAACAGCCTGGCCACGGCGTTGCGCATTTCGCCGCTATCGCCGACCTGGCCGCCAGACTCGGCATAGAACGGCGTTTGGTCCAGCACCAGCACGCAGTCGTCGCCGGCCTTGACGCTGGCCACCGCCGCGCCGTCGATGTACAGCGCGGTCACCTTGGCCGCCTCGCAGACCAGTTGGGTGTAACCGTGGAAGCTGGTCGGCGTGCCGCTGTAGCTCAATCCGGCGGCGAGCTTGAACTTTGCCGCCGACCTGGCCTGCTCGCGCTGGCGGCCCATGGCCGCGTTGAAGCCGGCCATGTCGACCGTCACGCCGCGCTCGCGGCAGACATCGGCGGTCAGGTCGAGCGGAAAGCCGAAGGTGTCGTGGAGCTTGAAGGCGGTGTCGCCATCGATCACCCGGGTGCCGCCGGCCAGCGCCGCTTCGAGCATCTCCATGCCGTGGTGGATGGTCAGGAAGAAGCGCTCCTCCTCGGCCCTGAGCACCTCGGTGACGCGCGCCGCGCTGCGCCGCAGCTCCGGGTAGGCGCCGCCCATCTCGGCGTCCAGCGCCGCCACCAGGGCGTGGAAAAAAGGCTTGCGCGCGCCAAGCTTGTAGCCATGGCGGATGGCACGGCGGGCGATCCGGCGCAGCACATAGCCGCGGCCCTCGTTGCCCGGGATCACGCCGTCGCTGACGGTGAAGGCGCAGGCCCGGATGTGGTCGGCGATGACCTTCAGGCTCGGGCTGCCGGCGTCGCAATCGCCCGCACCGGCGGCATCGACTTGCGTCTTGGCCGCCGCCAGTAGGCTGGCGAACAGGTCGATCTGGTAGTTGCTGTGGACATGCTGCAGCACCGCCGCCAGGCGCTCCAGGCCCATGCCGGTGTCGACGCTGGGCTTGGGCAGCGGGTGCATCACGCCGTCCTCGCTGCGGTTGAACTGCATGAAGACGTTGTTCCAGATCTCGATGTAGCGGTCGCCGTCTTCCTCGGGCGAGCCGGGCGGGCCACCGGGGATCTCGGGGCCGTGGTCGAAGAAGATCTCGGTGCAGGGACCGCAGGGCCCGGTGTCGCCCATCATCCAGAAGTTGTCCGACAGGTAGCGGCCGCCCTTGTTGTCGCCGATGCGCACGATCCGCGCGGCCGGCACGCCGATTTGCTGGTGCCAGATGTCGTAGGCCTCGTCGTCCTCGGCGTAGACCGTGACCCAGAGCTTGTCGGCCGGCAGCTTGAAATGCGCCGTCAGCAGCTCCCAGGCGTAGTGGATCGCGTCCTGCTTGAAGTAGTCGCCGAAGCTGAAGTTGCCCAGCATCTCGAAGAAGGTGTGGTGCCGCGCGGTGTAGCCGACGTTGTCCAGGTCGTTGTGCTTGCCGCCGGCGCGGATGCATTTCTGGCTGCTCGCGGCACGGCTGTAGGGCCGCTTGTCGAAGCCCAGGAAAACGTCCTTGAACTGGTTCATGCCAGCGTTGGTGAACAGCAGCGTCGGGTCGTCGCCCGGTATCACCGGCGACGAGGCCACCACGGTGTGGCCCTTGGACTCGAAATACTGCAAAAACGTGGCGCGGATGTCGGCGGCTTGCATGGCGCTTGCGGGGCCGGTGAGGGCCGGGGCAAAAAGGGGCGAATTCTAGTTGTTGGTGCCAGTGGTTGGTGCCATCACCCGGCCCTGCCGCTCAGCGGGCGGTCAGCGGGCAGGATCGTCGCTTGTGTCGGCGCCAACGCGCTGCGCCCAGCCGGGGATGCGCCGCGCCATCATGCCGACCACGGCCTGGTGCCGCGCCGCCTGCCAGCCCGCTGCCTGGTCAATGGTGCCGGGCGGCGCGGCGCGCGCATTGAAGTGCTGGGCTGCGGCCGCCGTCAGCGTGAAACGCGGCGCATAGACATCGCTGCGGTTGGCGCTGCTGGCCGACGAGGACAGCACCAGCACCGGCATGAAGTCTGCGGCCAGGCCCACCAGTGCCTGGTAGTCGCCCAGGAACAGGCCACCGGCCTGCGGCGCGGCGCCCAGGTCGAACGGGCCCTGGACATGGGTCTCAGACCAGCTCAGGCCGTCGCGCGAGCTCAGCAGCCAGGCGTCGCTGAGCAGGCTGTGGGTGCCTGCCACGCGGCTGCGAAAGTCGTAGTGCAGCACGCCGATCAGGCCGTCGGCGCGGACCTGCAGCGTCGGGATGAAGGCCGAGACATCGGCGCGGCGGTTGATCGCCAGCGGCGCGCCCCAGGTCCGGCCGGCGTCGCTGGACTTGGCCAGGGCGATAGCGTCGACATTGCCGCCGGAAAAGCGCGCGTCCTGCCAGGCCAGCCAGAGCGTGCCGTCGGGCGAGACTGCGGCCGTGACCAGGTCAGCGGCGTCGCGGATCTTGACGCTGCTCAACGGATCCTTGGCGCCCACCGCCAACAGGTTGGCGACAAACACCGGCGCGCCCCAGCTCAGGCCGAAATCGCTGGAGCGCAGCAGCGCCACCCGCGCGCTCGAGCTGCCGGCGACCGTGTCGATCTGGGTGAAGACATTGACCAGCGTGCCCCGGTCGGGTCCGGCCGGCAGCACCAGCACCCGGTTGCCCAGGGTCTGGCTGACGCCACCGGCCACGCTCGGCGAGTAGATCGCCCGCGCCGGCTCCCAAGTAGCACCGGCATCGGTCGAGCGCGCCAGCATGGCCGGGCCGCGGCCGCTGCTGTCCAGCCGATCCCAGACGACATAGACCCGGCGGGGGTCGAGGCTGTCGACGCTGACCGACTCCTTGTCGTTGAAGAACGCCGCGCCGTCGTCGCGCTGCAGGTTCAGCGGCGTGCTCCAGGTGGCGCCGCCGTCGAGCGAGCGGCTGGCGACGACGCTGCTGGACGAGTCGGCGCTGAACTCGCCGCCGCTGATGGCCAGCCCGACGAGTTGCGCTACGCCGTTGCTGCCGATGTCGATCCAGGGGTCGGAGACGCGCTCGAAGTCGCCAGCCGTGCCGGCCGCTGCGCCGCCGCAGCGCGACATCGGCTGCAGGGTGCGCGCCCAGGTCGCGCCGCCGTCGCGGCTGAGCGCCGTGACCAGGGCGCGGGCGCCGCCGTCGCTCCAGCGGTCCTGCTGCCAGACGGCGACGATGTGGTTGGGGTCGGCAACCCAGTTGGCCGCCATCGGTTCGACCTCGGCATCAGCGTACAAGCTGCCACTGCCGTGGCCACCGGTGCAGCCGCTGGCCACCGGCGAGTCGCTGCTGAGCTTGCGATCGGGCAGTGCGCCCAGCAGATCGGCCGGCGCGGGCGCGACCACCGGCGTGCCGCCATCGCCTGCACCACCACCGCCGCCACCACCACCGCCGCCGCCACCACAGGCCACCAGCGCCACCGCAAGGCAGGCCTGCAGCCATTGCCGAAACAGCCCCGTCGTCCGCCGCACTGGGTTCGCCATCGCCGCCTCCGTTGCCAGCCACCCGCTGGCGGGGATCGTAGCCCGGGCCTGCGCGCCGACGGACTTGCTATCGTCAGGCCCCTTCGACCATTCACGCCAGACCGGCGCGGATCCACCCCGCCTACCCGACCCAAGGACACCGACCATGGCCTCTGCCCGCTTCAGTTGGAACGACCCGCTGCACCTCGACGCCCAGCTCAGCAGCGACGAGCGCGCGGTGCGCGACGCCGCCCACGCCTATTGCCAGGAAAAGCTCGCCCCCCGGGTGCTGAATGCCTTTCGCCATGAGCAGACCGACCTGGCCATCTTCCGCGAGATGGGCGCGCTAGGCCTGCTCGGCGCCACCATCCCCGAGGCCTACGGTGGCGCCGGGCTGAACTACGTCTGCTACGGCCTGGTGGCGCGCGAGGTCGAGCGGGTGGATTCGGGCTACCGCTCGATGATGAGCGTGCAAAGCTCGCTGGTGATGGTGCCGATCAACACCTTCGGCACCGAGGCGCAGAAGCAGAAGTTCCTGCCCAAGCTGGCGCGCGGCGAGTGGATAGGCTGCTTCGGCCTGACCGAGCCCAACCACGGCTCGGACCCGGGCAGCATGGTCACCCGGGCCAAGGCGGTGCCGGGCGGCTACGCCCTGACGGGGGCCAAGATGTGGATCAGCAATTCGCCCGTGGCCGATGTCTTCCTGGTCTGTGCCAAGGACGATGGCGGGGCGATCCGCGGCTTCATCCTTGAAAAAGGTGCCAAGGGCCTGTCCGCCCCGGCGATCCACAGCAAGGTCGGGCTGCGCGCCAGCATCACCGGCGAGATCGTGATGGACCAAGTCTTCTGCCCCGAGGAGAACGCCCTGCCCGACGTGCGCGGCCTCAAGGGCCCGTTCACCTGCCTGGACAGCGCCCGCTACGGCATCGCCTGGGGCGCCCTGGGCGCGGCCGAGGACTGCTTTGCCCGCGCCCGCCAGTACGTGCTCGAGCGCCAGCAGTTCGGCCGGCCGCTGGCCGCGAACCAATTGGTGCAGAAGAAGCTGGCCGACATGCTGACCGAGATCAGCCTGGGCCTGCAGGGCTGCCTGCAACTCGGGCGGATGAAGGACGCCGGCACCGCCTCGGTCGAGGCCACCTCGATCGTCAAGCGCAACTCCTGCGGCAAGGCGCTGGACATCGCCCGCCAGGCCCGCGACATGCTCGGCGGCAACGGCATCAGCGACGAGTTCGGCGTGGTCCGGCACATGGTCAACCTGGAGGTGGTCAACACCTACGAGGGCACCCACGATGTCCACGCCCTGATCCTGGGCCGGGCGATCACCGGCATCGCGGCGTTCAACTGAAACCGATCAATCCAGGCCAAGGCAGACGCCATGAGTGGACCCCAACCCCTGGCCGGCATCCGCGTGCTGGACCTGTCGCGCGTGCTGGCCGGCCCCTGGTCGGGGCAGATGCTGGCCGACTACGGCGCCGACGTGATCAAGGTCGAACGCCCCGGCGGCGGCGACGACACCCGCACCTGGGGCCCGCCCTGGTTTGGCGACCCGGCCGAGCGGATGTCGGCCTACTACCTCAGCGCCAACCGCGGCAAGCGCTCGATCTCCATCGACCTGGCCACGCCCGCCGGCAAGGCGCTGGTGCGCCAACTCGCCGCCCAGGCCGATGTCGTGCTTGAGAACTACAAGGTCGGCCAGCTCGCCAAATACGGGCTGGACTACCCCGCCCTGTCGGCGCTGAACCCGCGGCTGGTGTACTGCTCCATCACCGGCTACGGCCAGACCGGCCCCTACGCCCAGGCCGCCGGCTACGACTTCGCGATCCAGGCCACCGGCGGGCTGATGAGCGTCACCGGCGAGAAGGACGGCACCCCCGGCAGCCAGCCGCAGAAGGCCGGCGTGGCGGTGGCCGACCTGTTCACCGGCGTCTACGCCACCACCGCCATCCTGGCCGCACTGGTCGAGCGCGGGCGCAGCGGCCGCGGCCGGCACATCGACGCCGCCCTGCTCGACACCCAAGTCGCGGTGATGGCCAACCAGGCCAGCAACTACATGGTCGGCGGCCAAGTGCCCAAGCGCATGGGCAATGCCCACCTCAATGTCGTGCCCTACCAGGTCTTTCCGACCCTGGACGGCCACATCGTCATCGCCATCGGCAACGACGGCCAGTTCAGCCGCTTCTGCCAGCTCAACGGCCAGCCCCAAGTCGCCACCGATCCGCGCTTTGCCACCAACGAGGCCCGCCTGGCCCACCGCGACGCCCTGGCCGAGACCATCAGCGCCTGGCTGCAGACGCGCACCACCCTGGCCTGGACCAACCTGCTCGAACCCCAAGCCGTGCCCTGCGCGCCCATCCTCGACATGCCCGCCGTCCTGGCCCATCCCCAGGTCAGCGAACGCGGCATGCGGCTGCCGCGCGACGGCAACCCCGACCGGCCGCCAATGATCGCCACGCCCATGCGCTTCGACGGCCAACGCCCGGTGGCCGACCTGCCGCCGCCCCGGGTCGACGAGCATGGCGACGCGATCCGGGCCGCGCTGGCTGCCAGCCCGGACTGGCCGGCAGCCTGAGGGCTGGCAACTGTGGGTGAGGCCGCAAGTTCCCGCCGGGCGGCCTGTTGCTCAGCCGCCTCCTGGGCGCGCGGCATCGATTCGAGACAGCCAGGCCTGGCCGCAGCACCCGCAGTGCAGCGCATCCGGCCCACCGCGACCCGATCGGTGCGATGCCTTGGGCAGGCACCGAAGGCAGGGCTGCGCCGGTACGCGCCACAACGGCCCCCGCCGCAGCCCGCAAACGCCCCATCTCAGGCGCAGCGCCCGTTGCATGACGCAGGCGCTGACCTGCCCCTTCGCCATCCTCCACCCAACGGCACAGCGCTTCAGTCCAACGTGGTTTATCCGCCGCTGGTTATTCCGGCTTGCTTTGCCAGCCTCGGATGGGCGGCGGATAAACGCTCTTCGTCTTCGCCATCACAACCGGTCTTGTGGTGGCAAGGCGTTGCCGTCAAGCCCTATGCTGTGTAGACTTCGCGCATTGGAGTCACACATTGGCCACCAACCTCGCCCTTGATCAAGACCTTCTTGACCGCGCCTTCCGAGTCAGTGGAGAGCCCACAAAAAAGGCCGCTGTCACACGCGCACTGCAAGAATTTATTGCACGCCGCGAACAGAAAAAAGTCGCCGAGTTGTTCGGAAAGCTCGATTGGGACTCTTCTTACGACTACAAGGCCGACCGCGCCCGTCGACCGTGAGTCTGCTTGTAGATACCAGCGTCTGGTCGCTGGCCTTCAGACGCGATGGTGAAGCAGCGCGGGCCGAAGTCAAAGCGCTTCTGCATGCACTTGAGGGAGCGGATCAAGTCCTCACTACAGGACTCGTGCTCCAAGAACTGCTCCAGAGTTTTGCCGGCGCAAAAGCCAGGGGCCAACTGATTGAACGGTTTTCTGCGCTTGGTTTTCTCCAGCCAGATCGCGAAGACCATATTGAAGCCGCCGAGGTCAGGAACTCCTGTCGCCGTCATGGCGTTCAGATAGGAACCATTGATGCGCTGCTTATCCAACTCTGCATCAAGCACGATCTGGTTTTACTCAGTTCAGACAACGACTTTTATTCCGCAGTGAAACACATTAAGTTTCGACTCTGGAGCGCGTGATGGCAATCGATTGAGGATAGGTGTTCCGTCCCGTGTGATCATATACCTGTTCGCAGCTGGCCACGCTTCAGCGGGAAAAATGGCAGCCTCCCGAATTCCCGGCCCCCTGGGAATGAATGTTCGATATCTCCTCCCGCCGCTGGATGGCGTCTTCGGGCAAGCTTTTGTTCCCGGGCCAATTGGCCTACTAAACCCCCCTTCAGGCCTGACGCTATCGACAGGTATGCCGTCATCCGCTGGTATCGTAATCAACTCGCCACCCGCTAAGACAATTGCCTGGGGCAAAAGTGTCACAGCCGAATTGAAGAACAAAATACTTGTCATAGCTTCGGAGTTAGAGACCAACCCCGATTACTTGATGGCAGCTATGGCGTTTGAATCCGGGGAGACCTTCAGCCCCTCAGTTCAAAACGCCGCCGGAAGCGGCGCAGTCGGACTAATTCAATTCATGCCCAACACAGCCGCCGGGCCAGGCACCTCATCAGAACTGCTCGCCAAGATGACAGCCGTTGAACAATTAGATTACGTGAAAAAATACTTCTCCTCATACAAAGGTCGAATAGGCACTCTAGATGATCTCTACATGGTTATTCTCTAGTCTTTCGCGGTAGGGAAGTCCACAGATTATGTCCTTGTCTCTAAGGACGACAAGAAGCACCCAAAGCTATACGCACAGAATAAGGGACTTGACACCAATGCAGACGGTAAAATAACAAAAGCCGAGGCTACAGTGCAGGTTCGCTCAAAGCTCGAAAAAGGTCTAAAAGTAAGTTATGCTGGCTGACGTGAAGTACAACTTCTTCAAATTCGTGAAATCCTGCGCACTCGCGCTCTTTTTAATTATTGCAGAAGTTGCATTCTCCCAGCCCGCAAATTCTCCGTTGCCCGCGCCTGCAATCAAAATGATTGGCTCTCGACAATTGAGCGTTAAGCAATTGGATAATCTTGCCTTGGGGCAGAAATTCTTGGTTGAATTTGATGGACGGGAAATACTGAGCACAGACTCCAACAATGAACAATTCGACTTTGCTGAGTTTCCGGTTCCAAAAGTCATTTTTTCAAGCAGCGCACCCAATATCGCAGACGAAGCAATAGTTGGTTTCCAGCAATTCTCTTGGGGAAATGAATGCAATGGCGGGCCAATTTGGTTTCTGGCGATTCGAAGTACTGGTCAACCGATCAAATCGCCGGCGATTGACTACTGTGGAGGCGAGGCGCGATTTACCATCACCGAAAAGGAAGGCAAGGCGATCGTTTTGCTTCCTTGCAGCAAGACCCAAGATCGAGCGCCGCAAAATCGGAGGAGTTACGAAAAATGGGAATTCTCGAGCCAAAGACTCAAGAGATTGGCCAAATGCCCGCGCAGCTCGCCAAGCTAAACCGATGGCTAACGATCAAGGATAGATTGCGCGTAGCCGCGACCGAAGGAGATGAGTTGGACTGAACCTGTCGCGGTGGCCGGCCTGCCTGAATTCGACCTATCCCATTTTCAGGACACAGACGCAGCAGTGGCTGCATACATCAACGATATCCTTCAAGCCAATGACTCGGCGCTGTTGGCGTCGGCACTTGGAGATGTCACGCGAGCCCGCGGCA